>JBOGZL010000034.1:0-32719 GCA_050697195.1 Solirubrobacterales bacterium
GGTCGCCCCGATCGACTCCTCAGCCGTGCGCCGGTGTCGGATCGGCGGCGATCGCTCGCCACTCCTGCTCCATGTCTCGCAGCATCTTCGGGTAGACGATCAGGTGACGGAACGGCTTGATCGCGGCCATGTAGGCGGCCCCCAGCCGCCCGTTCGGCTTTGTCAGGACGGCCATCTGGCCGCGGTAGCCGCCGGTCCCGTTCGAGACCCAGCCGATGTGCATCACGCTGTGCACGGTCCGGTTGGCGATCTCCGCGGCGAACTCGTCGCCGAGGAGGTAGATCGAGGTGAAGGGGAGGGTGTCGAAGTCCGGGCCCGGCGGGACGTCGCGCAGGTCTGCGGGCAAGCGCTCCCGCAGCGTCGGCACCCTGGAGCCGACACCGGCGTCCGGGCGGTCCCAACCGAGCACCTCGCCGACCTTCCAGCGGAGCTTCCACAGCGCCCGCGCGGGCCCTTGCGACCACTCCTGCGACGGGTCGCCCGAGGCGATGTGCCGCACCAGTCGGGGCAGGTCATCCGGGCCGCCGGGCGTCGGCAGCGCCCACACGTCCTCGAGCTGGAAGTCGGGGGTGAGCTCGTGGATGCGCCAGGGCCGGGAGGTGTGCGCGGTGTTCGGGAGCCTCATTCGTGGACCTCCGTCGATGCAGTTATGTATGGATGGAGATTAGGCGTCATTGGCAGGGCGCCCTCGCCGCCGGCGGCCCGGACGCCGTCCGGATCGAGCCGCTCGCGCAGGAGCTGATCGCGAGCCGGCTCTTTGTCCGACATCTCGACGACCGCGGTCGGCGCTCGGACCCTGCGCACTAGAACGGCGCTTATGTCAACTTCGTGCCCGAGAGCGGCCACAGCGCCGACTCGCGGGCCCTCGCGCGCCTACTGCCGCTTCCAGCCTCCCCCGAACAGGCGTCCCAGCTTCCCCCCTGAGCGTCGTGGGCGAAACATCCCCGGCGCCTTCTCCGGTGCGGGCAGCTCGGCGGCCTCCTCCGAGGTGATGTTGAGGTACACGGCGCGCTCGAACGTTCTCTGCACCTCGGGGCCATCCGCGAACCGCAGATCGCCGTTGCCGTCCTCGAGCACGATCCCGTCGAGGATGTGCTCGCGGTAGTTGTCGACGACCTCGTCGACCTTTCCGACCCGGACCTCGTCCGAGGCGTACACCGGCGTCCCGCGCTCGACCGCCGTGTAGTGAATCGCGTGTCCCTCGTCGATCGCCATGCGCGCAGGAAGCATACGTATGCCGCCCTGCCGGCTGGTTTCCATAACTACGCTCGCAGCCGCTCGGCTACATCCGGCTGCTCGCAGAACCGCACGATCTCCCGCGACAGGCGTCCTCCCTGCCACGCGAGCGGGGACTGGCCGTCGTCCTCGCTGATCAGACGCGCGTCCGGGAGCCGTGCCGCGTACTCCTCGGCGAGTGAGTACGGGTGGCCCGGATCGGCCTCGTCGTGGCTCGCGACCACGAGCGCCGGAAGATCGAGGAACTCGAGCTCGTCGAGCCCGTCGAAGGGAACGTCGCGGGTGACCTCGTGGAGAGCGTCCGCCACGGCCTCCGGGTGACGGTGGGTGAGCAGGCGCTCGCGGGTGATCCGGATCAGGGTGTCGCGCCACTCCGGGTTCAGGCCCTGGGCCCCGTACGCGGCCAGGAACCCGTCCACCCCGCCGCTCTCGAGCCCGTCGGCGAGCGCGTCCCAGGCCGCGAGCGACTCGGCGGAGGGCGGGATGCCCGGGTACGCGGGCCCGATCAACACCACGCCCGCGAGCCGCGCCGGATTCCGCAACGCGTACGCGGCGACGGTGTGGGCGCCCATCGAGTGCCCCGCCGCAACCACGGCGCCCCGCGCCGCGTCGGCGTCGATCACCGCGCCGAGGTCGGCTGCCATCTCCGCGTAGGTGTAGCCGGCTCGATCCTCCGCCGGGCTGGAATCCCCGTGGCCGCGCGCGTCGAACGCGATCGCGCGCAGGTCCCTGCGCCCGATCAGCTTCGACCCGTGGACGACGTAGCGCCGGCTCGCCGTTATCCCGTGCAGGAGGACGACCGCGGGCCCCTCGCCGATCGCCTCCGCGGCGAGCGTCTGCCCGTCGCGCTCGACCGTGAACGGACGAGAGTCGGAATCCCACGCCGACATTCGCTCAGCGCCCGAGCAGGCCGGGGACGTCGGCGATCGAGTCGACCGTCGCGGTCGGCTCGACCCCCGAGGCCTGAACGAAGTCCTCGCGGTACTTGCCCGTCCGGACGAGGATCCCCGTGAGCCCCGCCCGCATCGCGCCCCGGACGTCGGTCTCGACGTCGTCGCCGACCATCGCCGCGCTCGCGGGGTCCGCGCCGAGGTCCTCGAGCACGAGCTCGAAGAACGAGCGCGACGGCTTGCCGACCACCACCGCCTCGGTGCCGCTCGCGTACTCGATCGCGGCCACGAACGGGCCGGCGTCGAGCGAGAGGCCATCCGGCGTGAGCCAGAAGCGGTTCTTCTGCAGCGCGACCAGCTCCGCACCGTCCATCACCATCCGGAAGGCGCGGTTCAGGATCTCGAACCCGAACGCCTCGCCGAGGTCGCCCATGATCACGGCGTCGGGGCGCTCGCCGACCTCCTCGAGCCCCTCGAAGTCCCGCTTCACCGCCTCGTTCATGATCAGCGCCACCGTGCGGTGGCCGGCGTCGATGCAGTGTCGCCGCGCGAGCGCCGCCGGTGTGACCAGCTCCTCGGCGGCGAGCTCGAACCCGAGCCGCTCGAGCTTTTCCAGGGTCTGCGCCCTCGAGCGCTCGGTCGTGTTGGTGACGAAGCGCAGGCCCAGCCCGGTCTCGCGCAGGGCGGCCACCGCCTCCTGGGCGCCCTCCACCACGTCGTCTCCCACGTACAGGACGCCGTCCAGGTCGAGCAGCAGTCCGCGCACACCCTCCATGCGCGCACGCTACCGCGCCCGAGCCCCGCGGCGGGCGAGGTTCAGCGCCGGACCGACGCCAGCGCCTTGCCGAGGTCGTCGATGTCCTCGTAGTGGAGGCCGAGCAGCGCCACGCGCCGATACTGGATCACCCCGTCTGGATCGACGATGAAGATCGAGCGCCGCACCAGCCCGCCGGGGCCGCGGACGCCGTACGCGCCGATCACCTCGCATTCCTCATCCGCGAGCAGCGGCACCGTGAGCTCGTGCTTGGCGGCGAAGCGGTCGTGCGAGGCCACGCTCTGGGATGAGATCCCCAATACCTGGACGCCGAGCTGGTCGAGGCGGTCGGCCCCGTCGCGGTAGGAGCAGAACTGCCGCGTGCATACGAGCGTGAAGTCGCCGGGGTAGAAGGCGAGGATCACCCACGTGCCGCGGTAGTCCGACAAGCGGTACTCGCGCCCCTCCGTCCCGGGTAGCTCGAACTCCGGTGCGCGATCGCCGACGCCGACCTTGGCCATCGCTATCCGCCCCCGAGCGTGATCCTCTCGATCACCACGGGTGCACGCGGCGCCCCCTCCTGACCGGCAGCCGTGTCGCCGAGCTCCGCGATCCGCTCCACGACGTCGAGCCCGCTCCCGACCTCACCGAGCACCGCGAAGTCCGTCGGGAGCCCCGCGTCCGCCGCGACGACGACGAAGAACTGGCTCCCCGAGCGTCCCGGCGGCTCCACCTGGCTCTTGGCCATCGCCACCGTCCCACGCGTGTACTCCGTGTCCGGCGGTGGCGGCTCGTCGACGAAGTAGCCGGGGCCACCGGTCCCGTCCCCGAGCGGGTCGCCGCCCTGGACCACGAACTCGGGGACGATGCGATGGAACGCGGTCCCGTCGTACACCCCCTCCTCTACCAGGTGGGCGAAGGAGGCCGTGGTCTTGGGCGACGAGCGGGTGTCGAGCTCGATCTCGAACTCGCCGCAGCTCGTCTCCACCGTCGCGACCTCGCCGCTCTGCGGGGCATCGAGGCGCTTCGGCCTGTCGAGCTTCACGTCCTTCGGTCCGGCCGCCTCGACCGACTCGCATCCCTCCGGCAGCGTCACGCTCGGCTCCTCTCCGTCGTCCCCTCCCCCACACGTGGCGAACGCGCCGGAGGCGAGAGCGAGGGCGATGAGGAGGGCTGCTCGAGTCCGCACCGGGCGGCCAAACTAGCGGGTTGGGAAGATGGCCGGTGATGGAGTCGAGCGATCGCAGCCGGCCGCCGAAGCGAGTTCGTGTGATCGGCCGGGCGCTGAACGACGCGCTGGTCAGGGCGCCGTGGCTGTGGCCGATCCTCCGGGGGCCGATGCGAGGCTTCTTCGAGCGCTCCGCGCCGGGCTGGGACGAGCGCACCGGCGCCGGCTCCCCCGACCATCTCGCGGCGCTCTCGGCCGCCGCGCTCGCGGTCGCCCACCAGCCCGAGCGCGTCCTCGACGTCGGGACCGGGACCGGCGAGGGCGCGCTTCTGCTCGCGCGCGAGTTCCCGCGCGCGAGCGTGCGCGGGATCGACATCTCCGAGGAGATGATCCGCTCCGCGCAGGCGAAGATCGGGCTCGACCCCGAGGGCCGGGTCGCGTTCAGGGTCGCCGACGCAGCCTCGCTCCCGTATGGGGAGGACTCGTTCGACCTCGTGGCGCTGCTCAACATGCCGCCCTTCTTCGGCGAGATCGCGCGCGTGCTGCGCCCCGCAGGGAGCGTGATCGTCGCCGCGAGCTGGGGCGCCGACACCCCCTTCTTCACCCCCGTTTCGGTGCTCGAGCGCGGCTTCGCGAGGCGGGAAATCGACGCGGTGAGCAAGGGCGAGGTGCAATACGGGACCTACTGGGTCGGCCGCCGGCGCCTCACCTGACGGCGTACAGCCGCCACTCACCCGGCACGCCCCGCAGATCGCGGCTACCGCGGTCTTCGAACTCGATCCCCGAGCCCGCGACGAGGTCCTTCACCGTGCTCGACACGAGGACCTCTCCCGGCGCGGCCTCGGCCGAGACGCGCGCCCCGGTGTGGACGGCGATTCCGCCCACGTCGCCGTTCATCAGCTCGCACTCCCCGGTGTGGAGGCCCGCGCGAACCTCGATCCCGAGCTGCCGCACGGCCTCGGTGATCGCACTCGCGCAGCGGATCCCCCGCGCCGGGCCGTCGAACGTCGCCAGGAAGCCGTCCCCCGTGGTCTTCACCTCGCGACCGCGGTGCTTCTCGAGCTCGCGCCGAACGAGCGACCCGTGTCGCTCCAACAGCTCTCGCCACCGGCTGTCTCCCAGATCGGCCGCGTGCTCGGTGGACGCGACGATGTCGGTGAACATCACCGTCGCCAGAACGCGGTCGGGCTCCGGGGCCATTCGGGCGCCGGTGAGGAACTCCTGGACCTCGTCGACGATCGCGTCCTGATCGCCGAACCACCACAGATGGTCCTCGCCGGGGAGCTCGATGAGCTTCGCCTCGGGGATCCGCTCGGCCATGTAGCGGCTGTGCCCGACGTTGATCAAGGTGTCGCCCGTGCGGTGAACGATCAGGGTGGGAACGCGGATCGCGGGCAGGATGTCGCGCACGTCGAGGTCCCGGGTCATCCGAAACAGCGCCACGGCGGCGCCGGGGCTGGTGGCAAGCCTTGCGAAGCGCGCGAACCAGTGTCGCGGCTCCGGCAGGTCCGCGACGCTCGGCGCCCACAGCCTCAGTAGCTCCTCGTCCCGCCCCCAGCTAGCCGGCACGCGGTCGATGAACTCCTCCGCCGTCTCCAGCGGCATGCCCCAGGGGTAGTCCTCGTCTCTGAGGAATCGAGGCATTCCCCCGTACATCACGAGCGCGGTCGTCCGCTGCGGGTAGGTCGCAGCGAGCATCGCGCACAGCGCCGCGCCCTCCGACCACCCCAGCACCGCCGCGCGCTCGGACCCAACGGCGTCCATCACCGCGCGGATGTCGTCCATCCGCTGCTCGTACGTCGACGCCTCGTTGGGGGGCAGGCGATCGGAGAGGCCCGTCCCCAGGCGATCGATCAGGATCAGGCGGCTGAACGACGCTAGCCGATGCAGGAAGCGGGCGTAGGCGGGCTCCTCCCAGAACAGCTCGAGATGCGACACGAGGCCGGGGACGTAGACGAGGTCGAACTCACCCTCGCCGACGACCTGATAGGCGATGCTGAATTCGCCGCTACGGGCATAACGAGTCTCCGGGCTCTCCGTCTCCACAGCTAGATTCTGCCCATGAACGGCGGGCGGCGCCACCTGCTCTTGGTCAACCCGTCGGCCGGCGGTGGGCGGGCGCGGAAACGGCTCCCCGAGGTCGAGCAAGCGCTCCGGGCCCGTGGGATCGCCCATCGCACCGTCACCACCGAGGCGCTGGAGCACGCGATCCACGAGGCTCGCGAGGCGGCGAGCACGGGCGAGATACCGGTAGTGATGAGCGGCGACGGGCTCATCGGCCAGATCGGCGGGGTGCTCGCCGGTGGCGACGTGTCGTTGGGGATCGTCCCGGGCGGGCGGGGGAACGACCTCGCGCGCGTGCTCGGGATCCCGACCGAGGTCGACGGCGCCGCCGACGTCCTCGCCGCGGGGAACGTCCGCCGGATCGACGTCGGGGAGGTCAACGGCCATCGCTTCCTCGGGATCGCGAGCTGCGGGTTCGACTCCGACGCCAACCGGATCGCGAACGAGGCGGAGCTGATCCGCGGCAACCTCGTCTACCTGTACGCGGCCCTGCGCGCCCTTGCGGCGTGGCGCCCAGCCCGATTCACCGTCTCGCTCGACGGCAGCGAGCACGAGTTCAGCGGCTACTCGGTTGCGGTCGCCAACAACAGGGCGTACGGCGGCGGGATGCTCGTCGCGCCCGATGCGGAGCTGGACGACGGCCGGCTCGACGTCGTGATGACGGGCCAGGTTGGAAAGCTGCGCTTCCTGGCTAACCTCCCGAAGGTGTTCAAGGGCACGCACGCAGAGAACGAGGAGGTGACGATCCTGCGCGCCGCCGAGGTCGAGATCAGAGCCGACCGGCAGTTCGCGGTGTACGCCGACGGTGACCACCTCGTCGACCTTCCGGTCACGGTGCGCGTACTGCCCCGGGCGCTGGGCGTGATCGCGCCGCCGGCGACCTGAGCCGTGAAGGCTGAGAAGCCCCTCGACGGCGGACGCGGCAGCGGAGCACGTCGCGGGGGTGATCTTGCCTTCGGACCGAAAGTCGCGCTCGCACGCGCGACCGGTGCGATCAGCCGGCGAAGCGGGCGCGGCGGCGGAACCACGCTTCCCGGACGCCTGCTGCTGCGGCTCGCACCCGACGCGCTCGCCCGCCTCTCCTCCTCGCTCGTGGACGGCTCCACGATCGTCAGCGCGACGAACGGGAAGACGACGACGGCGGGCATGATCGCGGCGATCCTGCGCGCGGACGGCCGGATCCCGGTCCACAACCGAGCCGGCTCGAACATGAGCTGGGGAGTCGCCACGGCGCTCCTGGAGCAGAGCGGCTCCGAGGGCCTGTTCGAGGTCGACGAAGCGTGGCTGCCCACGGTCGCGGCGGAGCTGGAGCCGCGGATGATCGTGCTCGGGAACCTGTTCCGGGACCAGCTCGACCGCTACGGCGAGCTGGAGCGCCTCGCCGACGAGTGGGCTGCCCTGGTCGAGAATCGCGCGGGGACGACCCGGTTCGTGCTCAACGCAGACGACCCGCTGGTCGCCGACGCCGGCAGGGATCGCGAGGGGCGGCCCCGCGACGGGGTGAGCTACTTCGGGATCGAGGACCCGCGAAACGCCCTTTCCGAGCTCGAGCACGCTCACGACGCCAAGCACTGCCGGCGATGCGGCGCCCCGTACACCTACGAGCGCGCGTTCGTCGGCCATCTCGGCCATTACTCGTGCCCGAACTGCGACGCCGACCGGCCGCCCCCCGACGTCGCCGCGACGGAGGTTGTGCTCGAGGGGATGGGCGGCTCGATGATCGCGGTGCGCACGCCTCGGGGAGAGGTTCGGGCCCACCTCCCCCTCCCCGGGCTCTACAACGTATACAACGCGGTCGCAGCGATCGCGACGGCACAGCGGCTCGGCGTCGGACTCGACGCGATCGGCCGCGGGCTCGAGGGGATGACGGCGGTGTTCGGCCGTGTCGAGACGATCGACGTCTCCGGCGTCCCGGTGTCGATCCTGCTGATCAAGAACCCCGCCGGAACGAACGAGGTCCTGCGCACGCTGCGCCTCGAGAGCGGCGAGGAGGGCATCGACCTGTGGCTGGGACTGAACGACAGGATCGCGGACGGGCGCGACGTGTCGTGGATCTGGGACGCCGACTTCGAGCTCCTCGACGGAGCGGTTCGCTCGGCGATCTGCGCCGGGACGCGCGCTCCCGAGATGGCCCTGCGGCTCAAGTACGCGGGCTGGGACACGGACGCGATCGAGGTCGAGCCCGACGTCCGCGCATCGCTCGATCGCGCCGTCGGCCGGGCGCGTGGGCGGCTGTTCGCGCTTCCCACCTACACGGCGCTGCTCGAGCTCCGCAACCTGCTCGCAGACCGGGACCTCGCGCCGGAGTTCTGGCGGTGATCGCGCCCGCCGTCGCGTGGCACGACCTCGAGTGCGGCTCCTACGCAGCCGACCTGCCGCTGTGGGAGGAGCTCGCGGCGGCCGCGAACGGGCCGATCCTCGAGCTGGGCTGCGGCACCGGGCGGGTCGCGCTTCGCCTCGCGGGGCGGGGCCACGAGGTCGTGGGGCTCGACGTCGACCGCGGGCTCGCCGCCGAGCTCGAGTCCCGCTCGCGCGCGGAGGGGCTCCCGATGCGAGCCGTGGTCGCCGACGCTGCCGGCTTCGACCTCGGCGAGAGCTTCGCGCTCGCGATCGCCCCGATGCAGCTCGTCCAGCTTCTCTCCGGTGAGCGCGATCGCGCCGCGATGCTCGCCGCCGTCGCCGCCCACCTCGATCGCGACGGGGTGTTCGCGGCCGCGGTCGTCGATCCCGAGCGGCTCCCGGCCTCCGCCGCGGCCGGCGACCGCGACGGTGCCGCCCCGCTCCCGGACGTGCGCGAGCTCGACGGATGGCTCTACTCCAGCCTCCCGCTCGCGCTCCGCCGAGACGCTCGGAGCGTCACCATCGAGAGGCTTCGCCAGGCCGTGTCGCCGGGTGGCGAGCTCGCCGAGGAAGTTGACATAACCCAGCTCGCTCCCCTCTCCCCCGCCGCGCTCGAGGTCGAGGCCCGTGCCGCCGGCCTCGGCCCCGCGGGGAGGCGTGAGATCCCGGACACCGAGTGGCACGTCGGCTCCACCGTCTGCGTCTTCGAGGTGTCCTGATGTCCGAGCTCAGGCTGCTCGCGCTGTACCCCGACCTGATGAACATCTACGCCGACCGCGGGAACATCCTCTTCCTGCGCCGGCGGTGCGAGTGGCGGGGGATCGGGTTCTCCTACGCCGCGTCGGGACTCCGGGAGCGGTTCGACCCCGCCGATCACGACCTGATCTACATCGGAGGCGGGCAGGACCGCGACCAGGTACTAGTCGCCGCGGACATGGTCGAGTCGAAGCGCGACGCGCTCGCCGCTTCCGTCGAGGACGGCGCGGCCGTGCTCGCGGTGTGCGGTGGCTACCAGCTCCTCGGCCACGGATACCGGGTCGGGGACGAGCGGATCGAGGGCCTCGGCCTCGCCGACCTCGAGACGGTGAGGGAGCCCGGCCCGCGCCTGATCGGGAACGTCTCGATCGAGATCGACCTCGGTGGCGGACCGAGGCTCGTCGCGGGGTTCGAGAACCACGGTGGACGCACCTACCTCGGGGAGGACGCGGTGCCGCTTGGCCGGGTGCTCAGCGGGCACGGGAACAACGGCAGGGACGGGCACGAGGGCGTGCGGCGCCGCAACATGCTCGGCACCTACCTCCACGGCCCGCTGCTGCCCAAGAACGCGTGGCTCGCCGACCGGCTGATCCAGCTCGCGCTTGCGCGCCGCACCGGCGCGGAGCCGGAGCTGGCGCCGCTCGACGACGGGCTCGAGTCCGCCGCGCACGAGTCGGCTCGGCTCGCCGCCGGGCGAAGCTGAGCACACAGGATGCGCCGGCCGTGATCGAGGTCGAGGACCTCCACAAGCGCTATCGCCACGTGAAGGCCGTCGACGGCCTCACCTTCACGGCGAAGCCCGGCGAGGTGACGGGGTTCCTGGGGCCCAACGGGGCCGGCAAGACGACGACGATCGACATGGTCCTCGGGCTCGCGCGGCCCGACGGGGGCGAGGCAAGGATCGCCGGGAAGCCGTTCCACGCGCTGGAGGACCCGGCCGGGACGGTCGGCGCGGTGCTCGCGGGCGGCGCCTTCCACGATCGCCGCTCCGCGCACGCGAGCCTCCATGCCACCGCCGTGGCGGCGGGAATCCCCGCGACCCGGATCGCCGAGGTGCTGAAGTCCGTCGGGCTCGCGGACGCGCCCAATCGCCACGTCGGCGCGTACTCGCTGGGGATGCGCCAACGGCTGTCGCTCGCCCAGGCACTGCTCGGCGACCCCGACGTGCTGATCCTCGACGAGCCGGGCAACGGGCTCGATCCCGCGGGCTTGAAGTGACTCCGCGACACGCTCCGCGGCCTCGCCCACGACCGGGGCAAAACCGTGATGCTCTGAAGCCACATCCTCTCGGAGGTCCAGGAGACGGTCGACGTCGCGGAGGTGATCGCGGAGGGGGCACTGGTGAGGGAGTTTTCGCTCGCCGAGGCGGACGCCGGCGAGCGGATCGTGATCGCCCGGTCGCCCAAGTCGGCCGAGCTCGAGAGCGCGATCGAGCGCGACGGCAACGCCCGCGTCAGCCGCGACGGCGAGGAGCTTCGGATCACGGGGCCTGAGCGCCGCGCGGGTGGGCGAGATCGCACTCGAGGCCCGAGTGGCGCTGAGCGACCTCGAGGCCGAGCACCGCTCGCTCGAGGACCGCTACATGGAGCTGACCCAGGGTAAGGGGCGCTGATGGCCCGCCAGATCGCCGCCGAGTGGATCAAGCTGCGCAGCCTGCGCTCGACCTGGTTCACGATCGGGCTGGCCGTCGTCGCCCTTGTCACGGTGAAGGACCACTCCTCGGAGGAGCTGGCCCTGGGGGTGATGAGCGGCTCGAGCATGACCCTGATACTCGTCGTCGTCCTCGGTGTCACGGCGACGGCCGCCGAGTACTCGCAGAAATCGATCACCACGACCTACACGGTGACGCCGGGGAGATGGCGCGTGCTGGCCGCGAAGGCGATCGTCGTCGCGGGGGTTGCGCTGGCGCTCGGACTGCTCTCGGTGCCGCTCGGACGGTTGATCGCCGCGATCTGGTTCGCGTTCGGGGAGGGGAGCTGGAACGCCGGCTTCGGCGACGCGGTCCACTACGCCGTCGGGATCATGATCGGATACGTGGGCTTCTCGATCCTCGGCGTGATGATCGGCACGCTCGCGCGCTCCCCCGCCCTCGGGGTGGGGATCGCGTTCGGGCTCCTGTTCGTCATCGACCCCCTTCTCGGCTCGTTTAGCTTCTACAGCGAGTACTCGACGAGCGCCGTCTCGCAGACCCTCCTCGATCCGGACAACCTGCAGAGCAACCAGCCCCTGTTCGGCTCCGCGATCTCGCTGCTCGCCCTGTACGCCGTCATCCTGGCTGGTATCACCCTCGGGGTCGAGGATCGGCGCGACGTTCACGCCTGACGCCGGCTACCGCCCCGAGGACCCGAACCCCGCAAGGCCACGCTCGGTCTCGCCGAGGGCCCGAACCTCGACCGGCTCGACCTCCGCGACCGGCGAGACGACGAGTTGCGCGATCCGGTCGCCGGGTGAGATCTCGAAGGCCTCCGACCGGTCCGCGTTGAGCAGCAGCACGGTGAGCTCGCCCCGATAGCCGGAGTCGATCAGTCCGGGTGCGTTGGGGATCGTGATCCCGTGGCGCCTCGCCAGCCCGGAGCGCGGCAGGACCAGCCCGGCGTGACCGGGGGGGATCGCGACCGCGAGCCCGGTGCCGACGCTCTTGCGCTCGCCCGGCGCGATCCTCGCCGGCTCGGCGGCGTGGAGGTCGAAGCCGGCGTCGCCCTCGTGGGCGCGGGTCGGAAGCCGGGCCTCGTCTCGCAGACGCGCTACGCGAAGCTCCACAGTGACGAGGAGCCTAGTCTCGCTGCTCGTCCGGGTTACCGTCGAGGCGCCTGGCCTCGTCGCCGTTCACCGCAAACTCGGCGAAGCGGTGGCTGAGCGCGGTCGGGATGCGCGCCCTGACCAGCACCCCCTCGGGACGGTCGTCGCGCTCCAGGTCGCCCGCGATCCGATGGAGCTCGGACATGCGCCCGCCCGCCGAGTAGGGGACCAGGAGCTCGACCAGCTCGAGCCGGTCGGCGAACGCCGCCTCGATCCAGTCGAGCAGTGAATCGATGCCCTCGCCGGTCTCGGCCGAGATCGCGACGGCGTCGGACTCGCCGATCCCAGGGTCACGGCGCTCCTCGTCGCCGAGGAGGTCGGCCTTGTTGTACGCAAGCACCCGGGGCTTGCCCCCCGCGCCGATCTCGTCCAGCACCGAGTCAACGGCGGCGATCGACTCCGCGCGGCGCTCGACCGGCTCCGAGGCGTCGACGACGTGGACGATCAGGTCGGCGAGCGTCGTCTCCTCGAGCGTCGCCTTGAACGCCTCGACGAGCTGGTGGGGCAGCTTGCGGATGAACCCGACCGTGTCGGTCATCAGGTAGCGGCGGCCATCGTGCTCGAAGGCCCGCGTCGTCGGGTCGAGCGTGTGGAAGAGCCTCTCCCCCACCCCGACGTGGGATCCGGTGAGCGCGTTCAGCAGCGTCGACTTGCCGGCGTTCGTGTACCCGGCGAGCGCGACCGTGGGGAGGTATCCCTCCTCGCGCGAGGAGCGCATCAGGCCGCGGTTGCGCTCGAGGCCCCGGAGGCGCCGGCGCAGGGTCGCGATCCGGTCGCGCGCGAGGCGGCGGTCGGTCTCGATCTGGGACTCGCCCGGTCCCCGGGTGCCGATCCCGCCGTCCATCCGTCCCGCCCCGAGCCGCTCGAGGTGCGTCCACAGCCCCCGCATCCGGGCAAGGTTGTACGCGAGCTGGGCGAGCTCGACCTGGAGCTTTCCCTCGGCGCTCCGTGCATGGTCGGCGAAGATGTCGAGGATCACCGCGGTGCGGTCGATCACCGGGACCCCGAGCGCCGCCTCGAGGTTTCGCTCCTGGCGCGGGGCGAGCTCGTCGTCGCACGCCACGAGGTTCGCGTCGTGCTCGCGGAGCGCCCGCTTCAGCTCCGAGAGCTTGCCTCGCCCCAGGTAGCGGTCGGGATCGGGCCGCTCTCGCCGCTGCGCGAGCTCGCCCGCGGTGGCCACCCCGGCCGTGCGCAGGAGCTCCTTCAGCTCCGCGAGATGCTCGCCGTCGGCGCCGTTTGCCTGCGGGATCACGCCGATCGCCAGCGCGCGCTGGCGGGCACGCGGATTCGAAACCCCCGCCCCGTCCCCGCCGTAGCGCGTCTCCGTGGTCCTGCCGTGGCGGGTGCGTTGCACTTCTACAAGTGTAGGCTTCGCTTCCGCGTGAAGGTTTTCGTCACCGGAGGAACGGGGTTCATCGGCGGCCACGTGGTGCGCAAGCTCCTCGACCGGGGCGACGAGGTCGTGGCGCTCGTGCGAAACCCCGACAAGGGCCGAAAGCTTCGCGATATCGGCGCCGACCTGGTCGAGGGGGACCTGTCCGACGAGCCGGCGATCCGCAACGGGGTGCGCGGATGCGACGCCGTGATCCATGGCGCGGCGGTGTACGAGGTCGGGATCCCGAAGGACGAGCACCCGGCGATGTACGAGGCCAATGTGCTCGGCACCGAGCATGTGCTTCGCTCGGCGCTCGACGAGAAGATACCGCGGGTCGTCTACATCTCGACCGTCGGCGCATTCGGAAACACGCACGGCCGAGTCGTCGACGAGACCTACCGCCACACCGGCGACGATTTCACCTCCTACTACGAGGAGACGAAGGTGAAGGCGCATCAGATCGCGCAACGCCTGATCGACGACGAGGGCCTTCCGTGCGTGATCGTGCAGCCGGGCGGCGTCTACGGGCCCGACGACCACTCCGCGATCGGCAACCAGATCAACCAGTTTCTCGCCGGCCGCATGCCACTGATCCCCTTCCCCGACCTGGGCTTCAACATGGTCCACGTCGACGACGTCGCGACCGGTGTTCTCCTCGCGCTCGACAAGGGCGAGATCGGCGAGGCCTACGTCCTGGGCGGCCAGATCACCACGATGCGGGAGTCGCTCGAGACGCTGGCACGGGTGGCCGGCAAGAGGGCTCCGAAGCGGGCGATGCCGACGTCCGTGCTCAAGGCGATGACGCCGATCGGGCCCGTGGTCGGCAAGCTGATGGGCCAGCCGCCCAACCTGTCCGAGCTGATCAGCGCCGCCGACGGCGTGACCTACTGGGCAAAGCACGACAAGGCGATCGAGCGGCTCGACTACTCGCCGCGCGGCCTCGAGCAGGGCCTTCGCGACACCCTCGAGGCCGAGGGCAGGCTTACGGGAACCGCAGGCGGCTGAACACGCCGGTGTGATCAGACGGGAGCTGGCCCGCCGCGGTCAGCGGGGAGTTCTCGGCCCCTGTCCGCTTCGCGCCGGTCCCCCTCGCCCCCGGCTTGACGAGAACGTGGTCGATCCGAGTGGTCAACGCGCCGCCGAGCAGGTTCGCGTCCCAGCAGCACGTGTCCTGGGTCACGCCGCGGTCCACAAAACCGGCGGCGAGCATCATGGCGTAGGCCTCGGCCGAGTCTCCGCTCGAGGTCCCGTCCGGTGCGGAGTTGAGGTCGCCGAGCAGGATCACCGGACGGCTCGACTCCAGCGGGCCGCCCGCCGCCAGCAGCTCGGTGGCCTGCGCGTTCCGAGGCCCGGCGATGAACGCCTCGAGGTGGGTGTTGACGACGTGCAGCTTGCGGCCTCGGATCTTCACGTTGGCGTCCACGTAACCTCGCGGGATCGCCAGCGTCCCGAACGCCCCGCCCGCGAGCGGGACCTCGAGCTTCGTCTGGAAGTTGGCCCCGCCCGTCTGCTGGACCTTGACGTCGCGCCCCTTGCGGACGAGCAGCACGTCGTGGTCCACGAGGCGCACGTCGAGGCCCTGATCGGTGGGAACCTCGACATCGACGTTCTCGACCTCGGACGCCACCCTGTACGGAGCCCCCTTCTTCCGTAGCTGCTTCAGCAGAAGCCGCCTGAAGTCGAACACCGGATCCGTCGCCGGTGCGGGATCGTCCTTCGGGCCCTGGTACACGGTCTCGACCTCCTGAAGGCCGAGCACGTCGGGTCTCTGCCTCTTGATCAGCTTTGCCTGGATCCTGATCCGATCGCGCGGGTTCGATGCCACGACCTCCTCGTAGATCGTTCCGGCGGCTGCCTCGAGCGCCGGGACGTCAGGGGCCACGACGGCCTGCGCGACGTCCGAGCCGACGTACAGGTTCAACGTCGCAGCCCGCGTGGGCTTGCCCTTCGCGGCAAGCGCCGCCGGGGCTCCGAGGGCGAGCGCGGCGACGACACCGGCGAGCAGCACCCCGTATCTCCTCCCGTACCGGCGCATCGACGTTCGCGAGTCTAGCCGCGCTCGATCTCGTACCGCAGCTCCACCATCCCCGTCTTCCGCGGGAACACCCCCGTGAGGCGCATCTCCCCGCCGGGGAGCCGGCGGTCGAACAGCGGCTTTCCCTCCCCGAGCACGACGGGGATGACCGTCACTAGCACCTCGTCGAGCAGACCGGCGTCGGCGAACTGCGAGGCCACGTTGCCCCCGCCGACCACCCACAGGCTTCCGTCGCCGGCCGACGCGACCATCTCGTCGAGGAGCTCAGGGACGGCGGCATCGACGATCCGCACCTTCACGCCATCGCCCTCGGGGACCGGCAGATCGCGTGAGCTCAGAACCCACCATTGCTTCCCCTTGTACGGCCACTCGCCCCCTTTCTCCCGGTGACCGAGGACGAACTCGTAGGTGACCGAGCCGCTCACCAGCGCGCCAACCCCGCTGTAGAAGTCGTCGTAGCCACCCTCGATCGGCTCGGCTCCTTCGCCTCCCTCGTAGGGGCTGCCCGTGAATCCCGTCAGCCACTCGATCGTGTCGTCGGCCTCGGCGATGAAGCCGTCGAGCGAGCTCGCGCAGTAGTACTGGACCCTGGTCATGCGCCGAGGATGCGCGACCGTCGGCTCACGTGCCGCCGATGTTCGCCCGCACGCGGCGGCGGTCGTCGGAATGCAGCGGGCCCTTCGTGTCCAGGGTGGCGCACGCGCGCTCGAGATCGTCGGCGAGGGTGCGAGCGCCCGTGTGGCTGACGTTCTCCTTGACGAGCGCCCGCATCACCATGACGTCCTGGGCGTTCGGCGGCAGCTCGTACGCGGGCACCATCCACCCGCGCTCCGCCGCGAGCTGCGCGGCGACGTCGACCTCGTCGTAAGCGGTCTCTCCCACGAGCCGAAAGCACACGAGCGGTAGCTGGGGCTCCCCCTCCCCGACGAGCTCGAACCGCCCGCCCTTCTTGAGCTGGTCGCCGAGGAAGCGTGCGTTTCGCTCCATCGCCTCGATGATCTCCCTGTAGCCGCTCCGCCCGAAGCGGCAGAAGTTGTAGTACTGGCCGAGCATCACCGCGCTCCCGGTCGAGAAGTTGAGCGTGAACGTCGCGTCCTTCTCGCCCAGATAGTCCTCGTAGAAGACGAGCTCCTCGGGTAGGTCGGCGGTCTCGCGAAACACGAGCCAACCGATCCCGGGGTACACCATCCCGAACTTGTGCCCGGAGACATTGATCGAGCGCACGTGCTCGAGCCGGAAGTCCCACTCCTCCTCCGGGTAGAGGAACGGCCACACGAACCCGCCGCTCGCCGCGTCGACGTGGATCGGTACGTCGAGGTCCCGTTCCTTGCGGACCGTGCGAAGCATCTTGTCGATCCCCTCGACGTCTCCCGCCTGCCCCGTGAACGTGGTCCCCAGCACCGCCACGACCCCGATCGTGTTCTCGTCGATCTGGGCCTCGATCTCATCCGGATCGACGATGTAGTGGCCGGGCCGCAGCGGGATCTGGCGCGGCTCGACGTCGAAGTAGCGGCAGAACTTGTCCCAAACGACATGGACGTCGGCCCCGAACACGAGGTTCGGGTTGCTCGTGCCTGCGGCCTCTCGCTGCTTGCGCCACCGCCACTTCTGGGCCAGGGCGCCGAGCATGATCGCCTCCGAGGACCCCTGGCAGCGAGCGCCTGTCGTCTCGCCGGGCGCGTGGAAGAGGTCGGCCAGCATCCGGATGCAGCGCCGCTCGATCTCCGCGGTGCGCGGGTACTCGGGGTGGTCGATGAAGTTCCGGTGCAGGTTCTCGGCGATCAGTTTGTGTGCCGGGAGCTCCATCCACGTGGTGACGAAGGTCGCGAGGTTCCGGCTCGGGTCACCGTCCATCTCCAGCTCCTCGACCAGCAGCTGGTAGGCGTCCTGCGGCGGCATTCCCTCCTCCGGGAACTTCGCCTCCGGGACCCCCTCGGTGAAGAAGCGGCCGCCGTAGCGTGAGGGGAGCTCGCCCTGCGGAATCTCGGCCACGTGAGCAGCCTATAGCGCGAAAATCCCCCCCGATGCATCGCTGGGTCGACCACACGGGAGAGCTCGAGCTGCGGCTCGAGGCTGGCTCAGAGGAGGGCGTGTTTCGTGAGGCGCTCGTGGCCCTCGCGGCGCTGCTCGTGGAACGGATCGACGAGGACGGTGGCGAGGCCACGCGACACGAGCTGCACGCCAGCGCGCCCGACCGCCCCACCCTGCTCGCGGAATGGCTGAGCGAGCTCGCGTTCCTCGCCGAGACGGAGGGGTTCGTCCCGGAGCGGGTGGACGAGCTCTCGATCAGCTCGTCCGGGAGCGCGGTTGACTTGGACGCGATCGTGGGCGGGAGGCGCGCCGATCCACCCCACCTGGTGAAGGCGGTGACCTACCATCGACTCGAGATGGCCGAGCGCGACGGGACGTGGCGTGCCACGGTCGTTCTCGACGTCTGATCGCCCCCGGGGCCGAGATGACGACGCTGAGACAAATCGATGAGACGACGTGGGAGATCCCCGCCTCCGAGCGGAGGGACATGCGGGTCCCGGCACGGCTCTTCGCCGACCGGGAGATCATCGACGCAATCCGCGACGACCGCTCCCTCGAGCAGCTCGAGAACGTCGCCACGCTCCCGGGGATCGTCGGCGCGGCGATCGCGATGCCCGACATCCACCAGGGCTACGGCTTCCCCGTCGGAGGACTCGCCGCGACCGATGCGGCCGATGGTGTCGTCTCCCCGGGAGGGGTCGGCTACGACATCAACTGCGGCGTGCGCCTTCTGGCTCTTCCCGTCAGCGCCGAGGAGCTCGGCCGCCGAAAGGAGTCGCTCGTGCACGAGATCTTCCGCCGCGCCCCCACCGGAACCGGTCCCGGCGGGGCGCTGGAGCTGCGCGGCGGCGCGCTGGACCGCGTGCTCGTGGACGGCCCGCGCGCGCTGCTCGAGCATGGGATCGGCACCCAGGACGACGTCGAGCACACGGAGTCGTCGGGCCGGCTCGAGGGCGCCGGCTCAGAGGCGGTTTCCGCGCGGGCGCGGGAGCGTGGAGCCGTCCAGCTCGGCTCCGTGGGCTCAGGAAACCACTTCATCGAGCTGCAGCGGATCGAGCGCGTGCTCGACGAGGCCGCGGCCGGCGCCTACGGGCTCAGCGCGGGCGCGGTCACCGTCCTCATCCACTCCGGCTCGAGGGGGCTCGGGCACCAGGTGTGCACCGACCACGTGAAGCGGATGGACGCGGCGCTGTCAGGGCACGGGATCGAGCTGCCCGACCGCCAGCTCGCGTGCGCCCCGATCGCATCCGATGAGGGCCGCGCCTACCTCGCCGCGATGGCGGCGGCGGCGAACTTCGCGTGGGCGAACCGGCACACCCTGGCGCACTCCGTGCGCGAGGCGATCGGGGAGGTGCTCGGCGTCGATGCCGCGGAGGGCACGCGGCTCGTGTACGACGTCGCCCACAACGTCGCCAAGCTGGAGCCCTACGACGGCAGGAAGCTGTGCGTCCATCGCAAGGGTGCCACGCGCGCATTCCCCCCCGGCCATCCCGAGATCCCGCCCGACTACGCCTCGGTCGGTCAGCCCGTCTTCATCCCCGGGAGCATGGGCACCTCGAGCTTCGTGCTTGCCGGCCGCCCCGGCTCGATCGAGCGCTCGTTCGGTACCACTTGTCACGGTGCGGGCCGACTGATGAGCCGAACCCGGGCGCGGAAGGAGATCGGCGGCAAGGAGCTGCGGCGCGAGCTCGAGGAGCACGGGATCACGGTCCGCTGCGCATCGAACCGCGGCCTCAGCGAGGAGGCGCCATTCGCCTACAAGGACGTCGAGGCGGTGGTCGGGATCGTCGAGCGCGCCGGGCTGGCCTCCAGGGTCGCCCAGCTCCGCCCGATCGGGGTGATCAAGGGCTAGCCTAGGCCGTGGCGGTCGCGCCGCGCGGGGCCGGCGATCCGATCCGCGCCGGCAACAGCGCCGTCGCGACGACGACGACCGCGAAGGCCACGCTGCGCATGACGATTCCGAGGGCATCGGCGCCGATCGGATCGCCGAACACGAGCACTCCGCCGCCGATCGAGGCGCAGTTCGCGGCCACGGAAGAGAGCGCGATCACCGAGATCGCGCCACCGACCTGAAGCCCCCTGGCGAGCGCGAAGAACGCGCCGACGCCCGCGATCAGGAGCGCGCCCGTCCACGGGCTTACGATCGTGAGCGGATCGCCCGGGACCGTCCCGGTGAGCGCCTTGATCGATACATTGGCGACGCCGAGCAACAGCCCGGCGGCGATCCCCAGCAGCGGCCCCCGGGAGCTCCCGAGCGCGCGGTTCGTCCCCGACAGGAGCAGCAAGGCCCCGGCACCGACCGCCCCGGACTCGAACGCGATCATCGCCGCGAGCGAGTAATCGGCGCTGTGCCCGGAGACGTTCGGAACGGTCGCGCCGAGAAACGCCAGGCCCGCGGCGATCAGCCCGAGGCCGAGCCACTCCCGGCGGGTGACGCGGAGGCCGAACCAGCGCTGCGCCAGGTAGGCGAGCAGGACGATCGAGCCCGAGATCACGGTCTCGACGAGCGACAACGGAGCGAGCGCAAGCGCGACCACATGCAGCGCCCACGCCCCGGCGGCGACGGCGAACCCGATTGCCCACCACCGGGAGCGAAACAGGGAGACCGCGCTGTGAAGCGGCCGGCTGATCCGGACATCCGGCGCCGCGACTGCTCCCCTGTGCTTGCAAAGCATGGAGACGTTCACGCCCACCGCCGAGCAGACGGCGAGGAGGATGCCGAGCTCGAGGATGGCTTCAGGCTAGCTCAGATGCTCCCGGATGCGCTCCAGCGCCTCCGTCAGCCGGTCGTCGGGCGTCGTCAGCGAGATGCGGAAGAACCCCTCGCCGCTCGGGCCGTACATCGAGCCCGGCGAGACGACCACCGCGGCCTCCTCCAGCACGAGCTCGGCGAACGAGGTCGAGGTGTGCTCCTCGGGCACCGGCGCCCAGACGTAGATCGTCCCCCTCGGGGGCTCGACCTCGACGCCGATCTCGCGCAGGGTGGCGACGACGAGGTCGCGGCGGCGCGCGTAGATCTCGTTCATCTCGTCGATCGCCTTGCGCGGCCCGGTGAGCGCCGCCGCGCCCGCGAGCTGCACGGCCTCGAACAGGCCGGAGTCGACGTTTGTCTTCAGGCGCCAGTAGGTGCGGATCGCGTCGGCGTTGCCGAGGATCCCGGCGCATCGCCACCCCGTCATGTTGAAGCCCTTGGAGAGCGAGAACACCTCGACGCCGACCTCCATCGCCCCCGGGGTGGCGAGGAAGCTCGGCGCGACGTATCCGTCGAAGGTGATCTCGGAGTAGGCGTTGTCGTGGACGACGAGGAACCCGTGGCGGCGGGCGAGCTCGACGACGCGCTCGAAGAAGCCCTCGGGAACGACGGCGCCGGTGGGGTTGTTCGGGTAGTTGATGAACATCAGCCGCGCTCGCTCCAGGGTGCCTCCGGCCTCCCGGTCGAGCTCGTCGATGTCCGGGACGAACCCGAGCTCCGGGCGGAGCGGGAGCAGGGCCGTGTCGGCGCCCGCGAGCGTGGGCCCTGCGGTGTACACCGGGTAACCGGGGTCGGCCGCGAGCGCGACGTCACCGGGGTCGAGGAATGCGAAGCAGAGGTTGTAGATGCACTCCTTCGCCCCGATCGCCGGGATCACCTCGCCCTCGGGGTCGATCTGGACGCCGAAGCGGCTCGCGTAGAAGGAGCGCAGCGCGGCCCGGAACTCGTCCCGCCCGCGGTTGCTCGGATAGCTGTGGTTGGCGGGGTTCGCGACCGCCTCCCGCATCGCCGCCACGACGTGACCGTACGTCGGGTGGTCCGGGTCGCCGATCCCGAGGCTGATCACGTCGATCCCCGCCGCCGTCTTGTCGGCGATCCGGCGCTCCAGCTCCGCGAACATGTAGGGCGGGATCGCCTCCAGGCGGCGGGAGGGGTCGGTGAGGGTGCGCTTCTCCGTCTCGGGGGTTCCCATGAGGCCTCGAAAGACTAGGCGCTCTCGAGCGTGCGGATCAGCTCCGGTGAGAGCTCGCCCGCGAACACGGGGGCGGCGGGCCCTGTGAGGACGACGTCGAGCTCGTCGGAGACCTCAACCTCGAGCTCGCCGCCATCGAGGCTGACGATGACCGGGCTCCGCGCTCCGTCGAGCACCGCGGCGACCGCCGCGCCGCAGGCGCCGGTCCCCGACGAAAGGGTCTCCCCCACGCCGCGCTCGAAGATCCGCGCCCGGACCTCGCTGTCCTCGACGCGAATGAAGGAGACGTTGGTCCGGTTCGGAAACAGGTCGTGTCGCTCGATGCTCGGCCCGATTGCCGCGAGATCGAGGTCCTCGACCTCGTCGCCGACCTCGATCACGCACTGGGGGTTTCCGATCGACACATGGCGGAAGCGCCACTCTCGTCCGCCAGCCTCGAGCGCGCCCGTGCCGTCAGCCGGGCCGGCGGGAAAGTCGGCCGAGGTCGTGCGCGCCCGCCCGATCTCGAGCGCGCACGATGTCGGGGAGATAATTCGAGGGCGGATCTCACCCGCCGCGGTGAGGATCGAGAACTCGTCGTCCCCGGTCCATCCGCGCTGTCGCAGGTACATCGCAGCCTCCCGGGCCCCGTTGCCGGACAGCTCGGCTTCGGAACCGTCGGGGTTGAAGATCCGCAGCTCGGCGACGTGGTCGCCTCGCTCGCGGCGCGACAGCAGCAGGACCCCGTCGGAGTCGACGCCGAAGTGCGGCGCGCAGATCCTCCGCACCCGTTCCTCGGTCAGCTCCCACGGCAGCGCGTCGCGCTCCACGATCACGTAGTCGTTGCCCAGCGCCTGCCACTTCTCGAATCGCATGCCGGTGGAGCCTAGTCGTGCTAGAGGCGGGCGAGGAGCTCCGCTGCGACCTCCTCGTCCCCGCGCCCGGTCCGATCGACCACCACGACGCCCGGCATCTTCCGCATCCAGGTGAGCTGGCGGCGAGCGTAGCGGCGCTGGGCGGCCTTCATCTCATCGAGCTCGCCTGCGAGAAGCTGGTCGAACCCGATCGCGGCGCGCGCAGTGCGGGAGGCCCCGGCGGCGTCCGCGGCCCGCGCCTCGTCGGCGGCGCCGTGCGCGACCATCGCGTCGGCCCGGGCGTCGATCCGGGTCGTGAGCTCGTCGCGGTCCAGGACGAGGCCGACGAGCAGCGTCGGGTGGCGCAGGCGCGCGGTCCACAGCTCCCCCCCACCCGGCGGCGGGGCGTCGAATCCGGCGCGTTGGAGCTCGGTGAGGCGGGCGATCCGCTTGCGGTCGTTCGGGTGCACCTCGCCCGCCGGCTCCGGGTCGAGCTCGGCGTGAAGCGCCGCGGGTCCGCGTTCGGCGATCTCTCGCTCGACCTGCTCTCGAAGCTCGGCACGCACAGGCGGGCGGAGCTCCATCTCCGACAGCGCTGCGCGCATGTAGAGGCCGGTGCCCCCGACGACGATCGGCCGCCTCCCCGCGGCGAGCAGCGCGTCGATCTCCCCCCGCGCGAGCTTCGCGAAACGCCCCGCGCTGAACTCCTCCTCGAGGCCGGCGATCCCCACCAGGCGGTGCTCCAGCCGGGCCCCCTCCTCCGCGGTCGGGGCGCCGGTCAGCCCCTCCAGCCCGCGGTACACCTGAAGCGCGTCGCAGCTCAGCGCCACCGGCTCCTCCCCGCGCTCGCGCAGGCGATCGGCGAGCGCGATCGCGACCCCGGTCTTGCCGACCGCGGTCGGGCCGAGGATCGCGAGGACCCTCAGGGGACGCGGCTCAGGAGCCGCTCGCTGCCCGACAGGGTCATCGAGGTCGCGCCGGCGATCTCGACGTCGACGAGCTCACCCGGCGCCGCGGTGCCGTCGAAGTTGACCGCCTTGTTGTGCCGGGTGCGGCCGCGGAGGCGGGCCTGGTCGGTCCTGCTCGGGCCCTCCACGAGTACCTCCATCGTCCGCCCCACGAAGCGCTCGGCGCGCTCCCGTGCCCGGCGCTGGACGACCTCGACGAGGCGTTCCATTCGCTCCCGCTTCACGGGATGAGCGAGCTGGTCCGGGTACTCCGCGGCCGGAGTCTCGCGGCGGGGGGAGAACACGAACGTGAACGCGCCGTCGTATCCGACCTCCTCGGCGACCTCGAGCGTCTCCGAGAAGTCCCCCTCGGTCTCCCCGGGGAACCCGACGATGATGTCGGTGGTCAACGCGACGTCGGGTACGTGCTCGCGAATCTGCGCGACCCTGTCCATGTAGCGGCCGCGGTCGTAAGTCCGCTTCATTCGCTTCAGGACCCGGCTCGATCCCGACTGGAGCGGGAGGTGGATGTGCTCGCACAGCGACGGGAGCTCGGCGTGGGCGCGGATCACGTCCGCGCGCATGTCCTTGGGGTGCGGGCTCGTGTACCGGATCCGCTCGATCCCCTCAATCGCGTCGACGCGCGCGAGCAGCTCCGAGAACTGGATCCGGCGCTCGCGCGGCAGGTCGCGACCGTAGCTGTTCACGTTCTGGCCGAGCAGCGTCACCTCGCGCACCCCGTCGTGGGCGAGCGCCGAGATCTCGTCCGCGAGCTCGTCCGGCGGGCGGCTCACCTCGCGCCCGCGGGTCGAGGGCACGATGCAATACGCGCACACGCAGTTGCACCCCTGGGAGATCTGCACCCAGGCCTGGAACTCGCGCCCGCGCTTCATCGGCAGGTGCCCGGAGAAGTCCTCGAACTCGAAGAAGCCCTGCGCCGTGAGCGAGTCCGAGGTCAGGAACTCCGCCACGCGGTGAATCTGGCCCGGTCCGAAGGCGACGTCGACGAACGGGAAGCGCTCGAAGACCTCGTCCTTGACCGATTGCGCCCAGCATCCCCCGACCCCGACCACCCGTCCGGGCCGCTCGCCCTTGAGCCGCTTCGCCTCGCCGAGATGGGCGACGAAGCGGTTGTCCGCCGACTCGCGGATCGAGCACGTGTTGAAGAGGATCAGGTCGGCGTCGGCGCGCGCGGCGCACTCCTCGTAGCCGAGCGAGTCGAGCATCCCCTTGAGGCGCTCGGAGTCGTGCTCGTTCATCTGGCACCCGAAGGTGGTGACGTGGTAGCGCCGACCCTCCATCGCCGCAGAGCGTACCGCGAGCGATCGTGCGTTTCGAGACATGGCGTGGGGGTACCCGGGTGCACGGAATGGCGTTGAAGGTCTTCCGCACCCTGAAGCGAACCGCGGTCGAATTCCGCGAGGACAACCTCACCGACTGGGCGGCGGCGCTCACCTACTACGGGCTGCTGTCGTTGTTCCCCGCCCTGATCGCGATCGTGTCGATCGTCGGGCTCGTCGCCGATCCCCAGGCGACGACCGAGAAGGTGACCGAGATCGTCACCGCGATCGGCCCGGACTCCGCGGCCGACACGTATGCGGGGCCGATCGAGTCGATCACCTCAAACCGCTCTGCGGCCGGCGTCCTGTTCGTCGCGGGCCTTGCGCTCGCGCTGTCGTCCGCGTCGGGGTACGTCGGAGCGTTCATGCGGGCCTCGAACGTCATCTACGAGGTCCCGGAGGGCCGCCCGTTCTGGAAGCTGCGCCCACTCCAGCTGCTGATCACGCTGGTGATGGTGTTACTGGTCGCCATCCTCGCCCTCGCGCTCGTGCTCACCGGGCCGGTCGCCGAGGCGATCGCGGAACCACTGGGGATCGGAGACGCGGCAATCACCGCATGGGACATCGCGAAGTGGCCCGTGATGCTCGCGGTGGCGCTCGGAATGATCGCCGTCCTCTACCACGCGTCGCCGAACGCGCGCCTTCGCGGATTCCGCTGGGTCACCCCGGGGAGCGCGACTGCGGTCCTCGCCTGGCTCGTCGCCTCGGTTGCGTTTGCCGTCTACGTCGCGAGCTTCGGGTCCTACGACAAGACCTACGGGTCCCTCGGCGGTGTTGTCGTCCTGCTCGTGTGGATGTGGATCTCGAACCTCGCGTTGCTCTTCGGCCACCAGCTCAACGCCGAGCTCGAGCGAGAGCGGGAGCTGGCGGACGGGGACGAGCGGGCCAGGGACGAGATTCAGCTCGACCCCCGAACGCCGCCGAAGGGCTATGCGACCACGCCCAGGGCGGTCGAGGCACGCGAGCGATGAGCAAGGTCCTCTTCGTTCCGTTCGGGATCGTCGGCGGCTTAATCGCCGGGGCGATCAGCAAGAAGCTCTTCGACTTCGTGTGGGGACGGGTCGGCAACGAGGAGGCTCCGGAGCCCGAGCATCGCGACGTCTCGTGGCCCGAGCTCGTCGCCGCGCTCGCGCTCCAGGGGGCGATCTTCCGGGTCGCGCGAGGAGTGGTAGAGCGCGGCTCGCGGGTGTGGTTCTATCGCCTCACCGGCACGTGGCCTGGCGAGGAGCAGGAGAGCACTAACGGACGGTGAGCGTTCCCTCCATGCCGCCTTCGCGGTGGCCCGGGACCGAACAGTAGAACGCGTACTCCCCCGGCTCGAGGTCGGCGCTCACCTCGGTCGGTCCCTCGCTCACGAGGTCGCTCTTTGCGATCTCGTCTCCGTCGCCCTCGATAGCGACGTCGTGCTCGATCGTCGCGGGGTTGTCGAAGCCGATCGTGACCTCGCCGGCCTCCGCCTCGAGCTCGTCGGTGTCGAAAGCGAGCGTGCCGTCCTCGGGCGCGGAGAGCTCGAGGTTCGCCGCTCCGGCCTCCGCCGCCCCCTGCTCCTCGAGCTCCTGGGGTGACTCGCCCGCCTCCTCGGCTTCGGTCTCCGTCTCCTGCTCTTCGTGCGCTGCCTCCTCGTTGCGATGGCGCTGCTCCTCGCGCGCGAGGATCACGGCCGACGCGGTGGTGCCGGCGACGATCAGCACCATCAGCCCCGCCCCCGCGGCGAGCGCCAGCCGCGTGCCGGGGAAGCCCTCGGAGCGCAGCCCGACGACCGAGAGCACGAGCGCGATCGCGACGAGCGCGACCCCCAGGACGTAGAACGTGGTCTCCTCCATCAGCGGCGATCCTATCCCGCGTAGCTCGTGGAGCGGCTCTCCCGGATCACGATGATCTTGATCCGGCCGGGGTAGTCGAGCTCCTTCTCGACCGCGGTGGCGATCTCGTGTGAGATCAGGGCCGAGCGCTCGTCGTCGACCTCCCCCGGGTCGACCATCACGCGGACCTCGCGACCGGCGCGCATCGCGAACACCTTGTGCACGCCGGGATGCCTGGTCGCGATCTCCTCGAGGTCGCGCAGCCGGCTCACGTACTGCTCGAGCGACTCGCCGCGTGCTCCCGGCCGGGCGCCCGAGACCGCGTCCGCGGCCTGCACGATCACCGCCTCCACCGTGCGGGGCTCTACCTCGTTGTGATGCGCCTCCATCGCGTGGGCGACGGCCTCGGTCTCCCCGTGCCGGCGGGCGAGCTTTCCGCCCACGAGGGCGTGCGAGCCGTCCACCTCGTGGGTGACCGACTTGCCGATGTCGTGCAGGAGCGCCGCGCGCCGCGCCGTGTCCACGGAGGCGCCGAGCTCCTCGGCGATCAGACCCGCGATGTGGGCGCACTCGACGAGGTGGTCGAGGACGTTCTGGCCGTAGCTCGTCCGGAAGCGGAGCTGACCCAGCAGGGCAAGGAGCTCGGGGTCGAGGGGATGGACGCGTGCATCGAGAACGGCGCGCTCCCCGTCATCGGCTATCTGCGCCTCGACCTCGACCCGCGCCTGCTCGTACATCTCCTCGCACAGCGCGGGATGGATTCGGCCGTCCGCGATCAGCTTCTCGAGCGTGCGCCGGGCGACCTCGCGCCGGACCCCGTCGAAGCTCGACAGCACCACGGCGGAGGGAGTCTCGTCGATGATGAAGTCCACCCCTGTGAGGCTCTCAAGCGCGCGGATGTTGCGCCCGTCACGCCCGATGATCCGCCCCTTCATCTCGTCGTTGGGCAGCTCCACCAGGCGCGTGGTCGTCTCGCTGGCGTGGGTGCCCGCCAGGCGCTGCATCGCAACCGAGAGGATGTTGCGCGCGCGCCGCTCGGCCTCCTGCTTGGTCTCGTCGTCCAGCCGCCGCAGATTGAGCCCCGCCTGATGGCGCGCTTCGTCCTCGACCTCCTTCACCAGGACCTGCTTCGCCTGCGCTACCGAGAGCCCCGAGATCTGCTCCAGCTCGCGCCGCTGGACGCGCTTCGCTCGCTTCAGCTCCTCGGTCTGCTGCTCGAGGTTGCGCTCCCGGTCCTCGAGCGCCTGCGTGCGGCGGTCGAGCTCGGCCGCACGAAGCTTGATCGACTCCGACTCACGCAGGGCGCGCTCCTCCATTCGGGCGATCTCCGCCCGCCTCGCGCGGAGCTCGTCCGCGGCGCCCGGGTCCCCGCCGTCGCGGCGAGGCTCGGTCGTCCGGGGCGCCTGAGGCGCGGAGGGTTCGGCCTCGCGGGCCTTCGAAGCATCGCGCCGGCCGAAGGGCCAGAGTGCGCCTATCTCCATCGATCTTCCTCTCCCGGGGCCCGCTGCAATCGGGCCGCTCGCGCTTTGCCTATCCGAACACCGCCGTGCGACGGTTTCGGCGACCACAGCCGCTCGCGGACACGATTGCCTCGCTGTTGCCGGGAGTGCCGGTCTCGGATTCGGGGTCCAGGTCCACCCCGCGGCCCGCGCGACCGGCCGGGCGCTTGCCGGCGATCGCCCCTAGGGGCAGAACCTCCTCCGCGTTGCGGGGCGCCGCCTAGTCATCCGTAGAAGCACTTTCCAAATCCCTATTCAAACTCTGAGAACAGCCAAGCTTTCGTGTCCTGAAGCGGCTCACAGCCACCGCGAATCATCGTAGTGGCAGCGGCGGGATCTGGCAACCGGCGAGGCTACTCGCCCGCGTCCGGCACCCGCGCGGTGACGATCCAGCTCGACATGTTTCCCCACACGCCGTCGGAACGCTCGTACTCCGAGAGCGCCCGGCGAAGCGCGGCGACGATCTCGGGCTCGAGGCGCTCGGCGTCGTCGCGGGCGAGCCTGAGAACCTCGCCGGCCGGTCCCAGCGCCATCACGTAATCGACCGCCTCGGTCAGATCGCGACCCATCCGGAAGCCGAAGTCGCTGCGTCGCAGCGTGGCCTCCGCGAATCCGGCGCCCAGGAGGATGTCGCTGACGGTGTCCGCGTTCGCCATCGAGAACGGGCCCGGGCCGCAGGTGAGCTCGTCCGAGTCCTCGTCCTCGGTCACGAACTCCTCGACGACCTGCTCGGCCCGGTGGAGCCACGGGTTGTCGATCTTGCGGCGCCACACGACCATGCACAGCCGACCCCCCGGGACCAGCGCACGCCGCACGTTCCGCAGCGCGGCGACGGGATTCGCGAAGAACATCGTTCCCATCCGCGAGAACGCATACTGAAAGCGTTCCTCGAGCTCGGTCACCTCGACGTCGCCGACCACGAAGCGCACGTTCCCCGCGCCCGCCTCACGTGCTTCCTCGCGGGCGGCCTCTATGAAGCGGTCGGCGGCGTCGATGCCGACCGCCTCTCCCTCGGCGCCGACCAACTCGGCGAGGCGCTGTGTCGTGTCCCCGAACCCGCAGCCTATGTCCAGCACGCGGTCGCCGGCGCGCGGCGGATTGATGCGAAGCGCTTCCTCTCCGTGCGGCTCGAGCCCCGTGACGATGATGTGACGGAAGCTCGAGAAGCGGTCGAAGAGAACGCCG
This sequence comes from Solirubrobacterales bacterium, assembly GCA_050697195.1. Taxonomy (GTDB): domain Bacteria; phylum Actinomycetota; class Thermoleophilia; order Solirubrobacterales; family 70-9; genus DASPWW01. The sequence goes on from JBOGZL010000034.1 coordinate 28,999, forward strand.
CTCCACGCCCCGACCGCTTCCTCGTTGGCCGATGCCACCCGCTCCACGAGATCATCCTAGTGCAGGGTCCGATCCGCTCGCGAACGCGCGGATAGCCTCGTGGGCGACGTCGTAGGCGTACCCCCGCCTGGTCAGGAATCCGAGCGCCCGTGCGCGGTCGCGCTCCGAGGCGAGGCGCTCGGAGCGCCTGACCAGGAGCTCCGAGGCGCGCTCCACCTCGCTCGAATGGTCGGCGCCCGCGACCGCCGCCTCGATGTGCTCGGGCGCCACGCCGCGCCCCAGCAGCGCGCCGCGGATCCGCTCCGCGCCCCAGCCCGAGAGCTCGCGCTTGTCCTCCGCGTAGCAGCGCGCGAAGCGGGCGTCGTCGAGCTCCCCGAGCTCCTCCAGCCGCAGCATGGTCGCCTCGACTTCGGGTTCCCCGACCCCCCGCTCTACGAGCCACGCCTCCAGCTCGGCGCGGCTTCGCTCCCGGCGACCCAGCGCCCGGACGGCGAGCTCGAATGCCTCGTCGGGCACGCCGCCGACCTAGGCGGCCTTTCGAGCCGGCTCCTTGGCCTCCGTTTTGCGCGCCGTCTTGCCCGCCGGCTTGGCCTCCTCGACGTCGGGGACCGCCTCAACCGGCGGGGAACCGGGCCGATCGATCCCGAGCTGCTCGAAGATCTTGCCCTCGAGCTCGGCGGCGAGCTCCGGGTGCTCGGCGATGTACTGCTTCGAGTTGTTGCGGCCCTGGCCCAGCCTCAGGTCGCCGTAGGAGAAGAACGAGCCCGACTTCTGGGCGATGTCGTGCTCGAGCGCGAGGTCCAGCAGGCACCCCTCCTTCGACACCCCGGCGCCGTACTCGATGTCGAACTCGGCGAGCCGGAAGGGAGCGGCGATCTTGTTCTTGACCACCTTCACCCGGCAGCGGTTGCCGACCGCCTCGGTGCCCTCCTTGAGGGTCTCGATGCGGCGGATGTCGAGTCGCTGGGAGGAGTAGAACTTCAGCGCCCGCCCCCCGGGCTGGGTCTCGGGAGAGCCGAAGCTGACCCCGATCTTCTCCCTGATCTGGTTCGTGAACAGGCACACGGTCTTGGCCCGATTCAGGTTCCCGGCGAGCTTGCGCAGCGCCTGTGACATCAGCCTCGCCTGGAGGCCGACCTGGGTCTCCCCCATCTGCCCCTCGAGCTCGACCCGCGGCGTGAGCGCCGCGACGGAGTCCACCGCGACCACGTCCACGGCGCCGGAGCGGACCAACACGTCGACGATCTCGAGCGCCTGCTCCCCGTAGTCCGGCTGCGAGACCAGGAGCTCGTCGGTATCGATCCCGATCCGCCGCGCATAGATCGGGTCGATCGCGTGCTCGGCGTCGACGAAGGCGCACACTCCGCCGAGCGCCTGGGCCTCGGCGATGATGTGGTAGACCATCGTCGTCTTCCCCGACGACTCGGGGCCGAAGATCTCCACGATCCGCCCCCGGGGAACGCCGCCGACGCCGAGCGCGATGTCGAGCGAGAGCGCGCCGGTCGGTATTGCGTCGACCTCGATCGCGCTCGAGTCGCCGAGGCGCATCAGCGAGCCCTGGCCGAACTCGCGCTCGATCTGGGTGAACGCGGCCTGGAGGGCGGCGTCCTTCGCCTTCGCGTCCTTGGCGCCGCTTTCCTTCGCCTTCAGGGGGGGTCGCTTGTCGTCTGCCATGTCTAAGTCACCTTTCCGCCGCCGCTTGACGGCAGCTCCAATTGCGCCACGGACTCGTACTCCGCGCCCGTGGGCCGGAGGTGGGAACGGTAGAGAGTGATTCGGACGCCTCGAAACGGCTCGAGCAGCGCCTCCGGGAGCGGCCCGGGCGGGCTCTCGACCCGCATCGGGGGACCTCGCCGCCGGCGCTTGCCCTCGCTCCGGGGTCGGCGCTCGACACGCACACGGGCGACCGTCAGATGGGGCCAGAAGTCGCGCTTCTCGGGCTCGTAGAAGCCCACCTCGACGAGCCGCCGCTCGACCTCGGCCTGGAGCGCGGTCGACTGTTCGCTGTCGGTGTCGATCGCGAACAGGCGGGGGCGGCTCCGCGGAACCGGGACGGGATCCGCGAGCAGGCGAATCCGAGGCGCCTCGGCCTCGAACCCGAGCGCCGCCTCGGCGATCCGCTCGAGCGCCCGCTCGGGGTGGTAGGCGAGAAATGCGAGCGTCATGTGCAGGGTCTCGGGGCGGGCCGGACGCAGGCTCTCGTCCCCGAGCTCCTCGCGCTGCCACGCGGCGAGCCCCTCGCGGACGGCGTCGGGCAGGTCGAGGGCGACGAACAGCCGCGCCCGGGGGCTCTTCAGCCGCTCCTTCGCCACCGGCTCAAGCTACGAGACCGAGCGGCACGGAACAAGCCCGGGGCGTGCCAGACTGCGCGCCGCAGTGGATCGCAAGCTTCCCGAGCTCGAGGGCGTCGAGCACCGCTACCTCGAGGTGCGCGGGCTGCGCACGCACGTCGCCGAGGCCGGCGAGGGCGATCCGCTGCTGATGTTGCACGGGTGGCCGCAGCACTGGTACGAGTGGCGCGGCGTGATCCCGTCGCTGGCGAAGCGCTACAGGGTGGTGTGTCCCGACCTCCGCGGCCTCGGGTGGACCGGCGCCCCGCCGGGCGGTTACGAGAAGGAGAACCTCGCGAGCGACGTGCTCGCCCTCCTCGATGCCCTGGGGCTGGAGCGGGTGAGGCTCGTCGGCCACGACTGGGGCGGGTGGGTCGGGTTCCTGCTCTGCCTCCGCCAGCCCGACCGCTTCGAGCGCTACCTCGCGCTCAACATCCTCCCGCCGTTCCTCCCGCTCCAGGCGCGCGGGCTGCTATCGCTGTGGAGGTTCTGGTACCAGTGGGTGATCGCCTCGCCATGGCTCGGCGAGTGGGCAGTGCGCCAGGTGGCGACCGACAACCCGGTCTTCCGCTGGGTCGGCGCGCGCCCCCAGGCGTGGAGCGACGAAGAGCGCGAGATCTTCCTCGGCCAGCTCCGCGAGCCCGACCGGGCGCGCGCGAGCGTCCAGTACTACCGCAGCTTCCAGCTCCGCGAGATCGCGCCGCTTGTCCGCGGGCGCTACCGCCGACAGCGGCTGCGCACGCCGACCCGAATCGTGTTCGGCACCGACGACCGGGTGATGGACCCGCGCTCGCTCGAGGCCTCGAAGCGCGGCGCCGAGGACCTCAGCGTCGAGCTCGTCCCCGGCGTCGGCCACTTCATCGCCGACGAGCGCCCCGACCTCGTGCTCGACCGGGCGCTGGAGTTCTTCGGTGCGCGGGCGTAGCGCCGGGATGAACGGCGGCAAGTAAAGGAAGCGGCAGCCGACAGGGAGCCCCAGGTCGTTAACCGCACAATCGCCGCCGCTCGGCGACACGTGTGGAATTGCCCCCGTATAGCGGGGGTGGTCTCCATCGGTCATCGCAACACTGACCGGCGTTTGCGATGACCGAGAGGAGGCCCGATGGCAACGAAGAGGGCGATTGGCCGGAGGCGAGGTAGGCCGCTCGACCCGCTCGAGCGCGAGCAGGTGGCGAGGCGGATCAGCGAGGGAGAGCGCGCCGAGGACATAGCGGCGGCGTTCGGCTGCTCTGCGATGACCGTCTATCGGATCCGCGACGAGGCCCAGCTGCGCCGGCGCCGGGTCGCCCATTCGAGGCTGCGGCTCTCGTTCGCCGAGCGCGAGCAGATCAGCCGCGGCCTCGCCGCCGGCGAGAGCGCCCGGGCGATCGCCCGGGCCCTCGGGCGCGCCC
>JBOGZL010000035.1:0-2435 GCA_050697195.1 Solirubrobacterales bacterium
ACGAGGAGGAAACGTGAGACATACGTTGGTTGCAGCATTCCAGTCGGGCGCGATGTCCGCCGCCCCCCACAACGGTCACGGGTCACGCCCACGACGCCCCCACGGCCCCGCCGCGAGGCCGCGTACCCCCACCCGCCTATTCAGGCGCGGCCGCGCCTGAACCGGCGCGGCCGCGCGTAGCGGGCGGCACCCCTACTCGCTCGGGAAGTCAGCTCGCGAGCATGAAGCCCAGGGATCGATCGCGCCTCGCTGCCGCTCTCGTGGCGGTGGCGCTTGGGCTGCTCGCGATGCCCGCCACAGCGCCGGCGGCGACGATCACGGTCACCGGCGCCGGCGACGCGGTCGCGGACAACAACATCTGCTCCTTCCGCGAGGCGATCACCGCCGCGAACGACAACCTGGCTTCCGGCGCGATGCCCAACGAGTGCGCGGCCGGCGACGCCGCGCCGACGGTCGACCGAATCGAATTCTCGATCGGCGCTCCCAACGACCCCCACGTGATCGACCCCACCTCGGCGCTGCCGGCCATCGACGAGGTCGTTGAGATCGACGGGGGGACGCAGCCCGGCGGCGACGAGATCCAGCTCGACGGCAGCTCGGCAGGGGGCGACGTCCCGGGCCTGGACGTCGCGGCAAGCGCCACCGTCGTGCGTGGGCTGACGATCGTCGACTGGCTGGCTGGGACGACGGCCCCCGGCATCGGGATCAGGGTCGACGCGGCCGCCGCCGACGCCGTGATCCGCGACAACGTCGCATCCGGCAACAGCACCGGCGTGCGGGTGGAGGGCGACGGCGCCGAGCTGACCGGGAACCTGATCGGCACCGATTCCACCGGGACGGCCGCGTACCCCAATCCGACTGTCAACGCCCCCGGCATCGTCGTCTCGAACGCGGTCGGGACGCAGATCGGCGGCTCGGCGCCAGGAGAGCGCAATGTGATTTCGGGCAACGACGGCATCGGGATCAATCTCGCCGGCGCGGACACGACCGGCACCCGCGTCGAGGGCAACTACATCGGCACCGATGCAAGCGGGTCAAATGCGCTGGGGAACGGCGACACGGGCCTAGTGGTCAGCGGGGGGGTGGACAACGTCATCGGCTCGTCCGGGGCGGGGAACGTGATCTCGGGCAACGACACCGGGGTCGCCATCTCGGGCACGTCCAGCGACGCGAGCGTCGTCCAGGCGAACCTGATCGGTCTCGCGGCGGACGGCTCGTCGCCGCTCGGAAACGCCACACAGGGAATCTCGCTCGCCCAGACGACTGACAACCTGATCGGCGGCACAGGCGCGGGGGAGGGCAACGAGATCGCGCACTCGACCACAGGGCCCGGGATCTCGCTTCTCGGCGATGCCGGGAACTCGATCCTCCGCAACTCGATCCACTCGAATGACGGCCTCGGGATCGACCTCGACGCCGACGGCGTCACCCCCAACGACAGCGGCGCCGACGACGACGCCGACACCGGCCCCAACGGCCTCCAGAACTTCCCCGAGCTCGACGGCGCGCGGACGAACTCGGTCGACACTAGCGTGCAGGCGACGCTCGACTCGAAGCCGGGCCGCACGTATCGCGTCGAGCTGTTCTCCGACCCCGCGTGCGACGACTCGGGCCACGGCGAGGGCCGGGCCTTCCTCGGCGCGCAGAACGTGCAGACCGATGCGGCCGGGGTGGCGGCGGTCGACGCCACGGTCGACCCGTCGTCTGTCGGCGACCAGCTCACGGCGACGGCGACCGACCTCGGCAGCGGCGATACCTCCGAGCTCGCGGCCTGCGTCCCGATCGACTCGAAGCCGGAGCCGCCCCCCGCACCACCCCCCGCCGCGGGCCCCGCGGACACCGAGATCACCCTTTCGCTCTCCGCGAAGGGGCGCCAGCGGATCGGCAAGCTCAAGCTCGACGTGTCGTGCGGCGACGAGCCGTGCGAGGTCGAGACGTCGGGCAAGGCGATGGCGAAGGAAAAGGGTGGAGGGAAGAGCCGCGGTGCTCGCGCGGCTGCCAGGAAGTCCTACGGGTTGAAGCCGGCGCAGATCTCGCTCGGTGCGGGCGAGGAGCAAACCGTGCGGCTGAAGCTCCGCAAGCACCGCAAGTCGGTGAAGAAGCTGCGCAGGCTGCTGAAGCAGAGCGCCTATCGCAAGCGCTCGAACGCGAAGATCGAGGTCGGCGCAACCGACGCCGCCGGAAACTCGACGATCGAGAACCTCCGGATAAAGCTGCGCCGCTAGTCCCGCCGCCGCACCCGCGGCGCGAGCCACCCGATCAGCGCGCCGAGCAGGGCGGAGAACACGAGCGCGAGGATCAGCGGCGTCTCGATGCTGGTGAAGAACAGGAAGTCGATGCTGACCTCCTGCGCGTTCTGGATCACGAAGATCAGCAGCAGGACGATCGCGACGAGCATCGCCCAGCCCTTCCCGCTCATACCCTGGCGACCCACC
>JBOGZL010000036.1:0-13258 GCA_050697195.1 Solirubrobacterales bacterium
GGCGTCGCCCGTGCCGTGGACCCGGTGTTCTCGGACGCCGACGGCGACGTCGCGTTCTGCCTCGCGTCGGGCGGCGCCGTGGTCACAGACCGCTTCACCTCGATCGCGATCGGCACGATCGCGGCGACGGTCACCGCGGCCGCGATCCGCGACGCGGTGCTCTAGGAGCGCAGGCGGTACCCCATCCCTCGCGCGGTCTCGATCACGTCCTCGCCGAGCTTTCGCCGCAGGTAGCCGATATAGACCTCGACCACGTTCGAGCCCGGGTCGTAGTCATAGCCCCACACATGCGAGAGCAGCTGCTCGCGGCTCAGGACCTGGTCGCGGTGGCGCATCAGGGTCTCGAGGAGGATGCCCGAGCGGCGGCCCACGATCCTCGAGCTCATGGCCAGTCTCGAGCCGCTGACCGGCCTGCCACCTGAGGAGTGGCGCTGGCACGGGGGCGGACTCCGTCCGGGGCGTCCTGCAGGGTGCCTGACCGATGCCCGGGACCTACAAGACCGAGGCGATCGTGCTGCGCAGCATCCGCTTCGGCGAGGCTGACCGCATCCTCCACATCTACAGCTCCACCCGGGGGCGCATCGGAGCGATCGCGAAGGGCTCCCGCCGACCGCGGTCGCGGTTCGGGGGGCGCCTGGAGCCATTCTTCCGCCTCGACCTGATGCTTCACGAGGGGCGTGGCGAGCTGGCGACGGTCACAGGCGCTGCGACCGTGGACGGGCATCCGCGGCTGCGGGAGAGCGCGAGCACTCTGGACGCCGCGGGGCGGGGATGCGACGCGGTGCTGCGCCTGTTCGACGCGGCGGAGCCGAACCCCGCCGCCTACAACCTGCTGTGCCGCTACCTATCGCTGTTAGACGGAGGAGCCGGGATTGCTCCGCCCGGCAGCGACCCCGCGGCGCCCGGACGCGAAGCGGAGGACGCCGCGGGATTGGGGTTGGCGCTCGCCTTCCGGCTCAAGCTCACCCTGGCCGCCGGGTTCGCGCCCGAGCTGCGCTCGTGCGTGCGCTGCGGCGAGGGCGACGGGCTGATGGGCTTCTCGGGCGCCGCGGGTGGGGTGGTGTGCAGCGCGTGCGAGGGCGGCGGGTTCGAGCTCTCGGCCGACGCGCACCGGTTCATGGTCGAGGCGCTGGGGGCGCCGCTGGCGGCCGTCCCGCCGGCGCGAGAGGGGGCGCTGCGCCAGGTGGAACGGGCGATCTCGGAGACGCTCGAGCACCACGCCCATGTGCGCCTGCGTCGCTTGGCTTCGAGCCGAGCGGTATCTGGCACACTCAGCCCGCCCTAGGTGCGCTCCACGATGCCACGCTCTCGGCATCGCCGGGCACCGTGGAACAACTCCTGGTCTGCGAGGACAACGCGCTTTGCCTCTGTCCGTGCCTGGGCCTAAATTCAGCGAGATGACAGACGCGGCGGCCATTCGCGCACCAGGACGCCGGAAGCAGCTCGGCGCGTTCTACACCCCGCCCGCGATGGCCGCGGTGCTGACTGAGTGGGCTGTCCGCTCTCGCGCCGATCGTGTCCTAGATCCGAGCTTCGGAGGCCTCGTCTTCCTCGCCGCTGCGCGTGAGCGGCTGCGCCACCTAGGCGCATACGAGGACGCGATCGCGCGCCAGTTGTACGGGGTGGACTTGGATGAAGACGCGCATGAGGCTGCCCGGGCCGGTGTGGAGCGTGGCATTCGAAAGCAGCATCTCCTCGATCGGGATTTCTTCGCAGTGGATCCGAGCGAGCGCCCCCTTTTCGAGGCGGTGATCGGGAATCCACCGTACATCCGGTACCAGAACTTCAACGGTTCGGCAGCGAAGGCGCGTGCGCTCGCGGCGGAAGCTGGCGTGAAGCTGACGCGCCTCGCGTCCTCGTGGGCGCCGTTCGTGATCCACGGAAGCTCATTCGTGGCCCCTGGAGGGCGGCTGGCGCAGGTCCTGCCGGCTGAGCTCCTGCATGCCCAATATGCCAGCGAGGTAATTGAGTTCCTCCGCCGCGCTTTCGGGCGGATCTGCATTGTGGTGTTCGAGGAGCGGGTGTTCCCGGGCGCACTCGAAGAGGTTGTTCTGTTGTGTGCCGATGGGCGCGGTGCCGCGGGCCTCGCGGACGTTCGCTTGGTCTCCTGTCAGACCGTCACCGACGTCGAGGCCGGGCTTGCCGGGGCCGCCACGGCAAGCGAAGGCGACGCTCAACGCCCGATGGGTAGTGGCAAGCTCCTTGCTCAGCTTCTGCCGCGAGACACCCAGCTTCTGTATGAGCGCCTCGCCGCTCACGACGACGTGACTCGGCTCGGCGAAGCCGCATCCGTCGACATCGGGATCGTGACCGGCGCCAACGAGTTCTTCGTGCTCTCACAGGGAGGTGCTGAGCGCTTGCATCCAGGTCTGCTTAGACCCGCGGTCTGCAAGGCCACCCATGTGGCAGGTGCCCGACTCACGTTGGAGGATCACCGCGGCCTACTGCGAAGCGGTCAACGCAGCCTGATGTTCGTGGCGGACGACCGGACGCCTGACGCCGTCTTGCACAGCGCCCTGGGCCATGTGGAGCAGGGCCGACGGGACAGGCTTGACGAACGCTACAAATGCCGCATCCGAGATCCGTGGTGGGCCCTGCCGATCCCCAAGCAGGGTGCCCCTGATCTTCTACTGACCTACTGCTCAAACGAGCATCCCCGCCTCGCGGTCAACGAAGCAGGCGCGCTCAACACGAACACGCTTCACGGCGTGCGGCCGGTCGACAAGAGGGATAGTCAGATTCTTGCCGTGGGCTTCTACAACAGCCTGACCTTGCTGTCTGGGGAGCTGGTGGGGCGAAGCTATGGAGGGGGGGTGCTCAAGCTTGAGCCGACCGAAGCGGAGGCGCTGCTGCTGCCGTCCATGCCACCGGAGCTGGGAGCGTTGATGCCGCATGTCGATCGAGCCGTGCGGGCGCGCGATGTTGACGCCGCCGTAGATCTCGTCGACCCGATAGTTCTCGGTGCCCTCGGACTCAGCACTGAGGAGGTCAGAAGGCTGCGATCCGGCTGGGGGTGGCTACAGGAGCGCAGAACGCGGCGAGGGCGTCCAGCGCGATAGGCACGGCGCGCTATGGCGCACTGGCCTCCCAGAGGCTCCGCGCCTCTTGGTGGTCCGAAACCGGCGAGCGCGCGAAGAGCTGCCGGAGCATGCGCTCGAAGAAGACATCCGGCGAGAGATCGTCGGGAACCTTGCTCTCCATGAGCTTGGGCTTGCGCCCGGAGCGATCGAGGATGATGAGAGTGGTCGAGTCGTAGCTGCCGCGCTCATCACCGGGGGTCAGCGACTGAAGCTTTCGCAGCATGTCCTTGATCCGCTCCCAACCAGCGGGCTCGTCGAACACGTTCGAAGTGACGAGATAGACGTAGCCGAACGTGGCGAGCGGATACCGCCGCCGGATGTTGAGCAGATCTCCCGAGGCCTCTTCAAAGCGGTTGGTGATGTTCTTGCCGAACGAGTCCGTCATGGTCTTGCTCGATACGGCCAACTCAAGGCCGCGATCGAACTCTGCGATCACGACGTCGATCTCCTTTGCGAAGAACCCGCCAAGGATGTTCGTTGAGCTCGTACCGGCGAGATCCATGAGCTTCTGGATCGTGATTTCTTGGATCGAGCGCCTGTCCGCCGCCCGTGCGTAGCTGAACCGTGCAGCGGCCGCTGCCAGGGCTTGCGGGAGGACACGCGGCTGCGTGGGACGAGGCCAGACGGCGTCGCTCGAGATGCCGGCCCGCCGGAGCTCGGTTGCGATCCATACATCGACGGCCACGGCGAGCCCGCCGCTCGCCGGGACGCCCGCGGAGCCGCCCTTGATTTGAGCATCGATCAGCTTGAGCAGCAGGTCGCGGTCGAACCGGTACTTGCCGCCCTTGACCCACGGGCTTGTGAGCACGTCGGGAGCCGCCTCGAAGACGGCTGACATCCTGTCCTGCTTAGCCACGTTTCGCTTGTTCGTTCTGGCGAGCTGCCTTCCTGCGCCTGCACCGTTTACGCCTCGCAGAACTGCGACAGCACAGTTTGGAATCCCGCTAGTGCTTGAGCCCGCGGCGGAAGATGCGCTCGGTGATCCGCAGCTGTAGGCCGCGAGGACCCGGGCTCCCGGCGCGGATGATCCAGCGAATCGTCCGCCCCGGAATCACCGACCGACGGCCCGCGTCGTAGGCCTCGAGCGACTCGCGCACCACCTGTTCGGTCGGAATGTCCCCCGGGACGATTCCGGTGTCATCGTGGCCGGCGATCTCCTGCCACTCGGTGGGGACGGGGCCGGGGTTGACCGCCAGCACCCGGACGCCGCTCCCGCGGAGCTCCTCGCTCAAAGCCTCAGTGAAGCGGAGCGCGAACGCCTTGCTCGCGCTGTACACCGCCTCGTAGGGGATCGGCTGCATCCCGGCGGTAGAGGCGACCACGATCACGCCGCCGCGCCGGCGCTTGAGCATCGCGGGGAGGAAGGCATGGGTGAGGGTGACGACCGCCTCGCAGTTGACCCGCACCTCCTCCGCCTCGCGCTTGGCGTCGAGCTCCACGAAGTGGCCGTAGGTGCCGAACCCGGCGTTGTTGACGAGCAGATCGACCTCGACGCCGAGCTCGGCGACCTTCCCGGCGAGCGAGTCGGCCTCGGTCGCGAGGTCGCAGGGGACGACGTGGGCGGTGCCCGGAAGCGCCTCCGCGAGGCGCTCGAGCCGATCGCGGCGGCGGGCGACCAGGACCAGCTCGTGCCCGCGCGCGGAGAGCCGGCGGGCGAACTCCTCGCCGATCCCCGACGAGGCGCCTGTGACGAGCGCGGTCTCCGCCATCGGCCGGAGCCTATTCCTCCGCCGCCCGCGACCGCGCAAGCAGGTGCTCGGCGCGCTTGCGGCTCGCCTCGTCGATCATCTCGCCGTCGAGCAGGATCGCGCCGTGGACGGTCTCGGCGCCCAGCGCGTCGACGATCACCCGGGCGCGGTCCACCTCCTCGGCGCTCGGTGAGAACAGCTCGTTCAGCGGCTCGACCTGGGAGGGGTGAAGCGCCCACTTGCCGTCGTACCCGAGCGCGCGGGCGCGCGAGGCGGATCGCCGCAGCCCGTCGAGGTCGTCGATCTGCAGGTGCGGTCCGTCGATCGCCTGCAGACCGGCGGCGCGCGCCGCGACCAAAACGGTGCCGCGGGCGAAGTCCCACCGCTCGCCGCCGCCGGGGTCGTCCTCGAGCGGCGGGTACCCGAGCGACGCGGCGAGGTCGGCCGGCCCGAGGATCAGCGCCTCCAGCCGTGCGGAGGACTCCGCGATCTCGTGGACCTCCCGCAGCCCCCTCGCGGTCTCGACAAGGGCCTCGAGCCCGATCCGCCGCCCGCGCTCCGTCTCCTCCTCGATTCCGCCCACCATCCGGTCCACGAACGCGACCTCGTCGGCCCCCTCGGCCTTGGGGACGACGAGGCAGTCGAGCCGGTCGCCGGGGGCGTCGGCGAGCACGCCGACGTCGCGCTCGCACCACGGAGTTCCGACGCCGTTGATCCGAACGCTCACCGTGGCGGCGGTCCACCCGTCCTGCGCGAGCGCCGCGGCTGCCGCGTCACGCGCCCGATCCTTGCCGTCGGGGGGGACCGAGTCCTCGAGGTCGAGGACGACCTCGTCGGCGGGGAGCGCCGGCGCCTTGGCGAGCATCTTCGCGCTGGACGCGGGGACCGAGATGCACGAGCGGCGTGCCCTCACAGTGAGGCGAACGATAAGCGCGCTGGCGCGAGCGTACAAATTTGTCTACCCTTTCCGTCCCCGGTAAGGGAGGAGCGAGGCGCCGTGAAGACCGAGCAGAGGGTGATGGTCGGCGGCCCGTACTTCGAGGATCTCGAGAACGGGCAGGTGTTCGGCGACGCGCCCGCGCTCACCCTGACCCCCGGCCACGCGGCGGTCCATCAGGCGCTGACGGGCGACCGGATGCGGCTGGCGCTGGACGCGGAGCTGAGCCGGGCGGTCACCGGGCGGGACGAGCCGCTCGCCCACCCCAACCTCGTGTGCGACGTCGCGATCGGGCAGTCCACCGGCCCCACCCAGCGCGTGCTCGGCAACCTCTTCTACCGCGGCCTGGTGCTCCTGCGACCGGTGTTCATCGGCGACACCCTCAGCACCCGCACGGAGGTGGTTGGGCTGAAGCAGAACCGGCCGCGCTCCGACGGGACGGCGAGCGGGCTCGTCGCGCTGCGGATCCGAACCACGAACCAGCGCGAGGAGCCGGTTCTCGACTTCTGGCGCTGCCCGATGATCCCGCTGCGCGACGCCGAGGTGAGCACCGGCCACGCCGATCGGTTCGAGGACATCCCCGAGGAGCTGGACCCGCGGGCGGTGGAGAGCGCGGTTCCCGGCGGGTGGCGGTACGAGGCGCTGCGAGTCGTGGCGGACGCGCCGACGGGGGAGAGGCTCGAGCCCGAGAGCGTGTTCGAGGTCGAGGGCCGAGACACGGTCACCGCGGCGCCCGAGCTCGCCCGTCTCACCCTCAACGTCGCGCGGGCGCACACCGATGCCGGCGGGAGCCTCCACGGCCGCCGGCTCGTGTACGGCGGCCACACGATCTCGGTTGCGGCGGCGCACGCCTCGCGGGCGCTCCCCCGGCTCGCGACGATCGTCGCGTGGCGGAGCTGCGACCACCCCGGGCCGGTGTTCGAGGGAGACGTCCTCGGCACCGAGCTGACCGTGGAGGGGGTGCGCTCGCTCGACGACGTCGACGTGAGCCTCGTCGATCTTCGCGCCGCGGTCCACGCCGAGCGCGAAGGGGAGGCGGACCCGGTGCCGGTGCTCGACTGGCGGTTCGTCGGCGTCGTGCCCGGGAGCGGGGAGGGGGGCTCCGATTAACGGGATCCTCCAGGGGCTGCGAGTGGTCGAGGGCTCGGCGTACGTCGCCGCGCCGCTCGGCGGGATGACGCTCGCCCAGCTCGGCGCCGACGTGATCCGCTTCGACCCGATCGGCGGCGGGCTGGACCGCAACCGCTGGCCGGTGACCGAGGACGGCGTGAGCCTGTTCTGGGCGGGGATGAACAAGGGCAAGCGATCGATCCAGATCGACATGCGCTCGGAGGAGGGCAAGGAGCTGCTCGCCGAGCTGGTCGCGGCGCCCGGCCCCGACGGCGGGATCTTCCTCACGAACTTCCCGGCGCGGGGATGGATGGACTACGAGGCGCTCGCCGAGCGCCGCCCCGACCTGATCATGGTCAGCATCACCGGCAACCACGACGGCTCCTCCGCGGTCGACTACACCGTCAACCCTGCGACCGGCTTTCCGTGGGCGACCGGCCCGCGCAACCTCTCGGTCCCGTTCAACCACCTGCTGCCGGCGTGGGACGGGATCACGGGGACGCTTTCGGCGACGGGACTGCTCGCCGCGGAGCGCCACCGGCGCCTCTCCGGGGAGGGTCAGCTCGTCAAGGTGGCGCTGTCCGACGTCGCGATGGCGATGGTCGGGAATCTCGGCAAGATCGCCGAGGCGCAGGTGTGCAGGCGGGAGCGCCACAAGGACGGCAATTACCTGTACGGGGCCTTCGGGCGCGACTTTGCGACCAAGGACGGGCGCCGGATCATGATCGTGGCGCTGACCCTTCAGCAGTGGAACGCGCTCGTGGAGGCGACCGGCACGCACAAGGCCATCGAGACGATCGAGAGCGTGATGGACGTCGATCTCACCAAGGAGGGCGATCGCTACGCGGTGCGTGAGATCATCGGCGCGGTGCTGAAGCCGTGGACCATCAGCCGCACGCTCGAGGAGATCCGCGAGGCCTTCGACGCGCACCGGGTCTGCTGGGGGCCCTACCAGACGTTCACGGAGCTGGTCGAGCACGACCCGCGCTGCTCGCCCGCCAACCCGATCTTCGAGGAGGTCGAGCAGCCCGGGGTCGGCACCTACCTGATGCCGGGGTCGCCGCTTCACTTCGGCGAGGTGGATCGGGTGCCGGTCCGCCGCGCGCCGCTCTTGGGCGAGCACACCGAGGAGATCCTGGCCGACGTCCTCGGCCTGAGCGAGCCCGAGATCGGGCGCCTTCACGACGAGGGCGTGGTCGCGGGGCGAACCCCGGTCGCGGCCTGATCCGGGCCTTGTCGCGCCCCTCCGACTACGTCTACCGGTTCGAGGAGGGGTCGCGCGACATGCGCGAGCTGCTCGGCGGAAAGGGCGCCAACCTCGCGGAGATGACGAATGTGCTCGGCGCCGGCCGCGTCCCGCCGGGGTTCACGATCACCACCGCCGCGTGTGTCGACTACATGCGAAGCGGGGCGTTCCCCGACGGCCTCGACGAGCAGGTCTCGGACGCGGTCGGATGGCTCGAGGAGACGGCCGGGATGCGGTTCGGCGACCCCGGCGACCCGCTCCTGGTCTCGGTTCGCTCGGGAGCGCGCGTGTCGATGCCCGGGATGCTCGACACGGTCCTCAACCTCGGCCTCAACGACGACTCGGTCGAGGGTCTGGCCGAGCGAATGGGCGCGCGCTTCGCGTGGGACTCCTACCGGCGCCTGGTGCAGATGTTCGGGGACGTCGTCCACGGAGTCGACGCGGAGCGGTTCGAGACGGCGCTGCGCGAGGCGAGGGAGGCGAAGGGCGTCGCGGAGGACACCGGCCTCGACGCGGGCGACCTGCGTGCGCTCACGGCGCGCTTCAAGGAGATATTCGCCGAGCAGGTGGGCCGCGAGCCCGCCCAGGAGCCGGGCGATCAGCTGCGCGAGGCGATCGGGGCTGTGTTCGACTCCTGGAACGGCGAGCGGGCGCGCGACTACCGGCGGATCAACCGGATTCCCGACGAGTGGGGGACGGCGGTCAACGTCCAGCAGATGGTGTTCGGCAACCGCGGGGACGACTCGGGGTCGGGGGTGGCGTTCTCGCGCGACGAGAGCACGGGGGCGCCCGAGCCGTCCGGGGACTTCCTTGTCAATGCCCAGGGCGAGGACGTGGTCGCGGGGATCCGCAACACGGAGGACCTCGCCTGGCTCGCCGAGCACATGCCCGAGGTGCACGCAGAGTTGATCGAGATCCTGGCGCGGCTCGAGCGCCACCACGAGGACATGCAGGACGTCGAGTTCACGGTCGAGGAGGGCCGCCTTTACGTGCTCCAGACACGCGACGCGAAGCGCCCCGCGCAGGCCGCGGTGCGGTTCGCCCGCGACGCCGTCGCCGAGGGTCTCCTTGACCGCAAGCAGGCGCTGATGACGATCGACGCCGGGAGGCTCGAGGCGCTGCTGCACCCGACCTTCGACCCCGAGCGGGAGTACGAGGTGGTGGCGCGCGGGGTGGCGGCGTCCCCGGGAGCGGCGAAGGGCGCGATCGTGTTCAGCGCCGCGGAGGCGATGCAGAGAGGGGGAAGCGGCGAGGCCGTGATCCTGGTTCGGCCCTTCACCGAGGCGGACGACGTCGCCGGCTTTCACGCCGCGGCCGGCATCCTGACGTCGGAGGGCGGGAAGTCCTCCCACGCCGCGCTGGTCGCCCGGGGGATGGGCCGCCCGTGCGTCGCCGGGGCGTCCTCGGTGGAGATCGACCCCGAGCGGGGCGTGATGCGGGTGGACGGGAAGGAGCTGTCGGCCGGCGAGGTGATCGGGATCGACGGCTCGACGGGCGCGGTGACGCTGGACGACGTGCCGCTCGTGAACCCGGAGATCGGGGAGGACTTCGACGAGATCCTGCGGTGGGCGGACGAGTGCCGCCGGCTCGGAGTGCGCGCGAACGCGGACAACCCGCGCGACGCGGCGCGGGCGAGCTCGTTCGGCGCGGAGGGCATCGGCCTGTGCCGGACCGAGCACATGTTCTTCGGCGAGGACCGCGACGGGCTCGTCAAGGACATGTTCATCGCCGCCGAGCGGTGGCGCCGGGCGCGCGTCGCGGCGCGCATCGGGGACAGGCCGGCGGATGTTGACGTCGAGGCGGAGCGCGCCTTCCACGACGCGCTGGCGCGCCTCGGCGAGCTCCAGCGGGCCGATTTCGAGGGGATCTTCCGCGCGATGGCGCCCCATCCCGTGACGATCCGCCTTCTCGACCCGCCCCTGCACGAGTTTCTCCCGGTCGAGCACTTCGAGGCGGAGGTGGAGCGACTCGTGGACGCGGGGCGCCACGACGACGCGCAGGAGGCACGGGACCGGCTGGTCGTCGCCGGTGAGCTGAAGGAGGCGAACCCGATGCTTGGCCTTCGGGGGGCGCGGCTGGGGATCCTCTTCTGGCCGCTGTACGAGATGCAGGTGAGCGCGATCGTGGAGGCCGCGCTGGCCGTGGGAGAGGCCGCGGAGGCGCCGGAGGTGGAGATCATGCTCCCCCTGATCGCGTTCGAGGGCGAGATGGAGGCGCTGCGATCGAGCGTGGTCGAGGTCGTGGACGCGATCGTGAGCGAGTCGGCGAGCTCGATCGAGTTCGCGGTGGGGACGATGATCGAGGTGCCGCGGGCGTGCCTGATCGCGGAGCGCCTCGCGGCGCGCGCCGACTTCTTCAGCTTCGGCACGAACGACCTCACCCAGATGGTCTCGGGGCTGTCCCGCGACGACGCGGAGGGCAGTTTCTTGCCGGAGTACCTCGCGCGTAGACTGATTCCGGCAACCCCATTCGAGACGATCGACGAGGAGGGCGTGGGAGAGCTGGTGCGATTGGCGGCAGAGCGCGGGCGGGGCGCGAACCCCGAGCTGCGGCTGGGGATCTGCGGGGAGCACGGCGGGGACCCCGACAGCGTCGCGTTCTTTCACTCGGTCGGGCTCGACTACGTGAGCTGCTCGCCGTATCGCGTGCCGATCGCCCGCGTCGCCGCGGCGCAAGCCGCGATTCGGTGAGCGCGGGCGCCGGGTCGGGCGCGGCGGACGTCCCGTTCGCCGAGCGCGTGCAGGCGTGGGAGCGCGAGTACCTGTGGGATCGGGCGACGCGGTCGTACCCGGCGGTGCGGCGCGAGCCCGAGGAGGACAGCCCGGTGCGGACGCCGTTCCAGCGCGACCGCGACCGGGTCGTGCACTCGAAGGCGTTCCGGCGGCTGAAGCACAAGACGCAGGTGTTCATCGCACCGGAGGGGGATCACTACCGGACGCGGCTGACGCACACGATCGAGGCATGCGGGATCTCGCGCACGGTGGCGCGGGCGCTGGGCCTGAACGAGGACCTCACCGAGGCGATCGGGCTGGGGCACGACCTCGGACACCCGCCGTTCGGCCACATCGGGGAGGAGGCGCTTGACGCTGCGCTGCGGGAGCGAGGGCGGCGGTTTCGGCACAACCGTCACTCGCTGCGGGTGGTGGACGCGCTCGCGCGGGATGGGCGGGGCCTCAACCTGACCGAGCCGGTGAGGGACGGGATCCTCAACCACACCGGGCCGGACGAGCCGGCGACGCTCGAGGGCAGGATCGTGCGCGTGGTCGACCGGGTCGCGTACATCAACCACGACATCGACGACGCGCTGCGGGCGGGGATCATCTCGCCGGACGACCTCCCGGCGGCGGAGATCGAGCTGCTGGGGGAGACCGGGGGGAGGCGGATCGACACGCTGGTGCGCGACATCGTCGCGTCGTCGCGCGAGGCGGGGGACATCGTGCAGAGCGACGAGATCGGCGGCGGGATGACCCGGCTTCGCAAGTACATGTTCGAGCGCGTGTACCTCGGCCCGGAGGCGCGCAGCGAGCACGAGCGGGTGCACCGCACGCTGCGGGGGTTGTTCGACCATTACCTCGAGCACCCGGGCGAGGTTCCCGACGGGCGGCCGGGCGACGACGCCGTCCAGCGGGTGACCGACTATGTGGCGGGGATGACCGACAGGTATTGCATCGCGACGTTCCGGCGCCTCGCGCTGCCGGAGGAGTCGAAGTTGTAGTGGCCCGCTTCTCTCCCGAGACGGTGGAGCGGGTGAAGGCGGCGGCCGACATGGTCGAGATCGTGTCCGCGCACACCGACCTGCGAAGGGCGGGAGAGCGGTTCACCGGTCTGTGCCCGTTCCACGAGGAGCGGACGCCGTCGTTCTCGGTCGACGCGCGCGAGAAGCTGTACTACTGCTTCGGGTGCGAGGCGGGGGGAGACGTGTTCCGGTTCGTGGAGGAGAAGGAGGGCCTGTCGTTCCCCGAGGCGGTGGAGCGGCTGGGCGAGCGCTACGGGGTCGAGGTGGAGCGGGAGAGCGAGGACCCGCGGGCCGAGGAGGCGCGGCGGAGGCGCGAGCGCCTCGGCGAGCTGCTCGAGCGCACGGCGGCGTTCTACGTCAGCTTCCTGTGGGAGTCGGAGAAGGCGGCGAAGGCGAGGGCGTACCTGGCGGGAAGGGGGCTGGGGGAGGATGTCCTGCGCGGGTTCGGGGTGGGGTTCGCGCCGAGCGCGTGGGACCAGGTGGTGACGAGGGGCCAGCGGGCCGGGTACTCGGTCGAGGAGATGCGCGCGGCGGGGTTGGTGCAGAAGGGGCAGAAGGGCGGGTTCTACGACCGGTTCAGGAAGCGGATCGTGTTTCCGATCCGCGATCCCCGCGGGCGTGCGCTGGGGTTCGGGGCGCGGTCGATGGGCGAGGACGCGAAGGGCCCCAAGTACCTCAACTCGCCGGAGGGCGACCTGTACAAGAAGAGCCGCACGCTGTTCGGGATCGACCGCGCGCGGGCGGCGATCGCGCGGCGGGGGAGAGCGGTGGTGGTCGAGGGGTACACGGACGTGCTCGCGCTGCACCAGGCGGGGATCGAGGAGTCGGTCGCGGTGATGGGGACGGCGATCACGCCCGAGCAGCTCAAGCTGCTGTCCGGCCACGCCGAGGAGGCGGTCCTGGCGATGGACGCGGACCGGGCGGGGGAGGACGCGATGATCAGGGCGCAGCGTGTGGCGGGCGCGCGCCGGATGAGGCTGCGGGTTGCGGAGATGCCGGAGGGAGAGGATCCGGCGGACCTGCTCGCGGACGGGGTGTCGGATCGGATGAGCGAGTTGATCGAGGGCGCTGTGGACCTGCCCGCGTTCCAGGTGCGGGCGGCGCTCGGCCGGGCGGACCTGTCATCTCCGGTCGGGCGCGACCGTGCACTCAACGACGTCGCACCGATCCTGTTCGCCCTAGGTAACACGGCACAACAAACTGAGCTCAAGCGCCAAGTCCAAGATCGGCTAGAGGTCCCGCCGGAGTTGCTTAGTACGCGGATTGAGGAGTCGGAGCAGGCTTCGATGTCCGCCGATCGTCGCAAGTCGTCGGAGCACTCAGCTGGCTCGGATACTCCTAGCCGCGCTCTGACGACGAAGCGCGAGCGACGTGAGCGAGCGTTGCTTGCGATGTGCATTGCGTCGCCGGCCGATGGCGCGGCATTTCTTGGAAAGCTCACTCCAGAGCACCTTTCGTCAC
>JBOGZL010000037.1:0-11670 GCA_050697195.1 Solirubrobacterales bacterium
TTCCGGACTGAGAATGCTGTGAAAACCGTCCTGTTGGCGCGAGTTGTGCCCGGAACGGTCCAGCTGGATCGAGTTGGCTCAGGTTCGATTCGGGGAATCGGGGACAAAGTTCGGGACAACATCCTCCGCGTGGAATGCCCTGAACGAGCGACGGCGCCCTCCAACCGGGAACAGGTCCAGGGCTGAGCTGACTGCTTGACTTCAAGGCCAATCGCAATGGGAGTTAGAGCAAATGAAAGCGCGGAGACCCAGACGGTGGTGAGCGACCGCCGGGCCATCGTGGTCGTGGAGGACCTGCGCTGCACGTGCTGTGCGGAGGACGTGCTTGACGCGGTCAGGCGACTCGACGGGGTCCGCTCGGTGGAGCTCGACTACCAGCGAGCCGAGCTGCGATTCGACTACGACTCGGCGCTGACCGACGAGGAGGCCGTGCGCGAGGCCGTGCGCGAGCGCGGCTACCGCTGCGATGGCGACCCCGGTGGGAGCACCACCGGCCAGCTCGCACACACAGCGCAGCTCGCATCCATCACGTGCGGGACCAAGTGCGATCGCATGCAGTACGAGCTGCCGCACACGCGGGCAGGGGAGGAACACCGCGACCCGTCGGGGGAAGCGGAGGACGAAGGCCACGGCGGCATCTCGCACGATATGTCCGATCCCACGATGGCCGCGGCGATGGAGCGCGACATGCGGAACCGCTTCTTCGTCGCCTTGGTGCTGACTATCCCCGTGATCCTGCTCTCGCCGCTTGCGGTCAACACGTTCGGGTTCGAGCTGATCGACTCCGATGACGCTCGAAACTGGCTCATGCTCGTCATATCCGCGCCGATCGTCTGGTACGCCGGCTGGGTCTTCATCGGTGGCGCCTGGACGTCGCTGCGAAACCGCGCGCTGAACATGGCGGTACTGGTGGCGACCGGCGTGCTGGCAGCTTGGCTCGCGAGCGTCTTCCTGACCATCGCCGGCGAGGAGACTTTCTTCGAGGCCGCCGCGATGCTGGTCACCTTCGTGCTCTTCGGCCACTGGATGGAGATGAAGAGCCGCAGGGGCACCAGTGACAGCCTGCGCGCGCTATTCGACATCGTCCCGCCCGCCGCCACGGTGATCCGCGACGGGCAAGAGCTCGAGCTCCCCACCTCACAGATCGTGGTCGGCGACACCATCCGGCTCAAGCCGGGCGACAAGGTCCCGGTCGACGGCGTCGTCAGGAGCGGCTCGAGCTCGATCGACGAGAGCCTCGTCACCGGCGAGTCGATCCCGGTGGAGAAGGTCGTCGGAGACGAGCTGATCGGGGGCTCGGTCAACGAGGCCGGCACCCTGACGTTCGAGGCGACCAAGATCGGCGCCGACACGGCGCTCGGGCAGATCATCGACCTTGTCGAACGAGCCCAGAACTCGAAGGCGCCGGGCCAGCGTCTGGCCGACCGAGCGGCCGGGGTGCTCGTGATCGTGGCCGTCTCGGCCGGGTTGCTCACCTTCGCCGCCTGGAGCCTGTTCTCCGACGAGGAATTCATCCGCTCGCTGACGTTCGCGATCAGCGCCGTGGTGATCGCCTGCCCCGACGCCCTCGGCCTGGCCACGCCGACCGCGGTCGCGGTCGGCACCGGCATCGGGGCTCGGCACAACATTCTGATCAAGGACGCCGCCACTCTGGAGGGAATCGGAGCGCTCGATGCGATCGCGCTCGACAAGACCGGCACCCTCACGCTGGGCGAGCCGGCAGTGACCGACCTGGTCACCTCCGACGAGCGATCAGAGGACGAGCTGCTGCGGCTGGTCGCGAGCGCCGAGCAAGGATCGGAGCACCCTCTCGCCGCCGCGATCGTGGGCGCCGCGCGGGAGCGCGGCCTCCAGCTCTCGGAGACGACCGGGTTCGAAGCGGTTGCAGGGCACGGCCTCGAGGCGACGGTGGATGGCCGGCGGCTCGCGGTCGGTAACGCTCGCCTGTTTGAGCGCGAGGGGATCACCGCGAACGGCCTCACGGAGCGGGCGGGCCGGCTGGCGCAGGAGGGAAAGACGGCCATGTACGTGGGGGTGGACGGACAGGCCGCCGGCCTCGTGGCGGCGGCCGACCAGATCCGCCCGAGCGCGCGGCGGGCGATCGCCTCGCTCAAAGAGCTCGGCTTGGAGGTGGCGATGATCTCTGGCGACAACCAGCGAACCGCCGAGGCCGTCGCGGGTGAGCTGGAAATCGACCGCGTGTTCGCCGAAGTGCTCCCTCAGGACAAGGCGGACTACGTGGAGAAGCTGCAGGGGGAAGGCAAGGGGGTCGCGATGGTCGGCGACGGGGTCAACGACGCCCCTGCGCTGGCGCAGGCCGACGTCGGCGTGGCGATCGGCGCCGGGACCGACGTGGCAGTGGAGACCGCCAACGTGGTCCTGACGCGATCAGACCCGCTCGACATCGCCGCGGCCATGCGGCTCTCGCGCGCCACGGTGCGCAAGATGAAGCAGAATCTGGCTTGGGCGTCCGTCTACAACCTGATGGCGATCCCGATCGCCGCCGGCGTTCTGTTCCCCGCCGCCGGCATCGAGTTGCGCCCGGAGTGGTCGGCGCTGCTGATGTCGGCGAGCTCGATCATCGTGGCCACCAACGCGGTCCTGTTGAAGCGGGTGGAGGGCGAACTGCCTTCAGGTGTCCGGACCGGCCACGCGACCAACGGGTTGGGGCTTGGTCATCTGAACCGCTGACTGCTGAAAAGCGCCCTTTAGACTCGTGGGGCCGTGATCGGGGTTAGATGTTTCCTCAAGCGCCAGCGATACCGCATCGTGATCGCGGCGGTGCTGGGCGCCCTGTCGGTTGCCGTCGCCCTGGAGCACAGCGGAATCGACCACGAGAACGTGGCCGAAGCCGTATCCATGTGCGGCCTCGCCGTGCTGGAGGGTGCGGCCGGCCTTCTTGCCGCCGCGATCCTGACGGGAATCGCTGCTGGCCGGCGATTCCCGTGGACGCTGCGCCTGACGTGTCCGTCGGTCGTAGCGGTTACGACCCCGACCACCACCGCGTCCCTTCCCCGTCCGGGACCCCTCCTCCTTCAGGTCCTTCGACGTTGATCGTCCGCTAGCGCGAGCGCTCGCTCGCGTCTGCGTGCCTCGGGCGCTGACGCGCCCATTCTGATCAACCGAAAGGAGCTGAACGATGTTGCACGCCGCAATCGCGGGTGCGATGCTGCTCTCGTCGCTTCCGCAGCTGTTGCGACCGGCCAAAGTCTCGAACGCCGTTCGGCGCCGTCTATTCGAGCGACGCTTGGCGACCACCGACCTCGAGTCCTACGAGCCGCTCGTGCACCTCGGAACGGAGTACGGCGGCTGGTACGTGCCCGGCGACCTCATCACCGCCGAATGGCTTTGCTACAGCGTCGGCGCCGGCAACGACGTGAGCTTCGACATGGAGCTCATCGCCCGCTATGGAGCCCGCGTGCGGGCGTTCGACCCCTTCGTCATCTTCCGCGAGATGGCCGAGGCCCGAGCCGGAGGCGAGCCGCGCTACTCGTTTCACGAAGTGGCCATCACCGCGTCCGACGGTCCTGTACAGATGTTCGGACGCCAGGACACGGAGCAGGGGGCCGTCTCCGCGGTCAACCTGTACGGCGTCCGGACCTCGTTCACGAAGCCGGGGCGCTCGCTCCTGTCGCTGATGGCGGAGTTCGGCGACGACCGTGTGGACCTGCTGAAGATGGACGTCGAAGGGAGCGAGTACGAGCTCGTGCCGACGCTCGACCTCGACCGGATGGGAGTGCGGGTGCTATGCCTAGAGCTCCATCACAACGAGTCTGTCGGGCGCGCTCGCGCGCTACTCCACATGTTGCGCCAGCGGGGCTTCGCGCCCGTTCACCGCAAGCACCCGACCTCGTTCACCTTCGTGCGCGGCTGAGGTCCGTTCGCGCTGTCATAGCCCTAGATGACTTCTGCGAGAACGTCAGGCCCCCGTGACTGCGGTGCGTTCGCCCCTACTCATTCGGCACCAGCGGGTGAGCGCCGCCAAGCAGCGGGAGGGCGTCCAGGAGGTGCAGATCTCCGTCAAGGGTGGATACTCGCCCAACCTGATCCGCGTCCGCGAGGGGGTGCCACCAGGAAGCGGGTGACTACACCTCGCGAGTCGTCTTCCCCGACTTCCAGGTCTCGAAGTCGCTGCCCGCGTTCGCGAAGACAGCGGTCGAGTTCGTCCCCGACCGCCGGGGCGAGTTCGAGTTCGCGTGTGGAATGAACATGGTCCACGGCCGGCTCCTCGTCGAGTCCGACGGGGGCGACGGCGCGCCGGCGCGGGACGCGCCATCAATCGCGCTCGCAGCTATCGTCGGCACGTCGACCCTCGGCAAGGCGTGGCTCGGGCGTCGATTCCTCGAAGCCTGGAGCACAGCAACCCTCCCCGCGCCACGCCTCGACGCCCTCGCGCACCGCCACGGCCGCGATCACCAGGGCGGCGGCGGGATCGAGCCACCAAATCCCGAATACGGCGTTACCCCCGAGCCCGACCAGGAGCGCCGCGGAGAGGTAGGCGCACAGCATGTTCTGCTGGCCCTCGCCCTTCGTCGCGACCGAGCCGATCCGCTCGCCGATCCGCTGCTTCGCCCTCCCCAGCAAGGGCATCACCGCCAAGCTGGTCGCGGAGAGTCCGATCCCGAGCCAGCTGGCCTCCGGACGTTCCCCGGCGATCAACGAGTCCAGGGCCTCGTATCCGATGTACGGCGCGAGGAGGAAGAACTGGATCGCAACCAGAAGCTGGGCGCGGCGCTCGGCGTGCTCCGAGAGCAGCCGCGAGCCGGTGAAGCGCCACACGATGACCAAGCTGGCGAAGCCCTCGATCGCCGAGTCGATGCCGAACCCGATGAGCGCGATCGAGCCGGCGAGTACCCCCGCGAGGATCGCCACTCCCCCCTCGAGACCCATGTAGACGAGGGAGAACCAGGAGAGCAGCCTCGCCCGGTGTGCCAGCCGCAACCATTCTTCGCGACTTGGCGTGACCGGTGGCGGCTGACCGAGCTCGACGGTGGCGGCGGCCTCGCTCATGCGTCGCGTCCCACCGTTTCCGCCGTCAGCGGGCAGCTCCCCACCGTCTCACCGGCCCGAGTCAGGATCTCATCGACCGCCGCGAACAACTCGTCGACTCCGTCGATCACCCGGTAGTAGACCTCGCGCCCCCGCTTCTCGCGGGCCACCAGCCCGCACCCCCACAGGCACGCGAGATGCCTGGAGACGTTGGGTTGCGAGATCCCGGTCGTCTCCACGATCTCGGTGACCCGGCGCTCACCACCGCGCAGGGAGAAGAGGATCGCCAGCCTCGAGTCATCGGCCAACCCGTGCAGGAGGTGGCCCTGGAGCCTTAGATCGGCCGTCGGGGCGAGCCTCACGAGGCCCCTCCGAGGTGGCCGGGCCGTCCCACCGCCCCGTCCGAAAGACGCGTCTGCACCTCGATCGCGAGGACGAGGAGAAGGAAAGCGGCAAGCTCGACCGGGTTCGGGACCATCAGCGTCAGACCGAAAGCATACGCACACCCGCATATGTTCATCGCCGGGCAGCGGACGGAGAACCGCACCCGCACCCTGGATCCGGACAAGCGAAGAGGCCCGGCGGGCACCGGTCCCCCTGCAGTGCGGTGTGCTGGTGCGGCGTGCCGCTACGACATTTGTCAACCGGGGGCGGCCGAGTTCCCCGCGGTCACGGGTTGCAACTCAGCGATCCCGCTTCCCTCGCCGCCGTATGAGCGCCCACGCGCCGCCGGCGAGCATGCCGCCCATCATCACCACCATCATCACGATCATGGCGATAGTCATCAGGCTCGAGCCATCCATCATCATCGCCTCCCTCCTCTACCCGGGCCTGTGCGCGAGCACACGCTCGACTATCCCCCACTTCAACCGCTCGACGCCGTCGATCTCGAAGCCGACGTTCGCGAGGTAGTCGAGCGGCTCTCGCACCACGTGGTCCGCCCCGAAGCGGACGCTCAGGGGGTCGATTGCTCGTTGCAAGACCCGCACGGGTAGCGAGGGACTGCGCACGTGCTCCAGAAGCACGAGCCGGCCGGCGGGGCGCAGGACCCTGTAAGCCTCGCTTGCGGCCGCGCGGTCGTCGGGAATCGTGCAGAGCGCGAACGTGATGATCACGCTGTCGAAGCTCCGATCCTCGAACTCGAGCTTCTGCGCGTCACCGATCCGCATCTCGACGTCCCGCCCCAAACGAGCCGCTCGCTGCTTGCCGATCGCCATCATCTCCGGGCTGAGCTCGACCCCGGTCAGCCGAACGCCCTCGGCGTAGTACGGCAGGTTCCGTCCCGTCCCGATCGCGATCTCGAGCACCTCGCCTCGGACCTGCGAGCACGCCCACTCCCGCCCGCCGCCGAACAGGACCCGATCGAAGAACCCCATCTGCCGGTCGTAGCGGGGCGCTTCCTTGTCCTGGATCCGCCGTACGCGCTCGGTTTCCGCTGTCAGCATCTCGTCCACGAGATCAGGCGGGCATCGTCAGGCTCGCCGGGCGCGGAGGGCCCTGCGCGAGATCACAACGGCGACGAGAGCTAGCGCGATCGGGCCGCCGATCATCGCCACCATGCAGCCGGCGGCGAGCAGGATCGGGAGGTCGAGATTCGCGACGAGGAGACCGTGGGCGCTCGCCGCCAGCAGGGCCGCCAGCGAAAGCAGGACGACGGCACTGCGGCTCGCCAGGGAGCGCGGAAGCCTCCAGCGGCCGGCGCCTGGGTCGCCCATGAGATGATCGACTCGCTCCGGTGCGATGCCGATCACGGAGGCGGGTTGCGCGCCCGGTGGGGACAGCTTCAAGAGCGCCGAGGCCAATGGCGGCCGACGTCCGTCAAGCCGCCGGACGGCCGCTTCATCCGCGGCAAGCTCGCCCAGCGCCGAATAGCGTTCGCTGCTCCGCCGCAGCAACGGGATGAAGAAGAGCGCGTCGGCGAGGAACCGGGCCAGAAGCAGCCGCAATGGGTCTCGCCGGCGGGCGTGATGAAGCTCGTGGCCGACCACGGCTCGCAACTCCTCGCGGCCCAGTTGCTCGACGGCGCCGCGGCTCAGATACACCTGCGGCCGCAGGTATCCGGCGCAGAAGGCGTGAGGGGCCGGTGTTTCGATCAGGCGACAGCTCGACCCCTCAACGGCGATTGGCTGACTTGAGACCGGCAAGCCGCGCAGATAGCGGCGACCGGCGGCGAGCTGGCGCCGTGCCGAGCAACCGCCAAGCACCAGGCTGGCGACGGCCAGCGCACCGAGCGCCAGGACCAGGACCGCGCCCGGGCCGCCCGACGAGAGCCAGCGGTCGCAGGCTGCGGCGACGCTTGCGGGGGAGGGTAGATCGGGATCGACGCCAGTCGCCGCAACCGCGATCGTCCCCGCCACGAGCGCGGCGCCCAGCCCGGCCAGGCCCACGTGTAGGCGATACAGCCGGCTGGCACTTCGCTGGGAGCTCACGATCCTTCGGCCAGTTTTCGCAGCCGGCGGCGCCGATCCGGATCGAGGGTCTCGAGCTGGCGGGCGAAGTGGGCGAGCGCGACGTCTCCGTAGTCCGCGACGAGCTCGTCGACCTCGGCTCTCGCCCGGGCCTCCAGATAGTCGTTCCGGGAGATCGCCGGGCGGTAGATGTCGCTCTTCCCGCTCCGGCGACGCCTCACGATCCCTTTGGTGTGGAGACGGTTCATGATCGTCATGATCGTCGTGTAGGCACGCGCCTTCGGGCCGCGGTTGAGAGCCTCGAGTACCTGGCGCACCGTGACCTCGTCATGCTGCCATACCTCCTCCATGACCTCGGACTCGAGCTCGGACAGGGCGGGCGGCAGCTTGCGCCGGGACACCGGCGAAATCCTAGACCGGCTCGTGAGGGATGCGTCGGCGATCGTATTCATGTGTGCGCACGCTCACGTGCGACGCGCCGTCGGACTCTCGACGGCCGACTGGCCGCTCCCGTTGCGGTGCTCCAGACGCTCGATCTCCTCCGAGAGCCGGTCCTGTTCGGCTCGAAGCTCCTCGACAGAGCGCGGTGATTCGGCCTCATCGGGCTTTCGCCCGATACCCATCCCTTTGCCCATGAGCACCATCATCAACACCATCCCGATCGGGCAAGCCAGCAGCGGTAGAAGCCAGAGCAGGTTTTCCATCCGGACCTCCTGCGACATGAGTTCGACTACGTGATGGCGTAGGCTATCGTACCTGCGACAGGCTGTAGTAGCTATGGGACGAACGTCACAGAAGCGAGCACCGCGCCCACCGGACCCTCCAGACCCAGGCAGCGACGCATCCACCGAGGAGAGGCGCCGCCGGATCGTCGGCGCATTCAGCGCCGGGACCCTCGTGACGGCGCTGCTCGTCGCCGTGGTCGTCGTTGTCGGCTCCGGGAACGATTCGGGTTCGGCCGGCGCCGAGGGGGCGTTCGGCACCCACTATCAGGGGCTCGAGGAGCGCCGGGTGGAGGCGGGCGTGCCGACGATGAGCGACCCCGCCGCCGGCGGCGCCCACATTCACCCGCGCCTTGCGGTCTACCTTCGCGGTGAGCAGGTCCCGATCCCGGTCAACGTCGGGATCGATCCGAGCCGACCTGCGGAGATGATGGCCGGCCTTCACACCCACGACTCGAGCGGCGTGATCCACGTCGAGAACGCCGCCGAGCCCACCCTGAGGCAGTTCTTCGAGATCTGGGGCGTCCCGCTCTCCTCCGAGCAACTGGGGCCCCACGACGCCGGCGGGACGGAGGAGGTGCGAATGTGGGTCGACGGCGAGCCGTCGGAGGAGCTCGGCGACCTGGCGCTAGAGGACGGCCAGGAGATCGTCGTCGCCCACGGCAGCGAGCGGGAGCTGCCCCCGGGCCTCGGGCCGTAGCGATCCGTCGGCGCTAGCGCTCGGGGCGGCGCGCCCCGCCCGACTCGGTGCCGATCACGCGGCCGCTCTTGGCGGCCATCGCCCCTTCGGCGAGCTGCCGCTCCGACACCACCCCGATCACATGCCCGACAACCCTTCCCCGGCGGCTTATGAAGTATGTCTCGGGGATCCCGGTGGTGCCGTAGGCACGGGCGATCTCGTTGCTCGGCTCGCGGATCGAGGGGTATGTGATCGCGAACTCGTCAAGGAAGCCGCGCGCATCGTCGGTCAGGTCCTGCATGTTGAGGCCGAGGAAGAGGACGCCCTTGGGGCCGAACCGCTCCCACCCTTCCTGGAGCACGGGTGCTTCCTCGCGGCACGGGATACACCACGAGGCCCAGAAGTTCAGCATCACCGGGGTGCCCTCGAGCTCCGCCAATGAGAGCTGGCCGTCCGAGAACGGCGCTCTGAGACCGCGCTCCAGCGAGGGCGGAAGCGTCCCGGGCGCGAGTATCGGGAGCTCGAAGCTCGGCGCCAACGGCGCCTCGCCGCTGGCGAGACTCTCGTCGACCCGCGTGCTCTCCCCTTTGGTCGCAAGCCCGTAGGCCAGAAGGCCGAGGAAGAGGACGACCCCGACGATTGCGAAGATGCGCGCGGCGTGCCTGCGCAGCGGGCCGCGGGCATGTTCGACGGCGGGTGCGTTCACCGCGGGCGCGTGATCTCCAGCGGCTCGTCGAAGCCGAGGTAGCGCCGGGTCATGAAGTGACCGCCCGCGATCATCCGCTCCCGCAGGATGCGGTCGGTGCGGCGGTCGATCGTCAGCCGGTACCACAGCGGGGTGGCCTCGTCGTAGAGGGCGATGCGCGCGACCCGTCGGTTGGCGCCGAGCCAGCGAACGCTGCGTCCGTAGACCGTCCAGCGGAAGAAGCTGTCAAGGCGGAAGCCGTCGGCGCCGAACTGCCGTCGCTTGAACGGCCGTCCGTCGATCGACGAATAGCCCCGCTTGCCGAGCGCGACCGTGCGGCTTCCGGTGCTGGTTCGGTAGGCCATCCGGTCCGGAGCCTCGAAGCGGTATGAGGTGTGAACCGCGAAGCCACGGATGCCGCTTGTCAGCGCCTCCTCCATCCGCACCGTGCGCAGCGCGCGCATCGCCCCCTGGGCCCGGGACAGCAGGCGCTCGGCGCGCGCGGTCTGGCCCCCTTGCCAGCGAGCGGGAACCGCGACGCGCTGCTCGGCGCCCTGGTCCTCGACGCTCGCGACGAGACGCGAGCCTGGGTTGGCTGCGGCCAAGCGCCAGCACCCCTCACCGCAGCTCTCGAGCGCGGCCCCGTCGAGCTCGACCTCGGCGTCGACGGGCCGCTCGTTGGAATCGAGCAGCCGCAGGGTGCCGCTGACCTCCTCGCCCCGGCGCCACAGCCAGAAGGCGGCGATCCGCGACCCGGCCTGCTCGGCGACCGGGAGCTGGGTCGCCGCGGCCTTCGGCTGAGGGCACGGGTCGCATGGCGCCGCCGCCTCGGCCTCGTCTGCCTCGCCGAGTTGGCTCGGCGGCAGCGGGAAGGCCACCAGGGCGGCCACCGCGACGATCGCCCCGAGGCCGAGCCACGGCTGGAGCCCGAGGAGGCGCCAGTGGCGGCGCTCGGCCCGCTGCGGCGGGTGGGGGTTGGCGGCGACCAGCCGCGGCCTCAGCCGCAGGGCGTGGCCGTAGCTCGCAAGCGCGATCAGGCCGACGAGCACGATCTTCACGGTCAGCACGCGCCCGTAGGGGGTCTCCCACAGCGCCGGGACGTGGCCGAGCTGGATCAGCGCGTTGGTAAGGCCGGTGGTGGCGACGACGAGGAAGGCCGCAAGGGCGACGCGGCCGAAGCGTGAGAGAACGGAGTCGATCACGGCCAAGCGGGACTCGCCGTCGAGGCTCCGGATCGCCGGCAACCAGGCGAGCGCGATCTGGGCGATGCCACCGATCCATGTCGCCGCCGCGACGAGGTGGACCCAGTCGGTGACCACGGCCAACGAGCGCTGCTCGGCCGAGTTCGCGTGGCCGCTGAGCGCAATCGTCAGGAAAGCCAGCGCCACCGCCACCGCCGCGGCGACGCGCATCGAGCGAGCCAGAAGGACGGCGATCGCGATCGCCACGACGGTTCCCACCCGGGCGAGCCCGGCTCCGTTGGAGAGCAGGAAGTCGCTCAGCGCCTGAGCGCTGAGGGTCCCGCTCGCGTCGCTGGCCTCTGCGAGGGCAACGCCGACCGCGGCCCCCAGCGCCAACCAACCAGCCTCGAGGGTCCGCGCCCATACCTGCTCGCTCGTGGCCGCGGAGTCCCTGCCGGCGCGCGCAAGCAGGGGACGGACGCGCCGCGGCACGAGCCAGGCGCCGGGCTCGGAGCGGCGGGCCAGCAGCGCGGCGTTGAGCACGCCGCCGGCGAAGAAGAACAGCGACGCGTAGAGCAGGGCGCGGGTGCCGATGCGCAGCCAGCCGTCGCGGGCGAGCGGGCTCTGCTCCACGTCCTGCTCGGTCACCGCCGCCGCCGTTTGCACCCCGAAGCCGAACGAGCCCTCCAGGGTGTGCCCGTCGACGGTCGAGACCGTCTGCCAATCGACCTCGTAGGGGGCACGGCCGAGGCGCTCCTGCGGCCTGACGACCAGCTCCTTCTCCCCGCCGGCGACGACCTCGGCCGGAACCTCCTCTCCGCTCGAGGCATCGACCAATGTCGCGTGGGCGAGCGCAGGGTTGAGGGGCTCCGTGAACTTCAGGCGGATCTCACCCGGGCCGCTCTCCAGACGCGTCCCGGCCTCGGGCTGAGACTCGAGGAAGGCCGCGTGACCCCAGGCCCCCGGAGCGCTCAGGCCCAGCACCGCGGTTGCGGTAAGACCTAAG
>JBOGZL010000038.1:0-4918 GCA_050697195.1 Solirubrobacterales bacterium
GACGTCGATCCCGTTCGCGATCGCCACACCTGGCCGCCCGCCTTCGCCGCAAACGTCGCCTCCTGGACGGCCTCGAGGAGCGCAGCGGCGCTCTGGCCGTGAGGCGGGTGGCGGCGATCGCGCCGGCCCGGAGATCACAGGGCGCGCTGAGCGAAAGCTACCCGATGAGCTGGCGGCCGAGGATCTCCTTCATGATCTCGTCGGTCCCGCCCCCACCGGCTCGAGCATCGTCTCACCGAGCGCGCCTGGGCCGCGCCGATCGTCTCCGCGAGGCGCTCGGTGGCGCCCGCGAGCGCGCCTCGGTCGCGAACCTCGCGGCTCAGCGCCCCGATCAGCAGCGAGTGAAGGGCGGCGAGGTCGCGATGGATCGCCGCCGGCGGCGTGCGCACGCGGCCGCGCTCGGCGAGCCGTGCCGCCGCGCCCGCGCCGGGACTCCGCGATCGCGACGTCGCGGACGACGTCGCCGATGACGGCCGGCGCCTCGCGCGCGATCCACTCCACGGGAAGCCCCCGACCTCGTCGAGCGGCGTGCGGTCGATGATCCCCTGAAGCCACTGCTTCGCAAGCTCCTCGCTGGCGGCCTTCCTCGAGCGTGGAAGTGGCTGGGTGGGTCGCCGTCGCGGCGCCGACCTGATCGAAGCCTGCGCGGGGAACCCGCTCGGCGTTCGAGCCCCGGTCATCGAGAGTCGGTTCGCCCCGCTAGACCCGGCGAACCGACTCGCCACCGCTTCAGCTGCGACGCGGAGTCGGTTGACCGCGTTGGCGATGGAGTCGCAGATGTAGGCGCGGAGCCGAGCCGGTGCTTGCGGATCGGCGAATTACGGACGCTCGCCGATCTCGTCGACGATGCCGGTCTCGACGAACGCTTGACCCTTCGGCTTGCCGTTGAGGACGGTCCGGTAGCCGATGATCGTGCCCGTCTTCTGATCGAAGATCAGGTCTTCGCGCTGGTTGATCGCTACTCCATCCTCGGTGATGGGAGGATCTGGGTCGTCGGGCCCGCCGCTGCGCCACATGCCGATTCCGAGGCCGTGCTCCCCCGCGTGATTGCGGACCTCGCCGAGCAGTTCGACGCCTTCGATCCGAGCAGCGACGTCGTAGAGCGGGGCACGCAGATCGGCGGGCACAGGATTGTCGATCAGGAAGGCGTAGATTGCGAAGAACATCCGCTCGTTCAAGGGTTGTGACTCCTCTTCCGCCTTGATCCCTGCCACCTCCTCGGGCTTGGCGTCCGGCGGAATCTCGAATTCCGAGGCCCGCTTGACGTGGACGAAGAGCGCGTCCGGGTTGTGCGGGAGATCGACCATCTGCTCGTAGGTCAGGCCGTCGCCCGGTTGAAGGCCGAATCCGGTAAACGGCCGAGGCCCCGAGCGCTCGATGCGGTCAAGGCTGGGGCTGGTAAAGGCGACCGAGCCGTCGCGGGAGATCCACTTCTCCGGCGAGCCGTAGCCCTCGCTCCGCTGGTAGTAGTACTCACCCGCCCGCAGCGGAGGATCGCTCTCCCGGTGCGCTCTCGCCGCCAGCGAGAGCTGGTGAAGGGCGGCGGACGCCTCCGAGACCCCGGGTGACCGGTCGGTCGAGGGAGTAAGGACGAGCACGAGGACAGCAGCGGCCACCGCAGTCATGCCGGCGGTCGCCAGTCCGAGGCGACGGGGGAAGCGCCGATCCGACAGTGCCGGGACGTCGTCGCCGAGCTGCTCGGCCACGCGGGCGAGAAGCGCTCGAGCCTCCGGACAGTCGGGGTCGAGCTGATCCCCGATCGAGTCGGCGGGGTCGATCCTCTTCAGCTGTGCGATGTCTTCGTCAACAGGCATTGGTGTCTCCAGTCCTCGGTGCTACGGGGTTGATTTCGCCCGACTGCTCTGCATTGCGGAGGCGTTCCGCGAGTCGGCGCCGTGCGCGGTGCAAGCGGATCGTGTAGGCGTTGATGCTGCACCCCAGGGCGCTTGCGGCGCGCCCGCGGCCGAGGCCCTCCCAGGCGTGAAGCGACAGCACCTCACGATCGCGTGGGCCGAGATCGTTGAACGCCTCGGCGAGCCCCTGCGCGACGGAGTTGTCGACCTCAACCTGCGGGCCGGCGCCAACACTGCTACCGCGCAGCCGCGTCAGCAGCTCAGCGGCGCGCCCGCGCGAGCGCAGGTGGGTGGCCGCCTCGTTTCGGGCGACGCCGTAGAGCCAGGGCAACTCGTCCTCGGGTAGGTTGTCCCGCCGCCTCCACGCGACGAGGAACGTGCTCGCCACCACGTCTCGCGCAAGCTCCCGATCTCGAGTTCGCCGATGGGCGAATGCGAGCAGGTCGCCGTAGTGATCTCGGAACAACCGCTCGAACCGCTCCCGCTCTGAGCTCCTCGTATCGGGTGGGTGCATATGACCCTTTATTGCCGGACAGCCGAAGACATTTCACACAGCGCCCGCCATCCGGAGTTGCTTGCGCTACTCGATGAGCTGGCGGCCGAGGATCTCCTTCATGATCTCGTCGGTCCCGCCCCCGATCGGGCCGAGGCGGGCGTCGCGCAGCGCGCGCTCGATCCCGTACTCGCGCATGTAGCCGTAGCCGCCGTGGATCTGCATGCACTCGTCGGCGATCTCGACCATCGCCCGCTGGGTGAACAGCTTCGCCATCGTCACCTCGCGGATCGTGTCCTCCCCCGCGGCGAACAGGCGAAGGGCATGGTAGGTCAGCGAGCGCGACGCCTCCATCTTCGTCGCCATCTCGGCGAACTTGTGGCGGATCGCCTGGAAGCGCCCGATCGGACGCCCGAACGCCACGCGCTCCTTCGCGTACTCAAGCGTCACACCGAACACGCGCTGCATCCCGCCGACGGCGGCGAGCGCCATCAGCAGTCGCTCCCACGCGAAGTTGGCCATGATCAGGTAGAAGCCCCGGTTCTCGTCGCCGAGCAGGTTCGCCTCGGGCACCTCGACGTCGGTGAACGCGATCTCGCCGGTGTCGGACGAGTGCCACCCCATCTTCTCCAGCTTTCCGGTCACCTCGTAGCCGGGCATCTCGCGCTCCAGGATCAGGAACGAGAGCCCGCCGTGCCCGCCCTCCTCGGTCGTCTTCACCGCGCAGACAAGGAAGTCGGCCCGCACGCCGTTGGTGATGAACGTCTTCGTTCCGTTGACGACGTACCCGCCGTCGACGCGCCGCGCGAACGCTCGCGTCGCGGCGACGTCCGAGCCGCCCCCGGGCTCGGTGATCCCCAGCGCGCCGATCCGCTCGCCGCGGATCGCGGGGCGAAGGAAGCGCTCGTGCTGGTCGGGCGTGCCGAAGTTGAAGATCGGCGGCGTCGCGATCCCGGTGTGGGCGCCGAGCCCGGCGCCCACCCCACCCGAGGCGCCGGACCGCGCGAGCTCCTCGATCCAGACCGCGTCGTGGACGTAGTCGCCGCCCTGCCCGCCGAGATCCTCCGGGTACTTCAGCCCCAGGAACCCGAGCTCCCCGCAGCGCTCGAACAGCTCGCGGGGGAACTCGCGTGCCTCCTCCCACTCGTCGACGTGCGGCGCGATCTCGCCGCGAACGAAGCGGCCGACCGTCTCGCGCAGCTCCTCGTGCTCGTCTGTGAACGGCGGCAGGACCGCGCGCTCCCCCTTGTCCTTGACGACGGTCACAGAGCGGTGTAGCCGCGGCCCTCGAAGTCGAACCCGAGCAGGTCGCCGCGGGGGTTGCGGCGGTCGCCGTGGTGGTACGCGCGGACCTCGGTGATCCGGCCGTCGCGGAACCGAAACCACTCCGTCCCGCGGTTTATCCGCCGCTCCCCGGACTTCGGGTCGCGCCACGTCATCGCCCACTCGATCACGGCCTCGTCGCCTTGCTCGATCCCGTGCTCGAGGTGCCACTGGCCCTTGAGGTTGTCCACCGCCCACCTCGCGTTCTCGCCGATCGCGCGGGCACCCTCGTGCGGGCCGAGTCGCGTGTAGTAGTGGACCGCGTCGGGTGCGAAGTGCTCGGCGACGCGGTCCGGGTCGCCGCTGTTCAGCGCCTCGTAGTAACTGCGGATGTGGTCGAGGTCCGCCAGGCCGCGCGAGCCTACCGCGCCTTCGCCCGTGCCTTGATCTTCGTCGTCTTGCCGGTCACGTCGGTGACCTTGATCGGGAAGCGCAGCTTCTTGCCCTTCTTGATCGCCTTGACGCGGTCCAGGCCCTTGCCCTTGACGCGGAGCTTGAGCGTCTCGGTCCCGTCGGCGTCGGTGACCTTGGCCTTCCGGCGGCCGCCCTTGAGCTCGCCCGAGGCCTTCGCGCCGCGCTTGAACTTCTTTCCCGCTGCGAACCGCAGCTGGCGCGGAAGCTTGAGCTTCATCTTCTCGACCTGGGCGGCGGCGCCGGCCTTCACCTTGGCCTTCATTCGCGGGTGCTCGGACTTCGACTTGCGCAGCTTGACCTTCGCGGTCGGCCTGCCCAGCTTCGATCCGCAGCCCCTGACCGAGGCTGGGAAGTCGCCGCTCACCTTCGCGCCGTTGTGGCCCTCGAAGTCGGCGTGGAACTCCGGCCTCGGCGGCACGCACAGGTCGCGGGTCGTGACGACCAGCTTGTCCGCGTCGAAGTTCAGCTCGAAGCGCGAGATCGGGACGTCCGGGAGCCCCTCGAACACGTTCCCGGGCCCTGGCGTGAGCACGAAGTTGCCGCGAAGCTGGAGCGGGAGCGGGCCCTTGAGGTCGACGCCGAGGTTCGGCAGGCCGCCGGGCTGGAGCGGCTCGACGATCGACACCTGCCCGGCGAGCGGCTGGGTGAGCAGCGGAGTCTCGGCGACCGCCGATCCGATGATCGTGTTCGCTGGACAGTTGCTCGCCTCGAACTGAGGCGTGGGGCATCGGTTCCCGAGGAAGGCCGCGTCGGCAGCCACGCCCTGGGGCAGGATCACGGCGGCGCGCTTCAACCCCGCCTCGTCCGCGGCCTGCTCGATCGTCGCGGTCAGCGG
>JBOGZL010000039.1:0-12577 GCA_050697195.1 Solirubrobacterales bacterium
ACGCACGTAGTTGGCGCGGCCCTGCGGAGACGGGAAGTCGCACCTCCGGATGATCGTCGTGAGCGGAAGGCCCTGGTAGCTCGCCCCAAGAGAGTAGAGGCCGAAGTTCGCGGCCTCCCGCGGTGCAGTACACGGCAGCTCGTCGACAGTCGCTTGGGCTGGCCGGTCGCCCTGCGCGGACACCACGTTCGGTTCGAAAGAAGGAGTGGACTCCTCGCCGCCTCCAGCCGCGCCCAAGACAACCACCATGCCGGCAACCACGGGCATCAGCAATGCAAGAGGGCGGAGACTACTCGCAACCTTCGCTTGGGGCTTCAACCGCGCTCCTGTCGCTCACCGCGGCACGGTCGCAAGAATGCTTGTACGCATTCACACTATGGCTAAGAGTACGAGCCGCGGTTGGGTTTGCAACCGGTTTCCGCAGGGCGGCGGTACCTGTCCCGACGCGTTCCGCCCGCACGAGGTCGGACAGGCTCCGGCGGCGAGAAGGCGAAGGCGAGCTCCGCCGACGACTGAACCACCGGGCCTGGGTAGCGCGGTCGTGAATGCGCTGGGTATGGGAGATCGTGGTCGGTACCGCCACACTCGCCGGCGACTCGGGCACGCGTGTGGCATAGACATCGATATACGAGGTCAACGCCGCACGGAGCCCCGAAACCCCGCTGCGTGTGGTGTTATCGACCTCGACGGGGGATGGTCCCGGCCGACTCCCCTACCCGACCGCCGTTCGCCGATGAGCGGCAGCGAACCGGGGACAGAAGCTAGCCCTCCAGGAGCTTGTCCACCGCCGCCTGGCGCTCCTCGTCGGGGACGATCAGGCTCCCCCCGGGGCCGGGCCCGGAGGGCTCGAGGATCTCGGTCTCGCTGTTTCCGCCGATGATCGAGGCGAGGACGAGCTGGGGCATCGTGAACGCGCCCATGTCGGTTACGAGCGCCTTCGGGGCGGTCCACCCGATCCACGGCCCCTTGATGAAGTTGTAGGGGAGGCGCAGCGGGCTGGTGAGCCGCCCCTTGATCCCCGACAGGATCTCCTGCTGCGCCGCGGCGCGATCGATGTCGTCGTAGCTGTCGAACTCGCTCGAGCCCCCCTGCTCGGGGCAGGCGTTGGTGCGCGTGCGGGCGAGGATCAGCGCCTCGTTGCCGCCGAGGGTGACCTCGCCCGGCCCCGCGTTCAGAGTGAATCCGCCGGCGTCCGAGCCGCCGGAGACCTCGGAGCACAGCTTGTCGGGCAGGTCGACCTCGACGCCGCCGATCGTGTCGATGAAGTCCTCGAACCCCTCGAAGTCGACGATGACGACGTGGTCGATCTCGGTGCCGAGGAACTGCTCGACGGTCTGGATCTGAAGCTGGGCGCCGCCGAACGCGTACGCCGCGTTGATCTTCTGGGCGCTCTGGCCGGGTATCTCGGCGAAGCTGTCGCGCGGGATCGACAGCTTGCGGAACGCGCCGCCCCCGGCGCGCACGAGCATCAGCGTGTCGGCGCGGAACCCCCCGCACCCCTCGGGCGGCGGCTCGCCGTTCGCGCCGGCCTCGAGGCACGGCTCGTTCGTCTCCGAGCCGTCCTCGGTGCCCGCCTCACGCGCGTCGGTCCCGATCACGAGGATCGTCTGGGGGTCGAACGCCATCAGCGGGATCGTGGCGCCGAGCTCGTCCTTGGCGCCGTCGGCGAGCTTCGACTTCTGGATCTGGGCCGAGATCGCGAACACCACGATGCTCAGCAGCAGCCATCCTCCGACGGCGATCAGGATCCAGCGCCACCACGGCTTCCGGGTGGTCTCGGGGGCGCGGCGCCCCGGAGCGGGGCGGCGGCCCGGCCGGCGCAGGCGCTCGCGCGCGGACTCCAGGTCCGGCTTGCGCAGCCGGCTGAGCAGCCCGGGGCGCGACCGGTACACCTTGTAGTCGGGGCGATCCCCCCGCTCCTCGCCGGAAGGCATGAGCTATCAATACTGCCGCATGCCCCGGTGCGACTTTTGTGGCCCTTGAGCGCTCTCGAGACGATCGGCGTCGATCTCGGCGGCTCGAAGATGCGCGTAGCCGTCGTCGACGGCGAGCAAAGGATCCTTCACCACAGCACCGAGTCGAGCCGGGGGCGCACCGAGGAGGAGATCCTCGCCACGCTGGAGCGCGAGCTTGCAGACGCGCGCGCGGCGTGCCCCGACGCGGCCGCCGCGGGGCTGGGCATTCCGTGCACCATCGACCAATCGCGAGGGGTGGCGGTCACCGCGGTGAACTTGCCGCTCGTCGACGTCCCGATTCGCGATCTGATGCGGGAGCGGCTCGGGCTGCCGATCTTCGTCGATAACGACGTCAACGCGGCGATCCTCGCCGAGCACCGGTTCGGCGCCGCGAGGGGCGCAGAGAACGCGGTCATGCTGGCGCTCGGAACGGGCATCGGCGGCGGTCTGATCCTCGACGGACGCGTGTATCGAGGGACGATGGGGGCCGGCGCGGAGCTTGGTCACACCGTCGTCGACATGAACGGCCCGCGCTGCCAGGGCAATTGCCCCAATCGCGGTTGCATCGAGGCGGTGGCGTCCGGGACCGCCCTTGGTCGAGAGGGCCAGGCCGCGGCGGAGCGCGCGCCCGACTCGCTGCTCGGGAGGGCGCTGGCCGCCGACGGCGAGGTGACGGGGCAGACGGTTACCGACGCCGCGCTCGAGGGCGACGCCACCGCGCGCGAGGTCGTGGCGCTGATCGGTCGCCGGCTCGGCGTCGCGTTCACCAGCTTCGCGAACATCTTCGAGCCCCGGGTGATCGTTGTCGGGGGAGGCGTGATCGCCGCCGGCGAGCTACTGCTCGAACCGGCGCGGGCGGTGCTGCGCTCGCGCGCGCTGCGGCCGATGAACGAGACCAGGGTCGCCGCGGCGGAGCTCGGAGAGGAAGCAGGAATGATCGGCGCCGCAACGATGGCCCGCATCGGGCTGGAGGAAGGGATATGAGGGGGGCGCGTTGCCGGGCCGGCTGATCGTCTGTCCGACCCCGATCGGGAACCTCGAGGACCTGACGCCTCGGGTTCGCGACGCGCTCGCCGGCGCCGACCTGGTCGCGTGCGAGGACACGAGGCGAGCCGGCCGGCTGTATGAGCGGCTGGGCATCGATCCCCCTCGGCTCGTCTCCAACCACGACCAGAACGAGGAGGGGCGCGCCGTTCAGCTCGCGCAGCAGATCGAGCGCGGGGCGAGGGTCGCCCTGATCACCGACGCTGGGATGCCCGGCGTGTCCGATCCCGGGTATCGCCTGATCCGCACCTGCATCGATCGCGATCTCGAGGTCGAGGTGCTCCCGGGACCCTCCGCGGTTCCCACCGCCGTGGTCGCGTCCGGCCTCCCCGCCCACCGGTGGCGCTTCGAGGGTTACCTGCCGCGACGCGCGGGCGAGCTCGAGCGGGTGTTGCGGTCCGCCGAGACGGTGGTCGCGTTCGAGTCGCCCCGCCGCCTCCCCGAGTCGCTGGCCGCACTGGCCACGCTCGCCCCCGACCGGCCCGCGGCCGTGTGCCGGGAGCTGACCAAGCTCCACGAGGAGGTGGCGCGCGGAACGCTCGCCGAGCTCGCGCGCCGCTACCGCGGCGAGGTCCGGGGTGAGATCGTCCTCGTGATCGGGCCGGCAGCCGGAGGGACCGGCCGTGACCCCGACGTGACGATGGCTGTGGACGCGCTCCGCCGCCTCGTCCAGTCGGGCGCGAGGCCGCGCGCGGCCGCGGGCGTGGTGGCGGCGCTGACCGGGACCCGGCCGAACGACCTCTACCGCGCGCTCACCGGCCGCGAGCCACGCGAGTAGAAACCCAACCCCGCGGCGGCGGACGCGGGAGCGAGCGAGCAACGCTTCCGGTCGTTTGAGTGCGAGCGAGCGGGAGCAGAGCACGCCGCGGGAATGATGGGTTTGACCGGGGCGCCGGTCCCCCAGTAGGTTCCAGTCGTGGGCAGGCTGGTGGTTCTCTCAGCGATCGTCGCCGTTGGGGTCGGGCTGGCGACGGGGTGCGGTGGGGGCGACTCGGTGCCGGACGACGAGATCGTCGAGGCGGTGAGGCTCCAGGAGGGCTCGAACGGTGCGGCGTACACGGTCGGCGGTGACCCGTTCTGCGAGGTGAACGAGCTCCTCAACGACTCGGACGAGGTCGAGGCCGCACGCGACCGGGATAAGCTGGACCTCGTGATCACCGACTCCGAGCAGAGGGTCGGGATCGAGGGTGTACCACCGTTCGACCCCGAATGCGCTCGCCGCGCGAGGCGGGCGCTGGAGCGGATCGAGTAATGCCGAAGCGCGATCCCCGCCTCGTCTCGCTCGGGTACGGCAAGTTCGTGCGCGCCGATCGGGTCTACGCCCTGGTGCCACTCGACCCCAAGGACCGGG
Organism: Solirubrobacterales bacterium; assembly: GCA_050697195.1. Classification (GTDB taxonomy): domain Bacteria; phylum Actinomycetota; class Thermoleophilia; order Solirubrobacterales; family 70-9; genus DASPWW01. The sequence goes on from JBOGZL010000039.1 coordinate 4,351, forward strand.
GCGAGGGCAGGCGCACCTACGTGCACGTGGAGGGGCTGGACGAGCCGCTTGTCGCATCGCGCTCCGAGCGCGCGATCCTCACCGACGTCGAGGCCGCGCTCACCGAGGCGGCGGGGGTCCCGCGGCGGCGGCGGCGGACCGCGAAGGGGCAGGAGAAGCTGCTCTAGTCCACCTCCGTCTCCGGCAAGGGATCTGCCCCTCACTATCCTCGCTCGCCGTGAGCTTCTACGTCACGACGCCGATCTACTACGTCAACGGCGAGCCCCACCTGGGCCACGCGTATACGACGATCGCCACCGACATCCTCGCCCGCCACATGCGCCAGCGCGGGGAGGACGTGTTCTTCCTCACCGGCACTGACGAGCACGGGGAGCCGGTCGAGCTCGCCGCCGATCGCGAGGGGATCACCCCGCAGGAGCTCGCGGACCGCAACGCGCCGAAGTTCGAGCAGATGATGCGCCTGATCGAGGCCTCCAACGACTTCTTCATCCGCACCTCGGACCCCCGCCACGTCGAGCGGGTTGCCGAGGTGATGCAGCGCGTGTACGACAACGGTCACGTCTACGAGGGCACCTACGAGGGCTGGTACTGCCCCCGGTGCGCCGACTTCAAGACCGAGCGCGAGCTGGGTCCCGGCAACACCTGCCCGATCCACGAGATTCGGCTCGAGAAGGAGCGCGAGGAGAACTGGTTCTTCCGCCTGTCGTCATTCCAGGACGACCTCGTGCGCCTGTACGCGGAGCGGCGCGACTTCGTCGTCCCCGAGCACCGCTACAACGAGGCGCTGTCCTTCATCGAGCAGGGGCTCGAGGACGTGTCGCTGTCGCGGCCGAAGCTGAAGTGGGGGATGAAGCTGCCGTGGGACCAGAGCCAGCGCATGTACGTGTGGTTCGACGCGCTGCTGAACTACGTCACCGCGCTCTCCTTCGCGCGCGACGGCGAGGACCTCACCCCCCGGTACTGGCCGGCCGACTACCAGGTGATGGCGAAGGACATCCTCAAGTTCCACGCTGTGATCTGGCCCGCGCTGCTGAAGGCCGCGGACATGGAGTACCCGCGGCGGCTCGCGATCCACGGCTTCCTGCTGATGGGCGAGAAGAAGATGTCGAAGTCGCTCGGCAACGTCCTCGACCCGTTCCAGGTCGTGGAGCAGTTCGGCGCCGACGCGCTGCGGCACTACTGCTTCCGCGAGGTCAGCTTCGGCCACGACGGCTCGGTGTCCGCGGCCGGGTTCGAGGAGCGCTACGAGGCCGAGCTCGCGAACGAGTGGGGGAACCTGGCGAGCCGCACGCTCGCGATGGTCGAGCGCTACCGCGACGGCGTCGTTCCCGAGGCCGCCCCCGATCCGGCCCTCGTCGGCGGGAAGGACGGGTTCGAGGGGCTGCGGCCCCTTGTCGAGGAGCTGCTCGACCGCGCCGAGCTGACCCAGGCGCTCGGGGAGCTCTGGGATCGCGTTCGACGCCTCAACCGCTACGTCGAGGAGTCGCGCCCGTGGGACCTGGCGAAGGACGAGTCACGGGTCAACCAGGAACCCGATCGCCCGCTCGCGGGCGATCGGCTTGATGTGGTTCTGTATTCGCTCGTCGAGGGCGTTCGCGTCCTGGCCCTGCTGCTCCACCCGTACATGCCGGCAACGTCGGATCGCCTCCTCGACGCGCTCGGCGAGGAGGACCGCGAGCCGGGCGATTTCGGGTCGCGAGGAGGAGGAGTGGCGGTCGAGCGCATTCCACCGCTGTTCCCGAAGCTCGAGCCCTCCCAGGCGTAGCCGGAGTGGTCGACACTCACGCGCACCTTGGAATGTGCGAGCCCGCTGCCGGTGAGCTCGTCGCCGCGGCGGGCGAGGCGGGGGTGCGCCGGATCCTCACCGTCGGGATCGACGAGTCCGGGAACGCCGAAGCGGTGGCGGCGGCGGAGGCGCACGAGGAGGTGCTCGCGTGCGTGGGGCGGCATCCGAACTCGGCGGCCGGATTCGACGAGCTGACCGCTAACGAGCTCGAGGAGTTGGCCGCGCACGAGCGCGTGCGCGCGATCGGCGAGACCGGGCTCGACTACTACCGCGAGGGCGCGCCGCGTGAGGCGCAGCGCGCCGCGTTCGCCGCCCAGATCGAGATCGCGCGGCGCACCGGCTTGCCGCTCGTCATCCACATGCGCGACTCGGTCGAGGACACGTTCGAGCTGCTCGCGTCGGAGGCCGACGGAGTGACGGTGATCCTGCATTGCTTCTCGGCCCCGGCCGACCGGGTCGCGGAGGCGACCGAACGGGGCTGGTACTGCTCGTTCGCCGGGAACCTGACCTATCCGAAGGCCGAGTCGCTGCGCGACGCCGCGGCGCTCGTTTCCGACGAGCTGCTCCTGATCGAGACCGACTCGCCGTTCCTGGCGCCGCAGCCGCGGCGCGGGCGTCCCAACCAGCCCGCCAACGTCGTCGCGACGGCGGAGCGGCTCGCCGAGGTTCGGGGCGTCTCCTACGAGGAGCTCGAGGAGACGGTCGAGGCGAACGCGGCACGGGTGTTCGAGTGGTGAGCCGCCGACTCGGGCAGCACTTCGTCGCCGACCCCAACCTGCTCGAGATGATCGTGCGCGAGGCCGGGGTCGGCTCCGACGACGTCGCGCTCGAGGTCGGGGGAGGTGCTGGGGCGCTGACCGAGCGGCTCGCGCCGAGGGTGCGCCGGCTGCACGTGATCGAGCTCGACGAGCACCTCCGCCCCGACCTCGAGCCGATTGCCTCGGAGGCCGGGAACGTCGAGCTCGTGTGGGGCGACGCGCTGCGGGTCGACCTCGGCTCGCTCGATCCGGCGCCGACGAAGGTCGTCTCGAACCTTCCCTACGCGATCGCGACGCCCATGATCCTGAAGACGATCGAGGAGCTGGCGCGGGTCGGCTCCTGGACGCTCCTCGTCCAGCGTGAGATTGCCGACCGCCTGAGGGCGGCGCCGGGAAGCCGCACGTACGGCGCGCCGAGCGTCCTCGTCCAGCTCGCGACGGAGGTCGAGCTCCTGCGGTCCGTCGACCGGGCGGTGTTCAAGCCGCGTCCCAGGGTCGACTCGGCGCTGCTGGCCCTGCGGCGCCGGGGACCGGCGGCGCCGGAGCCGGTCCGGCGCATCGTCCACGACGCGTTCGCACACCGTCGCAAGTCCCTTGCACGCTCGCTCGACCTCGCCGCCGCCGATGATCGCGACGGACGCCGCGACGCCGCGAGGGCGGCACTTCGCGAACTGGGCCTGCCGGAGGATTCCCGCGCCGAAACGCTCTCGCCCCAGGAGTTCGTCCGGCTCGCCGGTAGCTTGCAGGCGAATTGATCCTCCGCGCACCGGCGAAGCTGAACCTGTGCCTGTACCTCGGGCCGCGTCGCGGCGACGGCCTGCACGAGCTGTGCTCGCTGACCCAGTCCCTGACCCTGTCCGACCGGCTGGTGGTGGAGGAGGCGGAGGCCGATCGGGTGAGCTGTCCCCGGATCGACGGGCCGAACCTCGCCGCCCGCGCCCTGGAGGGCCTGCGGGAGCGCGGCTGGAGCCGCTCGCCGCTGCGGATCGAGATCGAGAAGCGGATTCCGGTCGCGGCGGGGCTCGGAGGGGGGAGCGCCGACGCCGCCGCTGTGCTGCGCCTGGCGCGAGACGAGGTGCCCGGCATCGACGGGCTTGCGGCCGAGCTCGGCGCCGACGTTCCCGCCCAGCTCGAGCCCGGGCTCGCCCTGGTCCGCGGAGCCGGTGAGCGCGTCGAGCCGCTCCCGCCTCCGTCCGGGTACGCGGTCGTGCTGATCCCGTCCGCCGAAGGGCTGCTGACCGCGGACGTGTACGCGGAGGCCGACCGGCTCGAGCTGGGGCGCGACAGAGCGGACCTCGATCCACTCGGCGAGCCGGTTCGTGCCGCGGGGAGCTCGCCGCTCGACCACGTCGAGGTGCTGGTGAACGACCTCCAGGAAGCAGCGCTGTCGCTGCAACCCGAGATCGGCGACGCGCTGGGGGCACTGGAAGCCGCCGGCGCGGCGCGCGCGCTCGTGACCGGATCGGGGCCGACGGCGTTCGGGCTCTTTGCCGACGTCGCGCTCGCCGACCGGGCAGCGGCCGCGCTCCGTCCCCGGTACCCGAAGGCCGTCGTCACCGCGCCGGCGACGTATCGATGAGGGTCTCGCTGCGCGATCACCGCTTCCGCCTGCTGCTGCTCGCCGCAGCGGCGGTCGGCGCCTACTTCCTGATCAAGCGCTTCCTCCCCGAGATCGACCTCCAGGAGCTGCTCGAGGACGTCTCCAACACGCTCGGCGCCTGGACGTATCTCGTGGTCGGCGCGTTCGCGTTCCTCGAGACGGGAGCGTTCGTGGGACTGGTGGCGCCCGGGGAGACGATGGTGATCCTCGGCGGCGCGGTCGCCGGCCAGGGCGCAACCTCGCTGTACCTGACGATCGGGATCGTGTGGGCGGCGGCGTGGGGGGGCGACTCGGCGAGCTTCCTGCTCGGCCGCCGGCTCGGGCGCGACTTCGTCCTGCGCCACGGTCCGCGCGTTCGGATCACCCGGGAGCGGTTCGCGCAGGTGGAGGGGTACTTCTCCCGCCACGGGGGCAAGACGATCCTGATCGGCCGCTTCATCGGCCTCGTGCGCGCCCTCGCTCCGTTCATCGCCGGGAGCTCGGGGATGCGCTACCGCCAGTTCGTCCCCTACAGCATCCTCGGGACCGGGATCTGGGCGACGGCATTCGCGCTCCTCGGCTACTTCGCCTCCCGCAGCATCGACACCGCCGCCGAGGTGGCGGGGCAGGGGACCTTCCTCTTCGGGACGGTGGTGGTGACGATCGTGGTGATCGTCGTCGCGGTCAGGTTCCTGCGAAGGCACGAGAACAGGGTGAGGGTCGTCGAGTCGATCGAGAGCCGGCCGCTTCTGCGCCCCCTCGTCGGCTTCGGCCGGCGGGTCGAGCCGCAGGCGCGCTTCCTGTGGGAGCGGCTCACCCCCGGCGGTCTCGGGCTGGAGTTCACGACCCTGATCGCGGCTCTCTCCGTCGGCCTTTACGCGCTGATCGCCTTCACCGTGGTCGTCTCCGGCGACCCGGGGCCAACCCCGGGGGACATGACGGCGCACGACGTCGCGGACAGCCTTGTCACCGGCTGGCTGACCGACGTCGTGCGCGTCGTCACGGCGCTGGGGTCACTCGCGGTCGTGGCGCCGCTCACCCTCGTCGTCTGCGTGGCGCTCGCCTTCTACAGGCGGTGGGTCGAAATGGTGGTCCTGCTCGCCTCGCTGGCGATCACGATCCTCGGCGTGAACGAGCTCAAGGACGCCGTCGACCGCCCCCGCCCGGCCAACGGGCTCGACGAGGCGGGCGGCTCGTCATTCCCCAGCGGGCACGCGGCCTACTCGGTGCTCTACTCGACGCTCGCGATCACGCTCGTGGTCCGCCTGCGCACCGGGATCACCAGCGGCACGGCCGTGGTCGCGGTCGGGATCGCGATCACCGCCGCGGTGGGGCTCTCACGGGTGTATCTCGGCGTCCACTACCTCAGCGACGTGGTCTCCGGGTGGGGCCTGGGGGTATCGGTGTTCTCCGCCTGCGCGGCGGCCGCCGTGCTCGCGTTCCACTTGCGCCAGAATGCACGCGGTGATGGCGAAGATCGCGCCTGAGTACCTCCTGTTCGGGGGCGCCGCGGTGATCAGCCTGCTCGCGTTCGCGGCCCTGATCCTCGTGCCCGCGATTGGCTCATACGGCCGTACGTGGGAGAAGGCCACGGCGGCCGTGCTCTCGCTCTTCGTCCTCGCGGCGCTCGTGCTGATGGGGATCGCGATCGGCGTCGCGATCGTCTACTTCTGGGAAGACATCACGGACTTCATCCCGTGAGCCCGGATACGAAGCCGAAACGAGAGCAACGGGCGGCGTCGCTGGACGCGCTCTCCGACGCGGTCGAGTCGGGCGCCGGCCTTCCCGCGGTCGCGCGCGCGGCCGCGGACGTCCTCGGCGCGAGCGTCGCGCTGATCGATCGCTCGAGTGCCGTGCTCGCCGTGGCCGCCGGCTCCTCGGCCGAGGAGCAGAAGCTGCTCTCGGCCGCGAGCGGCGTCGAGTCGGTCGAGCTGCGGGTCGCCGACGCCGCCGTCGGCGAGCTTCGGTATCGGGCACGTGGCGAGGGCCGGCCCGACCAGGTCACGACGCGGATGGTCTCGACGCTGCTCGCGCTCGAGCTCGAGCGCTCGCGCTCTCCGGAGTGGGAGGCCGATCGGCTCGCGGGCGACTTCGTCGCGGCGGTGCTTGGCCGCGAGGTGACCGACCGCGGCGACATCCTCGCGAGGGGAACCGAGCACGGGGCCTCGCTCGCCGACGGCGCCGGCGTGGTGATCGCGCGCGCCGCCCCCCGCTCCCCGCAGGCGGGCGAGTGGCGGGAACGCGTGCTGACCCTCGCCACTCGCGCCCTGAGGGCGTCGAGCCGCGGGTCGCTGGTCGGGAGCCGGGACGGCGAGCCGGCCGAGGTCGCGGCGATCGTCCCCGGCGCCGGGGAGGACGAGCTCGGGAGGGCGGCCGCCGTCATGGAACGCGAGCTGACCGCCTCGCTGGGCGGGTTCGCGCTCACGGTCGGGCGGAGCCGCTGGACCGCGGACCCGGTCGACCTCTACAGGGCCGGCAAGGAGGCCCTGCTCGCGACGAACGTCGGCGAGGCGGAGGGCCATGCGCTGCTCGCGTTCGAGGACACCGGCGCGTACAGGCTCCTGCTGCCGGCGATGAGCGAGGACCCCGGTGAGCTCGAGCGCTTCTACGAGGAGACGGTCGCACCGCTCGTCGTCTACGACGAGCAGTACGAGACCGAGCTCCTCGCGACGGTCGAGACCTTCCTCGACAACGACGGCAACGTGACCCCGACCGCCGAGCGTCTGTTCACCCACCGCCACACCGTGCGCTACCGGCTCGAGCGGGTGCGCGAGCTCTCGGGGCACGACATCTCCTCCACGGAGGGCCGCGAACGCCTCGGCCTCGGGTTGAAGGCGATGCGCGTTCTGGGGATCGCCTCGCCCCGCGGGCCGGCGATGGAGCCGGGCGCCGAGGCCGGCCAGGTGCGGCGGCCGAACGAAGAGTGAGCGCCGGGATCTAGGTGAATCTGCGTCCACCCGCACGGCTCGGGTCAGCCCGCCAGTGCGAGCGCAGCACCCGCAGCGCGTTGCCCGACGCGATCAGCTCCCCGTCCTCGCGGCCGTAGCGCTCGGAGAGCGCGGCCTGGAGCGCGCCGAGGCGCTGCGCGTCGCCGAGTCCGGCGAGGGTGGGCTTGATGAACCCGTCGAGGTCTGAGCCGATCGCGGAGTGGCGGTGGGAGCCGGTGATCTCCGCGATCCGGTCGAGGTGGCGGAAGATCACCTCGAGGGAGTCCTCGAGCGTGACGGTGCGTCGCCACCGCAGGCCGTCCGCGGTCTGGTGCTCGGCGAGCATCAGCCCGATCACCCCGCCTCGCTCGGCGATCCGCTCGACGATCTCGGCGGAGAGGTTGTAGCGGTCGCGGCCGAACCGGTACGCGCCGTGGGAGGCGATCACGGGGACGGCGCGGTCGGGGTCGAGCTCGTCCAGCAGCGCGAAGGTCTCGTCGAGGGATCGCCCGCTCATGTGCGTGACGTCGACGAGCACGCCGTGGCGGACCATCGCGCGGACCGCCGCGGCGCCCAGCTCGGTGAGGCCGACGCGAGGCTGGGGAAAGAGCAGCCGGTAGAGGGGCGTGGGGATGAACGGGATCGCGTTGGCGCCGGTCGCGACCGAGCGCCACACCAGATGGGCGAGCGTGACGTAGGCGACGCCGCGGCGCGCCAGCTCGCCGACCCCGCGCTCGACCTCCTGCGGAGTGCCGCCGAGGTGAAAGCCGCCTTCGACGCAGTGGACGAGCGCGACCTTGCCCTCCGCGAGCGTGGCGTCGAGCTGGCCCGGATCGCGGGCGACCGCCGCCTGGTCGGGGAACCTCTCCGCGATGTCGGTCTCCACGGTCTCGAGCTGGCGGATGACCGTGTCGAGATAGGTACCGGTCGGCGGCGCGCCGTACGCGAGGTCGAGGTCGAGCTCGTCGAACGGGGAGTACAGCACCGAGAGCACGACGCGGACGTCGCCGGCGCGAAGCAGCGGGACCGTGACCCGGGGCCCGGACTCGAACGACTCGTAGTTGGCGAACCGGCTCGCGATTCCGACCACGAGCGCCCTGATCCTGTCGAGCAGCCTCCGCCGCGCCCGCGGCGAGCGGATCAGCCGCACCGCGTCCGCCTGCGCCTCGGGCACGAG
>JBOGZL010000040.1:0-1544 GCA_050697195.1 Solirubrobacterales bacterium
CGGAGTACGCCGAGTACACGGCCCAGGTGGTGGCGCGCTACGGGCCGGGGGGGAGCTTCTGGGAGGCCCACCCCGAGATCGCTGCGTTCGCGCCCCAGCACTTCGAGATCTGGAACGAGCCCTACCTGCCCATGTTCTCGGCGGGCGGGGTCGACGCCGGCCGCTACGCCCGCCTGGTCAAGGCCGCGGTGAGCGCGGGGCGAGCGGCGAACCCTGAGGCGAGGTTCCTGCTCCAGGCCGATCGCACCCCGCCCGGCGATGCGCGCCACTCCTTCATCGACGACATGTACGCGGCGGTCCCCGACCTGAACTCCTACTTCGACGCGGTCGCGGTGCACCCCTACGGCGGCAGCTCGGGCCCGGACGATCCCCGCGGCGGCTGGGGATTCCCGCGCCTCGCCGCCGCGCGCGAGCGCTTCGTCGCGCACGGCGCCGCGGACAAGCCGCTGTGGATCACCGAGGTCGGCTGGTCGACCTGTCCCCAAAGCCCCGACTACTGCACCTCGGAGCGAAAGCAGGCCGCGTATCTGGAGCGCATGTTCGATCTCCTGCGCACCAAGTACTCCGGCTACGTGCAGGCGGCGTTCGTCTACCACCGCGAGGACCATCCCCGGCAGGTCCCGGACGACAAGGAGGGCTGGTTCGGCCTCGAGCGCCGCGACGGCTCACACAAGCCCGCCTATGAGGTGTACCGCACCGCCGCGATCGCGAGCGCGAGCTAGCGCCGATCGGCCGTCTTAACCGGCTCGCAACCTCCAGTCGGTAGCTTGCTGGGGCATGCGAGCGAGTCCACGCGTTCTGAGTGGGAACGCGCTCTGCGCCGTTGGGGTTGCTGCGGCACTGATAGCGATCGCGGTGGCCCTTCCCGGGGTGACGGGGGGCGGGTCACCGGAGGTGACGCCCCCGCCGTCGATACACAAGCCCAAGGCGGCCAAGAAGCAGGGTCGCGTCGTGGTCTTCTCGCTTCAGGGCGTGGACGCCGATCTCGTCCACCGCGGCACGCTCACGCTCCGCCGGAAGCAGAAGTGGCTACCTGCGCAGGCTATCCGGCGGGCACTGGCGAGCGGGAGTGCACTGAGGACGAGGCTTCCGCGCCGCTGGCTCTCCGGCGTCTCTACCGCCAAGCGGCCAAGATTGGCCCGCAAGACCCGTCTCGAGCTCGCCGGGCCGCTCCGGGTCGGTCTGGTGGCCAACGCGCAGGGCTATTTCCCCAACTCCGAGCGCATCCTCGACGAGGCTGACCGGACCCGCACACGGTGGTTGCGGGAGAGCTTCGAGTGGGGCGAGATCGAGCCCGAGGACGACGCCTGGGCATGGAGGCGCTACGACGAGCTGCTGATCGCGGCCGCCCAGCGCGGCATCCGGATCCTCCCACTGCTCATTGGCTCCCCTCCGTGGGCCGGCCTGGAGTGGAACGAGATCCCCGCCGATCCGACGGAGTACGCCGAGTACACGGCCCAGGTGGTGGCGCGCTACGGGCCGGGGGGGAGCTTCTGGGAGGCCCACCCCGAGATCGCTGCGTTCGCGCCCCAGCACTTCGAGAT
>JBOGZL010000041.1:0-1720 GCA_050697195.1 Solirubrobacterales bacterium
GTGTACGGCGCGCCGATCAGGCTGAAGTCACCTTGCCAGCCGGCGCCCTCGCCCGTCGAGCCGCCGAGCAGCGCCGGAGCCGCGTCGGCGAGGCGCCAGCCGTCATAACCTCCCTTGAGCTTGCCCGCCGGCGGCACGCGCTGCAGCCTCTTCGCGACGGTCCGGCGGTCGATTTGGAATTCGGTCGCCAGGGCGTTCTGCGACCATAGTTTTTCTGCCATTGTGGTTACTCGCTTTGTGGTGGTGGAACTGCGTAGAAATTCTTGTGGCTAGCGAACTGTCGCGCGTAGCCCCTCACCATACGTCCGCCCCCAGGAAGGACCCCGGCCAGGTCGCCCGACCATGGCGGCCCGCGGCGCTGGGGTCATTGGCGATACGGGCATCCGTCCGTCTGCTCCGGCCGGGGATCGGTCAGCGGCGGGTCGATTCCGTCCTGGAGCTTGCGCAGCACCGCGATCAGATCGGCCTGGGTGACGTCGGCGATCTGTTCCTTGAGCGTGTCGACGATGGCGCCCGTGTCGGCGCTGTCCAGGCCTCGCTTTCGGACCACGTCCATCATCCACTCGAACTTGCGTCGGTTGATCGGGTCGAAGCCTGAGCCGTTGGGGGCTTCGGGCGCGGCCTCCGCCTTGGCCTCAGCTCTCTTCGCCGCCTGCTTGGCCATGCGGCGCTTGTGGTTGCGCATCGAGGTGCGGACGTAGTTCGGCGGGTGTTTCGCCCGCTCGGCCTTGGCCAGGATCTTGTCAGCCTCGGTCTGGCGGCAGGCCCGGTAGAGCTCGATCGCGGCCTCGTGCGATCCGGCGATGGTGGCGGCGCTGTCGATCGTGGCGTGCCATGCCTCGATCACCTCGGCCGCGGTCTGGTGCTGCGAATCGTCGGCGGGATGGATCGGCGGCAGGTCCGGGAACGGCAGATCGTTCCATCGGTCAAAGTTGGCGTCGGCGATCGCCTGCAGGGTGTCGCTGTTCATGTCATGCTCCGTGTGGTGGTTGGTTGGTTGATCGACCAGCGGAGCGGGGCGGGCGCTACAGCGACCCGCCCGCAGCGCAGCGTCAGGGTCGGTCTCAGCCGGCGCAGCCGGTGGGGGTGGCGGGGGCGAAGCCCCTGCCTTGCCTGAGTCTGCGCTTGACTCGCCGGCTGCGGGCTGGGGCGAAGCCCCGCCGCGCCGTCGAGCGCAGACGTTGGAGTCTTTCCTTGTTGTATCTTTCTTAGTTGGGGGGGCGCTATGCGCCTCCCTTTCTCGGGGGTTGGCGCCTCCCTTTATGGGGGTCTGGCGCCTCCCTTTCTTGCCGTAAAGGGAGGCGCTATGCGCCCCCCTTTCTCCCTCTAAAAGGGTGTCTGTGGCGCCCCCCTTTAAGAGCTTGTCCAGGTTCATGTGATACTCACTGGCATGGCCCCTTCCGGTCCCGCGAACCACGGTGAGCCAGCCCCGCTTCTCGAGCATCCTGACGGCGCGCTGCACGTGCCGATCGTCAATGCCGGTGCTGTCGGCAATCTGAGACCGGGACGGGTAGGCGTAGCCCTTGGCCTGGTTGTGAAGGCCGACGATGTAGGCGCCTACCACCCGGGCCGGCAGCGGCAAGGCCTGGTCGCACATCAGAGCGACGATCCACCTCTTGACGTCGACCGGTCCCGGCCCCTTGGGCGCGTCCTCGACCAGGCGGAGATGCGGCGGGCGGGTCATGGTGCAGATCCGGCGATCAGGCGCAGGGCATAGTCC
>JBOGZL010000042.1:0-1603 GCA_050697195.1 Solirubrobacterales bacterium
CCGGTTGACATAAGCAGGCTCCGGGCCGGCGACGGCGAACCCTGCCGACATGGATCGCGCCGAGGCCGAGGCGATCTACGACTCCGGCCGCAGTGCCTGCGTCAAGGTGTTGCTCGCACTGGCAAACCAGGTGGAGCGGCTCGAGGGGCGGGTCGAGCGGCTCGAGGAGGAGCTTCGCGAGCTGCGCCGCGACTCCGAGAACTCCTCGCTTCCGCCCTCCGCCGACCCTCGCTCAGGCAAGCGTCCGCGCAAGGGCAAGCGCTCCGAGCGCAAGCCGGGCGGCCAGCCCGGCCATCGGGGCTCGGGCCGGGGGCTTCTGCCGATCGAGCGGGTCGACGAGGTCATCGAGCACCTGCCGTGCCAATGTCGCAAGTGCGGCCACTCGCTCGCCGGTCGACCGGCGCGGGGACCGACCCGCCGCCACCAGGTCGCCGAGCTGCCGGAGATCGCGGTCAGAGTGAGCGAGCACCGGCTCGCCCGCCGCCGCTGCCCCGGCTGCGGCGCGATTACCCAGGCGGAGCTTCCCCCAGACGTTCCCCGCGAGCGCTTCGGCCCCCGCCTGCAGGCGGCCGTCACCACCCTCGCCGCGGGCTTTCGCCTCTCGCGCCGCCAGGTGGCCGATCTCTGCTCGGAGCTGTTCGGCACCGAGATCGCGGTCGGCACCGTCGATGCGATCGTCCAGCGCCAGGGCGCCGCCCTGCGCGAGCCCCAGAAACGGCTCGCCGAAGCGGTTCGTGGCTCGTCGGTCGTCTGCGTCGATGAGACAGGCTGGAAGCAGGCGGGCGAGAGGAGATTCCTCTGGGGCGCCTTCAGCGATGAGGCGGCGGTGATGAGGATCGCCCCCAGCCGCCACCGCGAGGAGGCCGAGGCGCTGCTCGGGCAGACCGAGGCGATCGTCTCCTCCGATCGCTGGTGGGCCTATGACCACCTCGACCCCGCCCGGCGCCAGCTCTGCTGGTCTCATCTTCAGCGCGACTTTCGCTTCCACGCCGAGAGCCCGCTGGCCCGCCAGAGCGAGTTCGGCGAGTCCTGCCTGCGGATCGCCGAGGGCGTGTTCGCGAGCTGGCGCGAGTTCCGGCGCTCGGGCGACCGCCGCCTCCTGCGGCGCGAGGTCCGCCCGCTCGAGCGCGAGCTGAGAGCGCTCTGCGAGGAGGGGAAGCGAAAGTCGGTCAAGACCCGCTACCACCGCGGCCTCGCCCGCAACCTGATCAAGGCCTGGCCGGGGCTTTGGACCTTCGTCGAGGCAGAGGGGGTGGAGCCGACCAACAACCGCGCCGAGCGCGGCCTGCGCCACGCGGTCATCTATCGCAAGCTCTCCCAGGGCAGCCGCTGCGAGCGCGGCGCGCTTGCGACCGAGCGGCTGCTCTCGGCGGCGATCAGCTGTCGCCTTCAGGGCCGCTCGCTGTTCGCCTATCTCGTTGACGTCGCCCAGACGTCGATCCGCGGTCAGCCAGCGCCCGCCCTGGTCTGAGGCGGGGGGACTGAACGCTTACGATATTCAGGTGAATCGAGGAGGTTGGGATGTTGCGCATGCAAGGCCCGCAGGCCGAGTGCCTTTGGGACGAGGTGCTGCCGCCGGAGGTTCGCGAGTTGCCCGCCGACC
>JBOGZL010000043.1:0-4848 GCA_050697195.1 Solirubrobacterales bacterium
CGAGCCGGGGGCGTGCTCGAGCAGCGGCTGGCCGTGGCTCGGGGCCTCGGCGACGCGGACGCTGCGCGGGATCACGGTCCGGAAGACGAGCTCGGGGAAGTGGTCGCGCAGCTCGCGCTCGACGTCCTGGGCGAGCCGGGTGCGCTCGTCCGCCATCGTCAGCAGCAACCCGCTGACGACCAGACTCGGATTCAGCTCCCGTCGGATCAACCCCACTGTGTCCATGAATTGCACCAAACCCTCCAGCGCCAAATATTCGGCCTGCACCGGGACGATCACGCGGTCGGCCGCGACGAGGGCGTTGACGGTAACCGGGCCGAGCGACGGAGGGCAGTCCAGCAGCGTGGAGGCGAACCGCTCGCGCACCGGGCCGAGCATCTCGCGCAGGCGCGTCTCGGACCCCTCGATCCGGGGGAGCTCGACGGTCGCGCCGGCGAGGTCGCGGTGCGCGGGGACCATCCACAGGTTGTCCGGTCCGGCGGGGCGCGCCGCCTCGGCGACCGACACCTCGCCGATCAGGCACGCGTAGGAGTTCGGCTCCAGGTCGCGCGCGAGGCCGAGCGCCGCGGTCGCGTTGCACTGCTGGTCGAGGTCGACGAGCAGGGTCTGGTGCCCCGCCGCGGCGACGCACGCCGCCGTGTTGACGGCGGTCGTCGTCTTCCCGACCCCTCCCTTCTGATTCGAGATCGCATAGACCGCGCCCATCGGCGATGACCTTACTTGCCGAAGGGGCGCGTCTTTGCGACCCCGGGGCGGCGGGGGAGCTCGGCCGGGGTCGGGCCGGCCTTTCGCATCAGGTGGAGGTGGCGGTTGCGGCTCCCCGCGTAGGGGCCGACCCAGCGGACCTCGACCGGCTCGATCGCGAGCCGCTCGGCGGCGCGCGCGAGCTCGGCCTCCTCGCCGGGGTCGCGGCGCCCCTTCCAGGCGACGAGCGCGCCTCCCTCGACGAGCAGCGGGGAGGCGAGCTCGGCGAGCGTCGAGAGCCTCCCCACCGCCCGCGCCGTGACCGCGTCGTAGCGCTCCCGCCCCTCGCCGCCCGCCCATGACTCGGAGCGCTCGCACACGACGCCCGCGTTCGGCGCCGGCATCCGCTCCGCGGCGTCGCGGATGAACTCGCACTTGCGGCCGGTCGACTCGATCAGGTCCACCCGCGAGTCGGGGAGCACGGCGGCGAGGACGAGGCCGGGGAGGCCAGCCCCCGCCCCGACGTCGGCGATCCGCCCCGCGCCGGCGAGCGCGTCGAACCCGAGCCCGCTGAGCGAGTCGGCGACGTGGACGCGCCACGCGCCGTGGGGATCGCGCACCGCGCTCGGGACACCGGGGCGCTCGGCGGCGAGCATCTCGACCAGCGTCGAGAGCGCGTTCCTAGCGTCGTGGGGCAGCTCGCGGACGGCGTCGGGCAGATCCGCGGCGCCCGCGCTCACCCCTCGACGAGCGGCGCGACGATCACGCGGCGGTCGGGCTCGTCGCCCTCGCTGTAGGTCTCGATCTCCGCCCGCTCCTTGAGGTGGTCGTGGACGACGCGGCGCTCCTGGGAGCTCATCGGCTCGAGCTCGACGGGGTTTCCGCTCTGGAGCGCGCGCTGCGCGGCGCTGTCGGCCTGGCGCGAGAGCATGTCCTGGCGCCGCTCGCGGTACCCGGCGGCGTCGACGATCACCCGCTTTCGGTCCTCGAGCCCGCGCCACGCGGCCCGGTAGCAGAGGAGCTGGAGGGCGTCGATCGTCTGTCCGTGGCGGCCGATCAGCAGCCCGAGGTCCTCCTCGCCCCCGACGCGGGCGGTGATCATCTCCTCGGTCTCCTCGATCTCGATCTCGGCCTCGACGTCGATCGTCGCCAGCACGCGCTCGATCACGGCGCGAACGCGCTCCGCCGGCTCGGCCGGCATCGCGCCTCCGTTTCCTGTCGCGTCGGCGGCCACGACTAGCGGCGGCGCTTCTTCTTCCGCCGCGGCGGGGGCGGGGGCGCCTTCGCGGCCTTCGTCGCCTCGACCACCTCCGGCTTCGAGCGATCCGGTGGTGGGGCGACCTTCTTCACCACGTACTGCTGGCCGACGGTCCACACGTTGGTCGTGATCCAGTACACGATCAGCCCCGCCGGGAAGCTGATGATGAACGGGATGAAGACCACCGGGAGGCCGAACATGATCATCCGCTGGGTGCGATCGGCGGTCGACATCATCACCAGCCCCGCGCCGAGCTGGGTGACGACGTAGATCACGATCAGCGCGATCAGGACGCCGCCCGTGGCCTCCGTCGTGAGGTCGGGGATGAACAGCCACCCCTCGGGCGGGCTCGCGAGCACCTGGTCCTGGAACTCGTCGCTCTGGAGGAGGTAGAAGAGGGCGAGGAAGACCGGGAGCTGGAGCAGGAGCGGGAAGCAGGAGGCCAGAGGGTTGATCTGGTTCTCCTTGTAGAAGCTCATCATCTCGCGCTGCATGCGCTGGCGGTCGTCCTTGTACCTCTCCTGGATCTCCTTGATCTGCGGCTGGAACGCCTGAAGCGCGCGCATCGACCGGATCTGCTTGATCGACAGCGGGATGATCGCGATCCGGGTGACGAACGTGAGCGCGACGATCGACGCACCCCACCCGAGGCCGCTGTCGTGGAAGAACACGATCACCGCGTCGGCGACGTCGATCAGCGGCTGGAAAATATTCGCGAGGAGCATCACCGAACGCCATCCCGGCAGATACCGCGCGACGGCGGACGCGGGAGCGAGCGAGCGTCATCGCCGGTGATTCGAGTCGCGAGCGAGCGGGAGCGGAGCACGTCGCGCGATTGAAAGAACGGGCGATCCTCGACGAGGTCGACTCCGCCGTGGCTGAACGGGTTGCAGCGCACGAGGCGCCACGCGGCGAGGATCGTCCCGCGCACGACGCCGACCTCGCGGATCGCCTCGACCGCGTACTCCGAGCACGTCGGGTAGTACTTGCAGCGACGCGGGAGTGCGGGCGACACGAAGCGCTGGTAGGCGACGATCGGGGCGAGGATCAGCGCCCTGAGCGCGCGGGCGGGGAGCGTCACGAGTGTGCCGAGCGAGCGTTTCACGCTAAACGGTCCTTCGCGTCAGGCCGCTCTCGCGGATCACCTCGTCGAGGCAGTCGCGCACGCCCTCGGTGCCGTCGCGCTCGACGAGGCCGGCGAGGTCGGGGCGCCCGACGAGCACGAAGTCGTGGTCGGCGGGAAGGCGATCGGAGGCGTCGCGGAACGCCTCGCGGAGCGCCCGCTTGACCTTGTTGCGCTCCACCGCGCCGCCGAGGTTGCGCCCGACCGAGACACCGAGCCGGACGCCCTCGGGCTCGTCCTGCGGGCGCGGGAACGCGTACAGGACCATGAACCGGTTCGAGTGCGACGCCCCCTCGCGGTACGCGCGCTCGAAGTCGCCGCTGCGCGAGAGCCGGCCCCCCTTGCGTCGCTCGCGCTTGCCGCGCGTCACGGAGTGAGCCGCTTGCGGCCCTTCCGCCGGCGGCGCCTCAGGATCTCGCGCCCGCCGCGCGTCTGCATGCGCGCGCGGAAGCCGTGCACTCGGGCGCGCTTGCGCTTCTTGGGCTGATAGGTCCGCTTCATCAGGTGCAGGTTTCCGATGCTCCCGGCCCCCGGATGGCGACCGGACGGTTGCGGGGGCCGCCGGGCCGGGCCAGTATACGCACACGTCCGCGGGCGTTCGACCGCGTGCGCGGCGGCGGAATGGCGCGCTCTCCGGTTCGTCCGCGCTTTCGCCGCGAATTGCGACGTGGGCCCGCCGGACCCGTTTTCGGGCCCGTTCACCGGCGCTATAGTCGCCCGCTCCCCGAGGCGCGGGGGAGCGCTCCTCAGGGCGAGGGGCGAGGACCTGAGAGGAGACGGACCACCGACGTGGAGCAGGCGTTGCCGGACGATGTCGCCACGATCTGGCAACGCGTAAGCGACGAGATTCGCTCCTCGCTTCCTCCCTCCACCTACCGGCTGTGGCTCGAGCCGCTGCGCCCGGTGTCGGCTCACGGCACGACCCTCTATGTCACCGGGCCCGAGCGCGTCCGCACCTGGGTCGAGCGCCGCTACGCGCACCGGCTCGAGCAGGCGCTGCGGGCGAACACGGACTCGCTCCGCGAGATCGGGTTCGTCAGCGCCGAGCAGGCCCCCGTCCCCAGCGCGGGCGGCCGTGAGGCGCTCCAGCCCAGCAGCGGCCACACCTTCGAGCGCTTCGTGATCGGCAAGGGCAACCGGCTCGCGCACGGCGCCGCGCTCGCGGTCGCCGAGCTCCCCGGGGAGGCATACAACCCGCTCTTCCTCCACGGCGATCCGGGGCTCGGCAAGACCCACCTGCTCGGGGCGATCGCCCACTACCTGCGCGAGAACCACCCCGAGCTCACGATCCGATACACGACCGGGGAGCGGTTCACGACCGAGTTCGTGGCGGCGCTGCGCGGGGCCGGGGCCGACGCGTTCAAGCGCCGCCACCGCGACATCGACGTGCTGCTGATCGACGACGTCCAGTTCCTCGAGGACAAGGTGCGCACCGAGGAGGAGTTCTTCCACACCTTCGACACGCTGCACAAGACCGGGAGCCAGATCGTGCTCGCGAGCGATCGCGCCCCCCGCGGGCTGTCGCGGCTCGCGGAGCGGCTCCGCGACCGGTTCGACTGGGGGCTGTCGGTCGAGCTCGCGACGCCCGACCTTCCCACCCGGCTCACCGTCCTCGGCCGGCTCGCCGGCGAGCTCCCCGTCGATCTCGAGGAGCGCGCGACGCTGCGCGAGATCGCCGCCCGTGCGCCGGCGAACCTGCGCCAGCTCGAGGGCGCGCTGACACGAGTCGTCGCGCTCGCGTCGATCACGAGCCGCCGGGCGAGCCCCGAGCTCGCGCGCGAGG
>JBOGZL010000044.1:0-2035 GCA_050697195.1 Solirubrobacterales bacterium
TCCTGCTCGAGCGCCATCCGGACCGGGGCCAGCGGGTCGGAGAACCGCGTCTGCTGCGCGGAGATGTCGGGGATCCGGACCTCCTCGTCGACGTCGACCAGGTACTGGACCATCATCATCGCGTGGTTTCGCTCCTCGACCGCCTGGCGGTAGAAGAAGTGGGCGAGGCGGGGGAGCGTCTCGACGTCGTAGTACACGGCCGCCCCGATGTACTGCTGGTGGGCGGCGAACTCGTTCGAGATCTGCTCGTTGAGCGCGTCGGGGAAGGACTTGTCTGCCATCAGCGGGAAGCCTACTTCCCCGGCTCCCCCCAGCGGAAGCCGGTCTCGGAGGGGACGGGGTCCATCGGGCTGGTCGCGAGGCCGTCGGGGACCGCGGGGTCGTTGTAGCCGGACGGCGCGACGTCGTTCGGGGTATCCGGGTGGAAGAGCGAGGCCAGGTACTGGATCTGGCCCCTGCCCACCCCGATCTCGCCCTGCCCGCCGCCGTAGATCGCGATTCCCTCGCGCTCGCAGTGGTCGTAGATCGAGCACAGCTCCTCCAGCGACCCGAACCGCGACGGCTTCGAGTTGATCGCCTTGCGGGCGCGCTCCTCGACGTCTGCGAGCGAGTGAAGCGGGGCGTCCCAGGTGACACGGTCGGCGTGGGGCTCGAGCACGGCGCGGGTCTCGTCGTTGATGTCGGGGTCCTCGAGGAATGCCTCGGGGAAGGCCTCCGCGACCCGCCGGTACAGCTCCGGGTCGGTGTCGACGTCGACGGGCGTGCCCTTGTACAGGCCCTTGAGGTCGAGCACGTCGACCCCCGCGATCTGCTTGAGCTCCGCGGTCAGCTCATCGTCCCAGTCGTTCTCGGGATCGAGCTTGAAGCGCAGCGTCGGGTACTTGGCGAGCCGCTTGCGCACCGGTTCGGAGGTCGAAGGCGGCGCGTTCTCGCCGATCCCGCCGAGCCGCGTCGAGCACACGAACGTCAGCGGCCGGGGATCGCGCCCCACGGCCTCGTGCAGGGGAACGCCGCTCTGGTGCAGCGCGAGGTCGAGCGCCGCGGACTCGTAGGCCCAGCGCCGGTAGTGGCGCGATGGCTCGCGCTCCGGGGCCGCCGCAGCGAACAGGTCGAGCCTGCCCAGCAGCTCGCACAGCTCGCCGAGCGTCGACGGCCCGGTGAGGTCGAGCACGGGCCCGGCGTCGCGATGCGCGACGTGGTCGAGAACGTCGTAGACGACGTCCTCCCCGAGACCCTCGTGGCCGCCCCCGCGCAGGTGGATGATCGTCGAGGGGCGGGTGAACTCGCCGTACTCGCGATCCTGGTCCTCGAGCTCGTAGGAGTCGATCGAGATCGGGAGATCGCGCAGGCGGTCGTAGGCGCTCACGACCGACAGGCTATTGATCGGGCGCGCCCGCTATTCGACCGGGACGACCAGCACGGGGCGCTCGGCGACCTGCATCAGCTTGTACGGGGTCGAGCCGAGGATCGCGCCCTTGACCGGGTTCTCGCCGTAGGTCCCGACGACGATCGCCCGCGCGTCATGCTCCGCGCCCATCGTGACCAGGGCGTCGACGGCGCGCTCGGGGACGAGGGCGACGTTCGCCTTCACTCCGGCGTCCTCCGCGCGCTTCAAACCCCGCTGGGTCATCCGCTCGCCGAACTGCTTCACGGCCTCCCGATGGGCGGCGTGCTCCTCGCCCGTCCGGCCGCCCGGCTCGTACCCGAACGTGATCAGGAGCTCGTCGCCGAGGTCGCGGGACAGGTCGATCGCGGTCTCGAGCGCCGCCTCGGCGCAGTCGGAGCCGTCGTACCCGACCACCGTGACCGCCATCTCACGGACCTCCGGTCGGCGCGGTCGCCTCGGCGGGCGGCGGCGCCTTCTGGTTCGCGACCGCCGGGTCGACGGACTCGAACGCGCCGCGCGCAAAGAACGGCTTCCCGGCGCTGCTGAAGCGCCAGATCACCATCAGAACGAGCCCGATCACTGTGAACGCGACCGCGATCGCGAGCGGGACGCCGACTCCGAGCAGCTCGGTGCCACTGTAGGAGGCCT
>JBOGZL010000045.1:0-2444 GCA_050697195.1 Solirubrobacterales bacterium
CCGGCTTCGGAGCGCAGCCGGAGCGCGAGGTGCGCCACCGCCTGCACGACCGCGTAGCTGTCCACTCGCAGCCAGAGCTTGTCGCCCACCTCGCCGGCCGCCACCGCCGGGTCCGCCGTTGCCGGCCCCTCCTCCGACTCGAGCCGGCGCTGCAGCGCGGCCACCAGGTCGCGGGCGAGAATCTCCGCGAGCCGCCACTCAGAGCCCAGGGAGGCGGCCGACTCGCACAGCGCGTCCTCGACGCGCGTGCCGAGCGCCACCGCCTCCTCCCGGATGATCGTCATGAACCGCTGTCGCTCCGCGGCCTCCATCCCGGGGTAGTCGAGCAGGCTCTCGATCGCCGCCCGGATGGCCCCCACCGACGCGCGCGTGCCCTCGGTCAGCGACCGCAGCAGCGCGTCGCGCCGGGCGCCCACCTCGGCTCTGCGTGTCACGTCCTCGAGCGTGAGCACGAAGCCCGCCGGTTCGGCGTCCCCCCTGCGCACCGGCGCGACCCCCACGCGCAGGAGCTGGCCTCCCACCGCCGTCGCCGCAAGCCGCATGCCCTGCCCCCCACCGCCATCCCCTGCACGGGCGCGCCCGAGCGCGTGGTTGAACAGGCTGCGGTCGAGGATCCCGAAGATCGAGCGCCCGAGGCCCACCAGCCCCGAGGGGCGCCCGCCCGGGTCGAGCAGCTCGCGCGCGGCGACGTTGTAGAGCAGGATCTGGCCCTCGGGATTGCAAACGAGCACGGGAAGCGAGAGCTCGGACATCAGCGCTGCGAGCGTATTCCGCTCCCGCTCGAGGTCCATGCGCGCGGCCGCGATCCGCTCGTCGAGCTCCCCCTGTGCGGCCTCCGCGCGCTCAGCCAGTTCGTCGATCGCAACCGCGAGCCCGCGCAACGGCGGCAGCCGCCAGGTGTCGATCCGGTACGCGGGGTTGGCGGTCGCGATCAGGCTCGTTTCGCGCGCGAGGCGCCGCAGCGGCAGCACGAAGACCTTCACCAGCACGCCGGCGGTGAGACCGACTCCGGTCACGATCAGCACGATCGCGGCCGCCAGGCTCACCCCCCGGCCCCCTTCAGCATGGCCGCCACCCGCTCCACGAGCTCGCCGGTGGAGAACGGCTTGGTCACGTAGGCGTCGGCGCCCAGCGCCATGCCCTTCTCGATCTCGATGTCCCGCCCCTTGGCGGTCAGCATCACGATCTTGAGCTCCTCCCAGCCCTCGGCGCGCAGCTTCTGGCAGACCTCGAAGCCGTCCCTGCGCGGCAGCATCACGTCGAGCAGGATCAGGTCGGGCCGGAAGCCCTCGACCTCGGCCAGCGCCTCGTCGCCGTCGCGCGCCACCCGCGTCTCGTATCCCCGCTGCCGCATCAGGAACTCGAGCGCGGTGACGACGTTCGGCTCGTCGTCGGCGATCAGGACCTTGGCCATCAGTTCTCCAGCGACGCGGTCGGCGCGCCTGCCAGCGGCAGCTTGAACGAGAACGTGGCGCCGCGTCCCGGCGCGCTCTGCACCCACAGCTCGCCGCCGAGGTGGCTGATGATCCCGCTCGAGATCGACAGCCCGAGTCCGGTGCCCTGCGAGCGGTCGGTCATCTCATCGCCGCGGCGAAACCTCTCGAAGATCACCTTCTGCTGCTCGAGCGGGATGCCGGGGCCATTGTCGCGCACGTCCACGCGCAGTGCGCCATCCTCCGACCCGAGCTCGACCTGCACGCGCCCGCGATCCGTGTCGCAGAACTTGGCCGCGTTCGAGAGCAGGTTCAGCATCACCTGCTTGACGCGGTCGCGATCCGCGGCCACGGCCGGCACGGCCTCGGGCAGCCGCAGCTCGAGGTTCGCCTCCCGCTCCTTGAAGAGCTCGGCGGTCGCCGCCACCGAGTCCTCCACCACCTCGCGCAGGTCCACCGAGGCGATGTTCCACTCCGCCCTGCCCGACTCGAGCTTCGAGAGGTCGAGCACCTGGTGGATCAGCCGCGTCAGCCGGTCGATCTCCTCGATCACGAGCCGCCGGTAGCGCTCGCGCTCGGGCGCCGGCAGCTCGGGGTTGCTGAGCAGGATCTCCGAGAAGGCGCGCATCGAGGTGAGCGGCGTGAGCAGCTCGTGGGTGACGGTCGAGACGAAGTCGTCCTTCAGCCGGTCGAGCTCCTGGAGCCGCTCGTTGGCAGCGCGCAGCTCGGCCGTCGCGGCCTCGAGCTCCTGCGATTTGCGCTCGAGCTCGCGGCTGTAGGCGATAGCTTGTGAGGTCTCGTCGAGGATCTCCATCACCTCGTCGATGCCGAGCGGCTCCTCCTCCACCACCGTGGCGACCATCACGCGCGCCGAGGCGGTGCCGATCGAGCCGGCGAGCACGGTCTCGACGTGGTTGACGAGCTCCGCGTCGGCGGTCCCGTCCGCCGCTGCGGCGCTGCGCTCGCGCGTGTACTCGGCCAGCGCCCCGGTCGCCCGCGCCGGCCCCACGA
>JBOGZL010000046.1:0-14786 GCA_050697195.1 Solirubrobacterales bacterium
GGGCGAGGCTGGGCGACGCGCTCGCGCTCCTCGCGGCCGCGGCGGTTCTGACCACGAGCGCGAGCGCGAGCGCGGCGCGGCACGAGGCGTCGGGAGCCGCCGATCCCTCCGCCGAGGGCTCCGACCTCGCGTGGCAGCTCCCGAACCGGGCCGCCGTGCTTCGCCGGGGCGAGGAGACGCTGCCGCTGCCCGGCGGGGATCCCGCCGTCGGCGACCTTCGCGCGGCGGTCATCGCCGACGAGGGGATCAGGCTCATCGATCGCACCGACCTGAGCGTGATCGCGGACGTCGACGCTCCAGGCGTCGACGCCGTCGCGGTGTCGGAGAGCTGGCTCGTGTACCGCGCCCACCGCGACGGCCGGGACGTGATGCTCGCGCGCTCGATCGCGGATCCCCGGCGGCCCGGCGAGGAGAGGGCGATCGGGGCCGTCGCGGGTCTCGGCCAGCTCGGCCGCCCGGCTCTCGACCGCAACCTCGTCGTGTTCGCGATCGCGAAGACGCGCGTAAACCGGATCGTGAGCTACGGGCTCGACTCGCGGAAGGGCCGGACCGTCCTCGCCTCGCGGAACGCCGCCCTGTCGAACCCGTCGGTCCGCCGCGGAGAGAAGGTGACGAAGCTCCTCTACGTGAGGGCGACGCGAGGCCGCCAGCGCCTGATGATCAAGCGACTCGGGGGCAAGCACCACGGGCAGACGCTGTACGCCCGCAAGGGTCGCAAGGCGACGCTTTGGTCGACGGCGCTCTCGGTCGAACGCGCCTACGTCACGCTGCTGGCGAGTGGCGGGGCGAAGATCGTCTCGGTGAAGCGCTGACTCACTCGGGCGGGGCGATGACCCCCGGGGGCGCCTCCGGCTTGCCGACCGCCCGGTAGAGCGTCGCGCTCGGCTTCACGACCCTCCACTCCTCGCCGCTCGAAACGAGGTAGATCAGGTCGTCCTCGATCGAGGGCTCGTCGCGGTCCGCGAACCGGGTCACCACGGTCGCGGTCACCCGGGCCTGCCCCGCGCCCAGCGTCACGTCCTTGATCGCCTCCACCCTCGCCCGATCGAAGACCGGGTATCCGCGCGGGTCGCGGTAGCCGATCGAGGCGTCGAGAGAGTGCGCGCACCTCGCCCGCTCCTTCGGCAGCTCGAGGTTCTGGATCGCACCCGGCGCGAGCACCGCGCACACCCGCGCGCCGTCCCGGGCGTCGATCCCCTCGAGGTACGTGCGCACGGCGCGCACCACCTGCCTCTCGGCGTCGCCGGGCACGGCGCCGCCCCCGGGACCGGCCGACTCCTGGTCGGGGAAAGGCGGCGCGGGAGCGTCTGCCGCCGGCCCCTGCGCTGGTGTGATCACGGTGTCAGGTCCCTCCTCGTCCGAGGCGAGGAGCAGGACGAGAACGACCGCCGCTGCGGCGATCGGCGCCAGCCAGATCCAGCGCGAGGTCGGCATCGTCGACCACCTGATTATCAGGTAGTGAATTCGGCCAGCCCTCTTGACGAACGCCGCATGAGATCCCGAGTGGGATCGGGGCGGCGCCGTGCCGCTGTTCGGCGTATCCTCGCCACAGGTCGGGACCAGGGAAACGCGGGGTCGGGAGATGAGGAAGGCAGTAGCAGTCGGGCTCGTCGCGAGCGCTTCGCTCGCCGGTTTCACGAGCGCCGGCATTGGAGGTGTCGTTGCTGGGGGAACGGAATCGAACCCGGCCGCGACGGAGGTAGTCGTCACGGAGGACAGCGGACGCGGGCGCGCCGGCTGCCGGCCGGATCGAGTGGGTCGGCGGCTGGTCCGCTTCAACACCGCATTGAACGCCGCGGACTCCGAGACGCTGAGGAGGTTCTGGGTCGAGAGGAACGACTTCCGGCGGGACCGGGGTCCGTTCGCGAAGGGCAGCTTCAGGTGGTTCTCGATCACCAACTCGCCGTCGCCCGGCCACAAGCACCATTTCGTCGGCTTCCAACCGAGGCGGGCGATCAGGTACGTCCGCGAGCGCAGAGGATTCAGGCTCCAGCTCAGCGAGGTGGACGTGGGCAGTGGCAGGGGGCTCGACCACGGTCTCGGGATCAGGGGTAGGTGGGTTCTTGACGACGGAACGAGCTACGAGGTGCTCGGCAAGGGTGTGATGCGCTGTCGCACCGGCTGGATCAAGGTGTTGAGCATGGCCGTGCAGCCATTCGGCGAGGAGAGTGGGATCGACCCGTGTCGGGATCCGCCTGGTGGCGCCGAGACAGGAACGCTCGTCGTGTGTGCTCCCGACGGTCGGGACCGCGTACGTGCGCCGCAGCCGGACCCCACCCCAACAAGCTTCGTCGTCACCCGTGACGACCCGAGGCTGATCGACACCTGCCAGCCGGAGAGGCTTGGCCGCCGGCTGCTCAAATTCAACCGAGCGCTGAACATCCCGGACCTGGAGGCGCTTCGACGCTATTGGCGCTCGATAAAGGCCGTGTCGATCAAGAACGGGTTCGCAGTCGGCCACGCTGAACGCTTCAAGACCTTCTCGCGCAAGCGAGCGCTGAAGTACGTGCGGCGTCACGGAGGCCTCCGACTGCAGCTGAACGAGGCCCGCCTGATCGAGGGCTTCGGGACCGTGCAAGCGGTTCGGCTCCAGGGCCGATGGATCTCAGAGGACGGTGCCGAGCTGCCGGTCTCGGGCAATACGGGGGTTGGCTGCAGATCGTCGGCGATCCAGGGACTCATCCTGAGACTTGGCGATCCCGGCGGTCCGATCCCGGGCCGCGACCTCTGTCCCGACCCGCCGTCCGGTCCACCCGAGCCCGGCGTTCTGGTGATTTGCGCGACGCCCGAGCAGCCGGGTCCGTAACGAAACGGGGATGCGGCCTCGTATAGAGGCCAGGCGATGAGGCAATCGACGCAGGAGTTCGCGATCGCGAGGCCGCTGGTGACGTGGGACGGTGCCACCCCCGCCAGATCAGAGCGGCGGCTCGTGCGCGCCGCGCAGAGAGGCTCCGAGCAGGCGATCGAGGACCTCGTGCGCTTGCATTGGCCGGCGGCACATCAAGCCGCGTTCCTGATCACGCGAGATGCCGCTGCCGCAGAGGACATCGCCCAGGAGTCGATTCTCGGAGCGATCGACTCCCTTCACCGTTTCGATCGCCGCCGCCGCTTTCGTCCCTGGCTTCACCGGATCGTCGCGAATCGATCCATCGATTGGGTGCGCGCGCGTGATCGCAGGCGCGAGGTCGAGCTCGACGGCGCTGCGGCCGTGTCGTTGCGCGACGACAGCGCCGCCGCTGCACTCGAGATCCTCGCAACGCTCGATCCGCGGACACGCGCGATCGTGGTCCTGCGGTGTTTGCTCGACTATCGGCCCCGCGAGATCGCCGCGATGGTGGACCTGAGCTCCGGCGCGGTTCGCACCAGGCTGCACCGCGGGCTTGCGGAGCTCCGGCGAGCGATCGAGGGGGACGAGGGATGAGCGACGAGCAGCGCATCCGCGAGCTGCTGAAGGGAAGCGCGCCGCCCGCCGCGCTGGCGGCGCGCGAGCGCACCGCCGCGGCGGCGCGGGCTGCGGTCCCTCGGCCCGTCCGAGATAGCAGGAGGTTCAACCCCGCCTGGGCGGTAGCCGCAATCGCAGCCGTGATCGCGTTGACCGGCTTCTCTCTGACTCCTCAGGGGCGCGCCGTCGCCGAGGACATCGCCGAGCTTGTCGGGATCGGAGATCCCGCAACCGTCGACCACGGCGCGCTCGAGGGGCCGATCGAGCCAACTACTAATGAGACCGTGATCGGTGCGGGAGAAACGCCGGACGGCGTGCCATTCGAGATCGTCGCTTATGAGGGCAGAATCAGCGAGGACAAGAAGGGACCTCCCTTTGCGGGCACTTGCATCAGTCTCGACTGGCCGGAGCTGGCCGACCCGCGTGGTGGTGAGAGGTGCATCGACGGGCCTCAGCGGGACCCACTCCCGGTTCCAGGTGCCACGGACCCTGAAGGCTCATTAGGTCCTGGAGCCGCGCTTGAAATAAGCGGCCTGACCGGGCCCGAGGTAGATCGGGTCGACGTCGTCTACACGAACCGCCTCGGTGACCGCGTCAACGCGCCGGTGACCATCGCCAAGCTCGATGGGCGGCTAGCCAAGCAAGCTGGGACGACTCAGGAGGCCGGATTCTTCGTCGCCTTCTTGCCCGACGAGGACGTGGGTCAGGGTGGGTTCTTCGCAGACGTGATGACGACCGTCGAGCTGGTCGCCTACGGCGCGAGCAGCGAGGTGATGGAGCGGCTTGACTATGGCCGGATACTCAAGCGGCACAGATCAATGCAGGCGGAGCATGAGGAGTTCGAGCGACAGCTCGATGCACGAGTCGAGAGAGCGCGGGAACACGCACTGCTCTCCGAGCAGGACTGTCCGGCGATCGCGCGGGCTCTCCGCGAGGCCGGGCGCGCTCCGGACTCGATCCGGTTCGCAGGTTCGCGATGCCCCACGATCGACCAGATGCGCAACGACCTCGAACACAACCCGGACCTGAAGAGCATCGTCGACGTTCCTGGGCAGTAACGGACCTACTGGCCGTTCCGGTCCGTATCCAAGACGGCGTGAGGTCGACACGGACACTCGCCTTCGTGGGCATCGCGGTCGTCGCCTCCGTTGCTTCTTGGATCGGGTTCCGGTCGCGCGACGCGGACAGCGGAGGCGACCCACGCCTCTCCTCACCCCAACATGTCGAGGCTTCGGTCGGCCCGACGCTGAGGTTTGGTCGTGGAGCGCAACCGCACGCGATCCACTACGCCGAGGGGAGCATCTGGGTCGCGGGTTGGGATCGGTCCGAGCGAGGGTTCGTGACCCGCATCGACCCCGACACGAGCAAGGTGGTGGCGCGGATTCGCCTCGAGGGCGGCCCCGGCTGGGAGACGGGTGGCGATGGGATCGCCGCTGGCGGTGGCGCCGTTGGGTCACGGGCGAGAGCAATGGTCGGGCGATAGTGCAGCGAATCGATCCCGGTACCAACGAGGTCACGGCCACGATTCCACTCGGGGCGAAGGGCGATGGCGATGTCGCGGTCGTGGAGTCCGGCGTATGGGTATCGGCGTTCGGCGAGGACGACCGGAGTCCTGATCCGAGTCGATCCGGAGACGAACCGCGTTACCGCCAGGATTCCCATTCGTGGGCACTGGGTGCGAGAGGTGTTCGCGTTCGAGGGCGCGATTGTCGTAAGGAGCCTCCCTCAGACGAGGCTGAGTGTGGTGGATCCCGAGAACTACTCCGTTGAGGCCATCGCCCGCTTCCGGCGGGGCACGTATCCCGGTGTGTTCGCAGCCGACGCAGGCGTGATCTGGGCCGGACGCGGGCGGCGGCTCGTGCCAATCGATCCGCGCACGGGACGAGCGGCGGGGGAGCCGATTCGACTTGGTGTCGCGATCGGCGCAACATCCTTGATCGCCGAGGAGAACGGCTTCTGGTTCCAGGGCTACGAGCCCAACGAGGTTGGAGGACGCAGCACCGTAGACCGCTTCAATCGTCGCACCGGCGAGATCGACGTCTCGATCGATCCGCCGAAGACACCGATTGCGCTTGCCCTCGCCCCCGATTCGCTCTGGGTGTTGAACTATGAGAGCTCCGTCACGCGGATCGATCTGCGGGCCCGCGAATCGGCTGCGCGCGACCCGGAGGCGGGCGCCGTCGAGGCCCCTTGTGACGTGGCGAGCGACCGCAGTACTTCGTCCCCGGCGAGCCGGCGACCATCCTCGGTTTTGTCCGTTTGAGAGTGAGCGGAAGACCCGTCGAGATAAGCGGCGATGCCGACCGCTTCCTCGGAGATCGCCAGATCTGCATCAACCCGGCGTACCCTGGGCGGGGCAGCCGGGGATTCTACATTCCCGGCACTTGCCCGGCCAACGGCGTGGGTGAGAGGGTGCAGATCCTGGACCTCGGAGTACCTTCGAACTCCCCGGGGGTCCGAGGCGGGTATGAGGTCGTGGTGCTGGGGATCGCCAGCGCCGGAACTCGAAGCGTGGAGGTCGGCTTCTCGGGGGGCACGGGACCGGCGGCGGTCATCCCAGTCAACCGCTCGCTTGCGCGGAGGGTCGGGGCGCCGCGACCGTTCAGCCTCTTCATCGCCGAGCTCCCCGTCCTCGCGGCGTGCAGGCGGATCTCCGTGAGAGCGCGAACGGCTGCCGGCACCAGGATCCGGCATGCTCCGGCGCGGCGGAAGGTCTGCGACCGCGCGATGAACAACCAGGACGCCACCTAGAAACCCCGCTGACTCGGCACAACCGCTGGGCGTATTCTGTCCTCCAAGCCGCATACGCTCGGCCCATGGAAGCCGCTGCTAGCCTCGCGAACGAGATGCACCTGAGGCCGGTACCGGACCCCAAGCCGCCCCCCAAGGCGCCGCATCGCGAGGCGCCGCCCTCGATTGCGGAGCTTGAGCGCTGGGCGACCGTGCTGCGGGTCGATTGCGTGCGGATGCTCGCGGTCGCGAAGTCGGGGCACCTCGACAGCTCGCTGTCGGCGGCCGACATCGTCGCCGCTCTCTACTACCGCGTGCTGCGACACGACTCCGACGATCCCGAGTGGGCGGAGCGCGACCGGTTCGTGCTCTGCAAGGGGCACGCGGCGCCGATCCAGTACGCGGCGCTCGCCCAGCACGGTTACTTCCCGCTCCGCGACCTGATGGGGCTGCGCCAGATCGGCGCCGACCTCCAGGGCCATCCCGACATGAACCGCACGCCCGGGGTCGAGGTCTCCACGGGGTCGCTCGGACAGGGGCTCTCGATGTGCCTCGGGATCACGCTCGCGCTGCGGCTCGACGGGCTCGACTCCACGGCGCAGGTCTTCGGCCTGCTGTCCGACGGCGACTGCCAGGAGGGCCAGACGTGGGAGGCGGCGATGGCCGCGACCCACTTCGGGGTCGCCAACCTGACCGCGATCGTCGACTACAACCACCTCCAGACCGACGGCACGACCGAGGAGGTCATGGACACCGGTGACGTGCGGGCGAAGTTCGAGGCCTTCGACTGGGACGCGGTCGAAATCGACGGCCACGACATGGACCAGGTTGTGGAGGCGCTGGAGCGCAGCCGCACGCTCGACCGCCCGGCGGCGATCGTCTGCCAGACCAAGAAGGGCCGCGGCGTCTCCTCGATGGAGAGCCGGTTCGGGTTCCACGGCAAGCCGCCGAGCCCCGAGCAGGCCGAGGAGGCCCTGTCAGAGCTCGAGGCGACGCTCGGCGCACAGACAGAGGCGCTCGACGGCGCCGGCGAGGACGACTCCCCGAAGGCCGAGAGCTGATGCCCGCCGAGGCGAAGACCGACCCGATCGCGACCCGCCACGGCTACGGCGACGCGCTCGTCGACCTCGGCGACGAGCACGACGACGTCGTCGCGCTCGACGCCGACCTCGCGGTGTCCACGCAGTCGATGAAGTTCGGCAACAAGCACCCCGACCGCTTCTTCAACATGGGCACGGCGGAGGCGAACATGATGTCGACGGCGTGCGGGCTCGCGGCGACCGGGAAGGTCCCGTACTGCTCGACTTTCGCCGTCTTCGCGGCGGGGCGCGCGTACGACCAGGTCCGGCTCGG
Organism: Solirubrobacterales bacterium; assembly: GCA_050697195.1. Classification (GTDB taxonomy): domain Bacteria; phylum Actinomycetota; class Thermoleophilia; order Solirubrobacterales; family 70-9; genus DASPWW01. Next base: position 7,526 of record JBOGZL010000046.1, read on the forward strand.
GATCGCGCACAACGGGCTCAAGGTGAGGATCGGCGCCAGCCACGGCGGAGTATCGCTCGGCGAGGACGGCGCCTCGCACCAGATGATCGAGGACATCGCGCTGATGCGGGCGATGCCGAAGATGCAGGTGATCGTCCCGGCCGACTACAACCAGGCCTACCGCGCGACGGCGGAGTCGTACGAGCGCGACGAGCCGATGTACATGCGCTTCGGCCGGCCCTCGACCCCGATCGTGTACGAGGACATCCCGGAGACACTCGGCGAGGGCGTCGACGTCATGCGCGAGGGGAAGGACATCTCGCTGATCGCCTGCGGGCACATGGTGTGGCGCGCGCTCGAGGCGGCCGAGTCGCTGGAGCGGGAGGACGGCGTCGAGGCCGAGGTCCTCAACGTCGCGATCGTGAAGCCGCTCGACACCGAGACGATCCTCGAATCGATCTCGAAGACCGGGGTCGCCGTGACCGCGGAGGAGCATCGTGTGGTCGGCGGGCTCGCCGACGCGGTGCGCCAGACGGCCGCCGAGGAGCACCCGGTGCCCATCTTCGCGGTCGGGATGGGGGACGAGTTCGGGATCTCGGGCACCGGGGAAGCGTGCATGGAGCATTTCGGGCTCACCCCGCGCGGGATCGCCGACCGTGCCCGCGAGGCGCTCGTCCTGAAGCCGATCGTCTCGCACCCGCCGCTGATCGGCCCCGAGTGGACCTGAGCGGCTGAGCCGCGCCAGCCTTCCGACACACTCGGCGCGCCAGTTTCGACATTCCGAATGCGACAATCGGCGAGTGACCGAGGCCGAATTCCTCAGGCGCATCGACGCTCACATGGATCGCGGGAACGAGCTGATGCAGCGCGTGGTCGAAGTGCACGAGACCAACCGCGAGTTCATCCGCGAGATGACGCGGCGCAACGAGGCCGTGATGCGTGAGCTGGTGCGCGAGGTTTCCGCGGGACGCGAGGTGCTGCTCGACGTACACAGAGAGGCGTACGCGCAGCGCGAGGCGATCTGGACCATGATCGACGAGTTGCGAACCCACGGACTGGGCGGCAGGGGCTAGCTGCGTGGCCGACCGCGATCCACTCGAGCGCATCGACCGACACATGGCGCGCGGAAACGAATTGATGGGCCGCGTGATCGCGCAGTCCGATGAATCCCGTGCATTCATCCGCGAGACCCGCGAGTTCATGCGAGAGTTCTCATTGCGCCAGGAGCGGGTCACCCGTCAATTGGTCAGCGAAATGCAAGCCCAGCGCGAGGAGTTCGTTGCGGGAAGAGCCGTCCTCGTTGACCTGCACGAGGAGTCGATGGCGCAGCGCCAGGCGATTCTGCGGCTGATCGACGAGCTGCGCTCCAAGGGCCTCAGCGGCAACGGCTGAGGCGGGGTGTACGCCACCTGGCGGCTCGCCGACCGCTTAGGCTCGCTTCGCTACCCTTCGCGGCTCGCGCAAGCCGACTGCCTGCGGCGAGGGAGGGCGCAGGATCACGGCGGGCGCCGGAGAAAGAGCTTTCGCATGGCTACTCGCACAAAGGCGAGGCGGAAGGCGCGAGCCGAAGCCGCCCAGCGGCGGGACCCCGCGGCCCCGATCGTCGAGCTGCGCTCGGCGAGCGTCATCTACCCCGGCGGCCACCTCGGGCTCGAGCGCGTCTCGCTCGAGGTGCACCGCGGTGAGTTCATGTTCCTCGTCGGGCCGACCGGGTGCGGGAAGTCCACCTTCATCAAGGCCCTGATCCGCGAGGTCGAGCCCGCGGAGGGCCACGTCCTGATCGCCGGCCGGGACATCGTCGAGCTCGACGAGGACCGCATCCCCTACCTACGTCGCCGGATAGGGACCGTGTTCCAGGACTTCAAGCTCCTCCCGAACCGGAACGTGTACGACAACGTCGCCTACGCGCTCCAGGTGATCGGCGCGTCGCGCTCGGACATCCGCACGATGGTCCCCGAGACCCTGCGCCTGGTCGGGCTGTCGACCAAGATCCACAGCTATCCCGACGAGCTATCGGGCGGGGAGCAGCAGCGAGTGTCGATCGCGCGGGCGTTCGTAAACCATCCACCGCTCCTGCTCGCCGACGAGCCGACCGGCAACCTCGATCCCGTCACGTCGATCGGGATCATGCAGCTTCTCTACCGGATCAACCGCACCGGCACGACCGTCGTCGTCGTCACCCACGACCGCGAGATGGTCGACAAGATGCGCCGCCGCGTCGTCCGCCTCGAGGAGAGCCGGATCGTCAGCGACGAGGCGGCCGGCCAGTACGCGGACGAGGAGTCGACGACGGAGTTCGCGGTCCGGATGCGCTCCGAGATGGGGATCGCCGAGGGCCACACGAACGGCGAGGGCGGGAACGGCGAGCCCGGAGGCCACTGACCGATGGCGCGACTCGGGTTCTTCCTCAAGGAGGCGGTCAGGGCGCTGCGACGCAGTGCCGCCCCGAGCGTGGCCGCGATCGTGACGATTGTGGTCACGGTGGTGCTGCTCGGGGTCCTGATCCCGGTTCTCCAGACCACACAGGGCAAGACCGAGGAGGTTCGCGATCAGCTCCTGATCAAGGTCTTCGGCGTCGTGGAGGCGAAGGACACGGAGATCAAGGGCCTCCAGGGCCGGATCGAGAAGGTCCCTCACGTCGACAGGGTCGAGTTCGTCTCCAAGCAGGAGGGCCTGCGGATCCTCAAGCAGCGGCTCGGGGACGACGACATCACCGAGGAGCTCCACGGCAACCCGCTTCCAGCCGCCTTCAACGTGTACCCCGACGACGCCGACAACCTGGAGGGGATCCGAAACGACCTCGAGCCCGCGAACTCGAAGGGCGAGCCGGAGCCGTTCAGCCCCCTGGTCGAGGACGTCGAGGACTCGCGCGAGGACGCGAGCAAGATCCGCGCGGTCACCGGCGCGATCAAGATCGTCCTGCTGGCGATCACGGCGTTGCTCCTCGTCGCGTCGCTGGGCTTGGTCGGGAACACGATCCGGCTCTCGATCTACGCCCGCCGGCGCGAGGTCGAGGTGATGCGGCTGGTCGGCGCGACCAACTGGTTCATCCGCTGGCCGTTCATCATCGAGGGGCTCGTCGTGGGCCTGTTCGGGGCGGCTACCGCGGTGGTCATACTGTGGCTTGGCAAGGTGACCATCGTCGACCCGCTCTCTGACCGCTTCGCGCTTGTGGCCGCACAGAACACGATCAACTTCCTTCCGCTCGTTGCCGTGCTGATCGCCTGCGCGATGGCGGTCTCGGCGCTCGGCAGCGGCATCACGCTGCGCCGCTTCCTCCAGGTTTGAGCCCCGACGCCCGCAGGGCGCTGGCTGCCGGCCTGATCGTCGGCGTCCTAGTCGGTCTGTGGCTGGGGGGGCAGTGGGACGACCTCGACGGCGTCGGCGACCTGATCGGCGGCGGCCAGACGCCCGGCGACGAGGCGGTCGAGGTGATCGAGGACAGCTACTTCAAGCAGGTGGACACAGAAGAGCTCGAGAACGCCTCGATCCGGGGCATGGTCCGCGATCTGCGCGAGCGGTACGACGACCGCTTCTCGCACTACTTCGACCCCGGCCAGCTCGAGCAGTTCGAGGAGGCGACCTCGGGCAGCTTCTCGGGGATCGGCCTCAGCGTGCGCGAGGTGAAGGAGGGCCTGCGGGTGACGACCGTGTTCGACGACACGCCGGCGAAGGACGCCGGGATCCGGGAGGGCGACGTGATCCTCGCGGTGGACGGGAAGTCGATCGCGGGGGAGCCGGCGGACCTCGCCACCGGGATGATCAAGGGGCCGTCGGGGACGAGCGTGAGCCTGCGGGTGCTGCGGCCCTCGAACGGCGAGCGGCGCTCGGTCGAGCTCGAGCGCGCCGAGGTCCGGGTGCCGGTCGTCGAGTGGAAGCTGCGCCGCGCCGGGGGGCAACGGGTCGCCTACGTGCGGCTCGCTGGGTTCAGCGAGGGCGCTCACGGCGAGCTCCGCTCCGAGCTCGAGCGCCTCTACCGGCAGGGAGCCGAGGGAGTGGTGCTCGACCTGCGCGGAAACGGGGGCGGGCTCCTGAACGAGGCGGTGCTGACGTCGAGCGTGTTCGTGGAAAAGGGCGTGATCGTCTCCACCTCGGGCCGCACCCAGCCCGAGAAGGACTACCGCGCGGTCGGCGGCGCGCTCGATCGCCGCCCCATGGTCGTCTTGATCAACCGCGACACCGCGTCGGCCGCGGAGATCCTCGCGGCCGCGATCGCCGACCACGACCTGGGCACGATCGTCGGCACGCGCTCGTTCGGGAAGGGATCGTTCCAGGAGGTGATCGAACTGGACGGTGGCGGCGCGATCGACCTCACCGTGGGCGAGTACCTGACCGCGGAGGGACGCTCGCTCGCGGGGAAGGGCATCCCTCCCGACGTGCAGGCGAAGCCCAAGCTGAGGACGAAGCCCGACGAGGCCCTGCGGCGCGGACTCGAGGTCCTGGGGCGGGAGCTGGGCGAGGGCCCGTGAGCCCGGAGGCGAGCGCTCGTGACGATCGCGGGCGCAGGGTGGTCGTGGTGTCGCGACGCGGTCGGTTCGGCGTCGCGCAACCGCTGTTCGACTTCGATCCCCAGGTTCCGATCGCGAAGGGGTCGGCGAAGGTCGGACCCGGACGGATGGCGCTCGCGGAGATCGGCCGCGGCGGCGCGCGGCTGATCCGCGAGCTCGGCTCGCCGGAGCGCGCCGCCGAGGTGGTCGAGGCGCTGCTGCTCGACCGCGGCCTGGAGCGCGGATTCGGGGACCGCGTCGACTCCGAGGCCGCCCGGGCGGCGACCGCGGCCGACGATGATCGGGCGCGTCGCGACCTCGGCGACCTGCCCACGTTCACGGTCGACCCCGCTACCGCGCGCGACTTCGACGACGCGGTCTCGGCGCGCTCGGAGGACGGCGGAGTGCGGCTGTGGGTCCACATCGCCGATGTCGCCGCCCACGTGCGGCCAGGCACCGCGCTCGACACCGAGGCATACGCGCGCGGCAACAGCACCTACGTCCCCGGCGCCGTCGAGCCGATGCTGCCCGAGGCGCTCAGCGCGGACGCCTGCAGCCTCGCCCCCGGAGTCCCCCGCCTCGCGGTCACGGCGGAGGTCGAGATGACGGGCGACGGCGCAGCCCGCTCGGCTAGCTTCTACCGCAGCCGGATCCGCTCCGACGCCCGCCTCGACTATGACCAGCTCGACGAGATCTTCGCCGGGAGGGCGCGCCCGCCTGAGGCGATCGCCCGGCCGCTCGAGCTCGCACGAACGGTCGCGGCGGCCCTCGCCGAGCGCCGTCCTCCCTCGGCGCTGAGTGTGACCGGGAGCGAGCCCGTGTTCGAGTTCGAGGCCGGGTCGGTGGTCGGCTCGCGCGAGGTCGCCCAGACCGAGGCCCACCGGCTGATCGAGCAATTGATGATCCTCTGCAACGGCCAGGTCGCGACGCTGCTCGAGCGGCGGCAGATCCCGACGCTCTACCGGGTGCACGAGAACCCCGAGCCGCAGCGCGTCTCGCTCCTCGCCGAGCAGCTCTCGGCGCTCGGGGTACCGACCCCGCCGATCCCCGAGACCTTCGGGCCGAGCGAGGCCGCCGACCTCGTCGGCGAGGCGAGCCGGCTGGTCGCCGCGGAGGGGAGACGGCGCGGCCACGGCCTGCAGGCCTACACGGCGCTCGTGCTGCGCTCCCTGAAGCAGGCGTACTACAGCGACCGCAACCTCGGCCATGCGGGACTGGGAAGCCCCGCCTACGCGCACTTCACCTCGCCGATCCGGCGCTACCCGGACCTCGTCGTGCACCGGGGCCTGCTGGCGGCGATCGGCGCCGGCGAGGAGGCGCCCGAGCGCGCCGCGGTCCGCGCCGCGGGAGTTAGCTGCTCCGACCGGGAGCGCGACGCCGTCCGAATCGAGCGCGACGCCGACGACGTGTGCGCCGCGTTCCTGCTCCAGCGCGAACTGCTCGAGTCGGGGTGGGAGCGCGACTTCGAGGGCGAGGTTTCGGGAGTGGTGGGCGCGGGCGCGTTCGTGCGCTTCGCCGGCGAGCTGGGCGAGAGCTACGAGGGCTTTCTGCCCGCCCGGCTTCTGCGCGGCGAGTACTACGAGCTCAACGAGACCGAGACGGCGCTCGTCGGACGGCGGAGCGGTAACGCGGTCCGGCTCGGCGACCCGGTCGACGTTCGCGTGGACTCCGTCGATGCGCCGCGGGGGCGAGTGGACCTCCGCCCGGCGGCCGAGGTCGAGGGAGGGGGGCCGTGAGCGCGAGGCTCTGCAAGGGTGGGGGCGGGCGGGGAAATCTGATCTTGGGCCGAGCGCGAACACCTGTGAGATGAGCGCGAGGCGGAGGGGCAAGCGCAAGGCCGCGGCGGGCGACGTGGCCACGAACCGGCGCGCGCGGCACAGGTACGAGCTGATCGAGACGTACGAGTGTGGGATCGAGCTCGTCGGCACCGAGGTGAAGGCGCTTCGCGAGGGCAAGGCGCAGCTGGTGGACGCGTACGCGGTGATCGATCGCGGCGAGGTGTGGCTGCGTAACGCGCACATCCCCCCGTATCCGCCCGCCGCCGACCAGAATCACGACCCCGAGCGACCCCGCAAGCTGCTCCTTCACCGGTACGAGATCGAGCGCCTGGTCGGCCGGATCCAGCGCCGCGGGTTGACGCTCATTCCCACCCGGATCTACTTCAAGGGCGCGCGCGCCAAGGTGGAGCTGGCGTTGGCGCGCGGCAAGGAGGGCCGCGACCGCCGCCGGGAGATCGCCGACCGCGACATGCGCCGTGACGTCGAGCGCGAGCTGAAGGACCGAACCCGCTGAATCATTCCGGAGCATGAAGCGGGGGCTGTCAACGTGTACGCATCCGGCGTGCGACGATGAAGCCCGTATGACCGAGTCGAGCCCACAGACCGGCGCGCCCGCCCCAGACGCGGCGAAGACGGTGGAGACTCCCGCCGCCGGGAAGGCACCGGAGGTGCTTCGAACACCCCCCCTGACGGGCGAGTCGCCGAAGGAGCGCCGCAAGCGCTGGCGAGCCGAGCGCAAGCAGCTCAAGGAGGCCGAGAGGGCCCGCAAGCGGGAGGAGAAGCAGCGCACTCAGGCCGAGAAGCGGAGCCGGACCGACGAGCGCAAGAGGGTCAAGGCGGATGCGAAGGCGCGAAAGAAGGCGGAGTCGCGACGCGCGAGGCGCAAGCGCAGGCGCGAGGAGCGCGAGCAGGCCAGGGCCGCTCGAAAGCAAGGGGCGCCCCCCGCTCAGCAGGCGCCTCCCGCTCAGCAGCAGGCGCCCCCCGCACCGGAGCCCGACACGGCGATCGACTCCGCGG
>JBOGZL010000047.1:0-3352 GCA_050697195.1 Solirubrobacterales bacterium
CCGGCGGATGATCCGGTAGCGCCCGTCGACGAGCGTGTTCTCGGCTACCAGCACCCCGCCCTCACCCGTCGAGCAACGACGCCATCACGTCGGTCGCGATCGGGCCCGCGGTGTCGCCGCCGAAGCAGCCCTGGCAGCGCTCGATCGTCGCCGCGACGGCGATCTCGGGATCGTCCGCGGGCGCGAACCCGATGAACCACGCCTGATTGAGGCCCGTCTCGACGTCGATCTCAGCCGTCCCGGTCTTCCCCGCGAGCGTCGCGCCCGCGACGGAGAGCGCGCTCGCGGTTCCCTCCTCGGCGACGCTGGTCATCATCTCGGCGACCTCGGAGGCGGTCTCCTCACTCATCACGGTGGACTGCACGTCCGGGTCGAGCTCGTCGGTGGTGCGCCCGTCGGGGTCGGTCACCTCCTGGAGGAAGGTCGGCTCCATCAGCTCGCCGCCGTTGGCGATCGCGGACGCGACCTCCGCCATTTGCAGCGGGGTCACGAGGTCCTGTCCCTCCTCACCCCCCTGGCCGATCGCGACGCGGCCGACGTCGAAGCCGTCGCGGACGAGCTGCCCGTCGGAGTTCCTCGGACCGCTGGCCTCCATCTCGCGGTCGGGGAAGTCGAGCCCCGGGTCTGAGTAGAAGCCGAAGCGCTCCATGTACTCAACCATCGTGTCGGTGCCGAGCTGCTCGCCGACCTGCGCCCAGTAGGTGTTGACCGAGAAGGTCAGCGCCTCGGTCATCGGGATCGTCCCGAAGGGCTCACCGCCGGCGTTCTCCAGCGGCACACCGGAGATGTCGATCGGGGAGTCCGCGTTCAGCGTCGTCGAGGTCTCGAACTCGCCCGAGTCGAGCGCCGCGGTCGCGGTCACGACCTTCATCGTCGATCCTGGTGGGTAGATCGACTGTGTCGGGCGGTTGACGAGCGGTGTTTCCTCGTCCTTTCTCAGCTCGTCGAACTGGTCGGGGACGAGGTTCGGGTCGTAGCCCGGCTCTGACACCATCGCCCGGACGGCGCCCGTGTCGGGCTCGATCGCGACCAGGGCCCCGCCCGTGCCGGGGATGCTGATCGCGTTCTGGATCCCCTGTTGCGCGACCCGCTGCGCCTCGGCGTCGAGCGTCAGCGTGAGGTCGCTGCCCTCGTCGACCTGCCCCTCGAGCTGCTCGAGGATCGACACGAACTCGTTGTCGCGCCCGATCAGGAGATCGTTCTCCGCCAGCTCGATCTCGGTCTGGCCGAACTCGACGAAGCTGTACCCGACCGGGTGCCCGAACAGATCTCCCTGGGGGTAGTCGCGCGTGAAGATCCGCTGGTCGCCCGAGCCCTGCGGCACGCTGACGGCGACCTCCGTGCCGTCCACGGTCGTGATCGTGCCCCGGGGGACCTTCTGCGCCTCGATCAGCGAGCGGCGGTTTTCGGGGCGCTCGCGGAGCTCGTCGGCGTCGACGATCGACCAGTAGGACGTGAACCCGACCACGGCGACGAACAGCAGCAGGACGAGCGCGTAGAGGCGGAAGATCGAAGAGTTCACGCCCGCGCCTCCAGCGGCTCGAGGTCCTGCGGGGGCGGCCGGCGGCCCGGATCGGGCCGCCGCGCGCGGTCAGAGATCACGAGCAGGAGCGCGAGCAGGACCATGTTTGCGACGATCGAGCTTCCGCCGTAGCTGACGAACGGGAGCGTGACGCCGGTGAGCGGTATCACCCGCACCACCCCCCCGAGGATCACGAACGCCTGGAGCGCGAACACCGCGGTCAGCCCGGCGGCGAGGAGCTTCCCGAACCCGTCCCGGGCGAGGACCGCCGTCTTGAACCCACGCTCCGCGATCAGGATGTAGGTGATCACGAGCGCGACCGCGCCGAACAGGCCGAGCTCGTTGACGATCACCGCGTAGATGAAGTCGGTGTGCGGCGCCGGAAGCAGGCTGCCGCAGTCGGGGAACGGCTGCGCGCAGTCGGGCGCGAACGGCCCCGGGAGCTCGAGCAGCGAGGATCCGAGGCCGCGGCCAAAGAGGCCGCCGTCGGCCTGCGCGTAGAGCGATTGGGTGATCTGTCCCGCGCCCTCCGGCGCCCCGCGTGCGAACGGATCGAGCCAGATGTCCACGCGGTCCCCGACGTGGGGGACCGTCGCGGACAGCACCCAGGCGCCGACGACGAACATCGCGATCCCGATCAGCACGAACGACACCCGGGCGGTCGCGACGTACAGCACCGCGAGGAAGGCGCCGAAGAACATCAGCGAGCTCCCGAGGTCGCGGATCACGATCAGCATCAGCATCGCGGCGCCCCACACGACGAGCAGCGGGCCGAAGTGCTTGATCGGGGGCAGGATCACGCCGAGCACCCGCCGCGCCCCGACGACGAGCACCTCGCGATGCTCGCGCAGGTAGCTCGCGAGGAAGATAACCACGCAGATCTTCGCCGCCTCGGCGGGCTGGAACGAGATCGGGCCGAGGTCGATCCCGAGGTAGGCGCCGTTGACCTGCTCCCCGATCACCGGGAACCGGGGAAGGATCAGGAGGCCGATCCCCGTCAGCGCGATCACGTACCGGTAGCGCTCGAGCACCTCGTAGTCGCGCAGGAGCACGATCGTGAGCACGAACAGCGCCAGCCCGACGACGAACAGCGACGCCTGCTTGACGGCGAGGCTCTCGTCGATACGGAACAGGATCACGAGGCCGAACGCGGCGAGGAGCGCGACGAGCGGGAACAGGTACGGGTCCGCGTACGGGAGCCGTACCCGGATCACGAGGTGGGTCGCGACGCACACGGCGAGGAAGTAGGCGCCGTAGGTGAGGCTGAGGTCGCCGATCCGATTCGACTGGACGATGAAAACCGCGGTGAACCCGGCCGTGATCAGCGCCGCGACCGGGATCAGCGCGAGCAGCTCGCGATTCCGGGCGCTCATCTCGGGCTCACCTGTTCCTGTTCCCGCTCTTGCGGGTGGAGCGGCCACGCCGCTGGTTGCCCCCGCCGCGACCGGGGCGCGGCTCACGTCCCTCGGCGCTCGCGGCGTCGTTCTCGTACTCCTCGATCAGGGAGGTCGCGTCGTCGTGCGAGCGAAGCTCGTGGTCGGTCACGTTCGCCTGCAGCTCGGGCGGCAGCGAGTCGAACTGCACCGGGCTCGAGTAGCGCTCGTCGTAGAGCTCGATCCCGAACGGAAGCTCGTAGGGGAGTCCCCGGTAGAGCGCCATCCGCCCCCCCTCGTCGACGCCGAGAAAGTACACCTGGCGCGCGCCGAACACCGCAAGGGCGCCGAGGCCGGCGACGACCACCAGCGCGACCAGCCCCCCCGCGAGCCGTCGCGGCCACCGCCTCCGCTCGGGGCGGGGGGCAGCGCGGCGCCCCTCGGCCCGGGTCGCGAC
>JBOGZL010000048.1:0-3885 GCA_050697195.1 Solirubrobacterales bacterium
GGGCGGGGACTACTTCTCGGTCCCGGTGCCCTCGACGCTCGCGGCGCCGATCTCGATCCGGTGGGGCTTGCGCTCCTCCGGCTTCGGGATCCGGACCTCGAGCACGCCGTTGTCGAACTCGGCGGTCACCCTGTCGGCGTCGATCCCCTTTGGGAGGCTCAGCGAGCGAGAGAAGCGGCCGAAGGCCCGCTCGACGCGGTAATACCCCTCGCCCTCCTTCTTCTCCTCCGCCTTGCGCTCGCCGGAGACCGTCAGCACGCCGTCGGCGACCTCGACCTCGACGTCGTCCTCGGTCAGCCCGGGGAGATCGGCGCGAAGCACGAGCTGCTCCCCGTCCTCGGCGAGGTCGATCGCCGGCACCCAGCGCCGCGCGGCGCCGTTGCCGTCCCCCGTCCTCGTCGCGAAGACGGCGTCGAACACGCGATTCAGGTCGGTCTGGAGCGGGTCCGACCCGCGCCCGGAGCCATAACGAACCAGTGCCATTCTCAGTCCTCCGTTTGTCGTAGTCGTGACTGCTAGTGCACCCGAAGTATAAAACCTTAGTCTCGCTATATCACGTGTGACCGATACTCTATCCGTACTCAGATGAGCGAGCTGGGCACGACGCTCCGCACCGCCCGCGAGCACGCGGGCGTCAGCCAGCGCAGGCTCGCGCGGCGCTCGGGGATCGCCCAGTCCGCGATCAGCCGGATCGAGCGCGGCGCGGAATCGCCGTCGTTCGAGCGCTTCGCCTACCTGCTCTCCTGCCTCGGCCTCGAGCCCTCGGTCGAGCTGAATCCGCTGCCCTACCGCGGCGACCGCGACCTCGTCCTCGACCAGCTCGCCCGCTCGCCGTCGGAGCGGCTCGCCGGCGCGGTGAACGACGCGAAGCTCGCGCGCGAGCTCCGGACGGCGGTTCGGGACGCGGAGGAGCTGACCCCGGACGACCGAGCGGACTCGACCGGGATCGACGCCGGCCCGATCCTCTCGGCGCTGGGCCGCCACGAGCTCGACTACCTGCTGTTCGGCGGGTTCGCCGTGTTCGCTCATGGCTATCCGCGCCTCACCGCCGACCTCGATCTCCTGGTCCGCCCCGACGTGCGCAACTACGCGCGCCTGGCCCGCGCGATCGCCGAGCTCGACCCGGACTGGCGCCCGCCGGGCGGACGCAGCCCGGGCGACGTCGAGGAGCTCGGGTGGGGCTGGGGAGCATTCGCCCGCTTCCACACGCCGTACGGGCCGATCGACGCCCACCGCGCAGTCGAGGGCGGCGCCGACTACGAAGAACTTGATCACCGCGCGATCGAGGCCAAGATCGGCGAGATCACGGTCCGTGTCGTCGGCTACGACGACCTGATCCGGATCGAGCGCGCCGCCGGCCGCCCCCAGGACCTCGCCGACATCGCCGCGCTGGAGGACGCGCGAAGGACACGCAAGGAATAGCGTTCTCGCACGCCTGGGGATCTCGGTGACCGGACACGGAGAACAGCCTGCATTTGTCTCGACCCGGTCGTTAGCGCTTCAGGCAGAGCACCCGGGCTTGGTAGGTCTGCGGCTGGGAAGTGGGGTTCAGTGCCGTGATGAGGAAGCCCTCCCGCTTAGATAGTCCAGCGGACACCACCGTGTTCATGACGGCGCCATCCGCGGCCTGGTTGCTTCCGACCCCAAGCGGCGCCAATGCGCGCTCGCCACGCTTACATTGGGCTGTCGACTGGCCGGAGCGCCCTGGCAGGATTGTTACCTCAGTTCCGAACCGCTCCACGAACGGCCTTAGATCCTTCCCCCCAACCTTGCCCGAGCCGGCCTTCGTGCCCGCGTACGCGCTCCCGCCGAGCGCCACCACCAGCGCCGCGTAGCCGACCGCTTGGCGTCGCAGATGAAGCCCGGCGCCGTGGCCGGCCCGCCTGAGCTGCTCTTTCATCCTTCAAGCCTCCTCTCGCCGCCCCGCCGGAGCGGCCCCTTCCTGGCACCCCGACACGCTAGCGCCCGGATCGCCGAAGCACCATCACGGGACCACGGTCACCCGGCGGGCCCGGGAGCGCACCGGTGCCTTGTAAGGCCAGCCGTTCTCGCGAGTCACCTTCACCCGGAACCGGAAGGTAACCGGCCGGCTGTAGAACGTCCCGAAGCGATAGCTCGTTGAGTACCGCCCGTCGCCGCGAGTCGAGAACGCCTCCTTCACCGTGCCCCACTTGCGCGCACCTTCGCGCACCTGGAGCTCGACCAGCTTCCCGGGGGACGGAATCCGGGCGCCGTGGTGCTTGACGGAGCCACCGAACGTCACAGATTCGCCTGCCCCTACCCGCCGGCGGGAGGTCTTGAACTTCACGCCGCTTCGAACATTGAGGGCGAGCTCGTGGGCGCCCGCGGGCCGGTGGCGCTTGGAGCCCGGATATCTGACCTCGACGTCCCGGGACGGCCCCGACGGAAGTCGAAGCGAGAAGCGGCCGTCCTTGTCGGTCACCGCTTCGCTCGTATGCTGCGCCTCGAGGCTGCCGAGCGCGTAGTCCTCGTGCACCTTCACGGTCTGCAGCGGAAGTGGATCGCGATCGGCCGAGACCAGCCGCCCCCGAACCTGCGGGGACCTCCCGTACTTCACCGTGCGCTTCAGGGCGCCCTTCCCGATCCCTGCCCGAAGCTGGGTGTCCGCGCGCAGCGGGAAGCGCAGGGTCATCGGCTGGCCGTTCTCGCGGGCGCCGACCTCGGCGCTTCGGTTCCCCGCATCGTCCTCGGCCCACGCTTTGAACTGGTAGCGGCCGGGTGGAACGGCCTCGGAGTCGACCCGGGCACGAAGCTCGCCGCCCTGGTGGACGGTCGGCAGCTCGTGCCACTCGCCCGTACCCTCCCGTTGGTAGGCGATCTTCCCGGCCTCCACTCCGGAGTAGTTCTCGTCCACGGGAGCACGGATCAGCTCGGGATCGGCCGGGCTTTGTGAGTTTCGGAACGCAGGGTCCGGGACCTCGTTGTCCACCTTCACCTGGCGGGCGACGCAGGCCCTGTTCGCACTGCCGCCGCCGCCGAAGTCGGACGCGCACGCCTGCACCGTGTTCGTGCCGTTGCGCCACCCGACGCTCGCGTCTCGGGTGTTGCCATTCGCCGCCCTCCCCCACGGCTCGGGCGAGCACGGCTGCATCAGCTTGCCGTACCCGGTCGTCGTGAGCTGGCAAGCACCGACACCCGTGCCGGCGCCGCGGCCGTTCACGGTCACGCCGTACGAGGCGACCCCGCCGCCGCGGTCGCTCGCGTCATAGCTGAGGCTTCGGCTTCCGCGGTGCCAGCCGCCGGTCGACGGCGCGGAGCTCACGAGCTCGCCGCCGATCCTGGGCGTGGGGTTGCTGGAGTCCCTGACGGTTAGGGCGATGTCCCGAATGTAGGCTCGGGCGGCCGTGCTGCCGTTGCTGTTGCATGAGCCGACGGCGCACACGAGCCGGACCCCAAAACTCGACCCTCCGGAGCCCAACGAGAACCCACGGCCCTGCCAGCCGATGTTCGCGTCGGCGATCAGGAGATCGGTGCCGGTGGTGAAGATCCGTGCGGAGTAGCCGTGGGCATTCCGGAGATCCTCAAGCACGGACGCGTGGGTGATCGCGGTCCCTGGGGGCGCGTACCACGTCCAGCGACCGTCCTGGCCCTGGCTCGCGCGTCCGGTGTTATGGACACCGATTGCTGAGTTGCACGAGTTCGTAAGCGAAAAATCGCCACTCCCAACCTCGGCGTCGTCAACATAGGGATCTGGTCCCGGGTTCCCGGCCCCGACGGGCCAGGGTGAGCACTGGAACACCTTGTAGCTTCCGGCGCGGGCGGTGTCGGGGGATGCCAGCCCCGCCAACGCACCCATCATGCACGCGAGTGCTGTGCAGCGCCACGCGAATCCTCCGATCATTCTTGCCCAGTTCTCCTCTCGAT
>JBOGZL010000049.1:0-2955 GCA_050697195.1 Solirubrobacterales bacterium
CGGTGGGTGGGGATGTCGATCGTCGAGACCTTGTAGATCTTCATGAACTCGGTCGCCTCGGTGAGGGCGGTGCCGGTCATCCCCGAGAGCTTGTCGTAGAGGCGGAAGTAGTTCTGGAGCGTGATCGTGGCGAGGGTCTGGTTCTCCTCGCGGATCGCGACCCCCTCCTTCGCCTCGATCGCCTGGTGCAGGCCCTCCGACCATCGCCGCCCCTCGAGGATCCGGCCGGTGAACTCGTCGATGATCATCACCTGGCCGTCGATCACGGCGTACTCCTTGTCGCGCTTGTAGAGCGACTCGGCCTTCAGCGACTGGATCAGGTGGTTGACGAGGCTGCCGTGCTCGGAGACGTAGAGGTTCTCGACGCCGAGGAACTGCTCCGCCTTGCCCACCCCGCGCTCGGTGGGCGCGACCGTCTTGTGCTTCTCGTCGTATTCGTAGTCGTATTCGACCTCGGAGGTGTCCTTGGTTTCCCCGAGCGACTTCAGCTTCTCCTTCACCGGCACCCCGGTGAGCTGCTTCGCGAGCCGCGCGAAGGTGTAGTAGGTGTCCGCGGCCTGCTCGGGTGCGCCGGAGATGATCAGCGGCGTGCGCGCTTCGTCGATGAGGATGTTGTCGACCTCGTCCACGATCGCGAACTCGTGCCCGCGCTGGACCGTGTTCTCGAGCGAGGACGCCATGTTGTCGCGCAGGTAGTCGAACCCGAACTCGGAGTTGGTCCCGTACACGACGTCGCAGGCGTACGCCTCGCGCCGCTCGGTCGGGTCGTCGGACTCCTGGATCACCCCGACCGAGACCCCGAGCGCCTCGTAGATCGGCCCCATCCACTCCGCGTCGCGGCGCGCGAGGTAGTCGTTGACGGTCACCAGGTGGACGCTCCTCCCGGCGAGCGAGTTGAGGAAGACGGGGAGGGTCGCGGTCAGCGTCTTGCCCTCGCCGGTCTTCATCTCCGCGATCGCCCCGTCGTGGAGGACCATCGCGCCGATCAGCTGGACGTCGAAGTGGCGCTGGCCGATCGTCCGGCGCGCGGCCTCGCGGCCGAGCGCGAACGCCTCGCCGAGCAGGTCGTCCGGCGACTCCCCGTTGCGGGCCCGCTCGCGGAGCTTGTCGGCCTCCTCGCGCAGCTCGGAGTCCTCGAGCAGCTCCATCTCGGGCTCGACGCGGTTGATCGAGTCGACGCGCTTCTCGTAGTCCTTGAACTGGCGCGCCTCGCCCATCCGCAGGGCACGGTCTATTAGGCCCCTGGCCATCGCGAGTCAGCGTAGCAACGGGACCCCGGCGTCCCGGGCGGGCATCGGCCGGGCGAGCCCCGCTCAGCAGCGCTGGAACGTGACCGTCGCCTTGAGCTTCGAACCGTGCTCGCGCTTCGCGCTCAGCTTGAGCTCGTGAAAGCCCGGCTCGAGGTCCGCCACGGGCACGTCGACCTTGATCCGCTTCGCCTTGACGGTGTCGAGCTTGTCTCCCTCCAGCGCCGCGACCATCTTCTTGACGCCGCTTGCCTTCGCGCGCACTTTGAGCTCGAAGTCGTCCCTCACGCAGCCGTCCGGCAGCCCCTTGACGCGGATCTTCTTTGAGCCGCTGAGCGTCGCCGGGGTGCTGACCGTGGTCGTCTCGAAGACGGGGAAGTTGTACTGGGCGCCCCCGTACAGCACGTCCACCCAATGGTCCATCGACTCGTTCATCTCAACCACCGCCTTGATCGTGGCGGTCTTCCCCGGCGCGAGCGACCCGAGCGTGCAGTCGGTCCACTTGTAGCCGTGCTCGCCCGGGTTGGCGGCGTCCGTGTTCGTGATCACGCAGCCGCCCTGCGACGGCGTGACCGACCGGTACGGGTTGTTGACGGCGCGCGAGCTCCCCGGTGCGAACCCTGCCAACTCGACGGTGAAGTCGGGAAAAAGCGTGTCGGAGCCGACGTTGCGCACGGTGACCGTGTACGTCTCCAGGTCTCCGGGCCTTACCGGGTCGGCGGACTCCTTCTGGCCCAGCACCACCCGGAAGTCGGCCTGGGCCAGCGCGGGCACCGCGAGCACGGCGAGGCACAACGTCCCCAGCGCCACCAGGGTGTTCGCACCGCGCCTCATCGCAGGCGAACCTACCGCCGGCCGCTCATCAAATGCTCATCGGCTATGCGGTGCGGTCGCGAAACCGCCCTATGAGCCGTCGCGTCTGGCTGCGCTTGCGGCGCTTCTCGCGGTGGCGCTTGACCTGGCGCCGCATGTCCTCGGCGAGGACCTTGATCGAGTGCAGCATGTCCGGCGAGCTCTCGCGGGCGTGGAGGGTCACGCCCTTGAGCTGGAGCGTCGCCTCCGCGACCTCGCGGTCGGAGATCGCCGGGTTGCGCTCCTCGCTCAGCTCGACGCGCAGCGTGGCGACGTCGGCGACCTGGCGCCCGATCCGCGCGAAGCGCTTCTCGACGTGGCGGCGCAGCTCCTCCGTGACCTCGACGTTCCTGCCCCTGATCTCGATCCGCACGGTGGCCTCCTCTCATCGAAGCTGTGACCACCGGCAACTTCGCTCGCGAAATTGCCGAGTCACATCCATGCTACGCCCGCGCGAACGCGGCCGCAACGATTCGCTCCGCGCCGCCCCGCCGGAGCGCGCGAGCGCACGCGCCGAGGGTGGCGCCCGTCGTCATCACGTCGTCGACGAGGACCGCATGCTGCGGCGCTCTGCCCGCGAGTCGAACCGCCGGCGGATCGGCGAGCCGCTCGGCGCGTCTCCGGCCGACCTGCCGTGGGCCGCCGGCGCGCACCAGGACCGGCTCGAAGGAGATCCCGGTGAGGGCGGCGAGCGCGAAGGCGATCTCCTCCGCCGGGTCGTGGCCGCGGAGACGAAGCCGCCACGGCGCCGGCGGGACGGGGACGATCCCGCCGACGAGGAGCCCGGCTGGCGCGCCCGCAGCGATCGCCTCGGCGGCCCGCCGCGCGAGCGGAAGCCGGCGGCGGAACTTGAGCG
>JBOGZL010000050.1:0-7042 GCA_050697195.1 Solirubrobacterales bacterium
CGCGCCGCCACGATCACGATCGGGGCGCGGGCGGCGTCGGCGGGCGTCCCCGCTGGCGGATCCGGTCGCACGGGCGGGTATTGTGCCGCCACTCAGCGATGGCGGAGGTCGAGGCCCATATCACCGGCACCGTGTGGAAGATCGAGGTCGCGGTCGGCGACGCGGTCGGCGAGGGCGACACGGTCTTGATCCTGGAGTCGATGAAGATGGAGATGCCGGTCGAGGCCGAGGACGAGGGCAAGGTGTCCGAGATCCGCTGCGAGGAGGGCCAGTCGGTCTCGGAGGGCGACGTCCTGGTCGTCCTCGAGTAGGCGCAACCTCGTGAGCACCCGCGAGCTTGCCGGCGGGAAGCTGCTCGTCGACCACCCCGCCGAGGCGGTCGCCCGGTTGACGCTCGCGAATCCCGAGCGCCGAAACGCGCTCGACCACGAGGTTCTCGACGCGCTCGCCGCGGCCCTTCCCGGGCTCGACCGGGGAATCGAGGTCCGGTGCGTGATCCTCACCGGCGCGGGCGGCACGTTCTCGGCCGGCTACGACATCGCGGGCTTCGAGGACGGATCGTTCGAGCGCGACGCCGAGGCGCTCGTCGCCCATCCCTTCCACGCCGCGATGGAGGCGGTCAGCACCCACCCCTACCCGGTCGTGGCGGCGATCGACGGACCGTGCCTGGGGGGTGCGCTCGAGCTCGCCGTGCGCTGCGACCTGCGGCTCGCGGCCGAGGGAGCGAGGCTCGGGATGCCGCCCGCGAAGCTGGGCCTGGTCTACGGCCACACGGGCCTGGAGAGGTTCATCGAGGTGATCGGGGTGGCGCGCACGAAGGAGCTCTTTCTCACCGGCCGCATCCTGGCGGCGGATCGTGCCGAACGGATCGACCTCGTGCACGAGGTGGTCCCCGACGCGGAGCTCGAATCCGCCGCGGTGGCGCTCGCCGCGGAGATCGCCGCCGGCGCCCCGCTCGCCACGCGCGCCAACAAGCGCATCATCGAGACCCTCGCCCGGTTCCCCCGCCTCACTCCCGACCAGGAGGCCGAGCTGGTCGAGCTGCGGCGCTCGTGCTTCGCCTCCGAGGACCTGCGCGAGGGGATCCGCGCCTTCGAGGAGAAGCGAAAGCCGCGCTGGAAGGGGCGTTAGGCGGAGGAACCCCGTTAGGGGAGGGCTGAAGAACCCGACCTGGTGGGAGACGGCGAGCGGTGTTCCGGAGGGCGCTTGGAGCATTCGGGCGGCGCGCCCACGCTTACCGTCCTCGCTATCGGCGCCGGCGCCTACGGCGCAAGCACGACCTTCGTCGCCTCGCGCCGGTCGAACAGCTCGTAGGCGCGCGGAGCCTCGTCGAGGCTCATGTGGTGGCTGATCAGCTCGGCGGGACGGAGCTCGCCGGCGGCGATCATCGCCAGCAACAGCTCGCGGTCGTTGAGCGGGTCGCCCATCGCGAAGCGCAGCGACAGCTCACCCTCGAACATCCGCCCCGCGTCGAGCGGGTAGTCGGGCTCGAAGTGGGCGCCGACGACGCAGACCGTGCCCCGCCCGCGGACGAGGCCGAAGGCCGCGTCGAGGGCCGGCTTCGCCCCCGCGGCCTCGATCACCACGTCGGCGCCGAGGCCGCCGGTGATGTCTGCGATCGCATCGGCGGCGGAGTCCGGGTCGACCGCCTCGGCGCCGAGCTCGGCGGCGAGCTCGCGCCGGGTTTCGATCGCGTCGACGGCGATCACCCTGCGCGCGACCCGGCGGGCGAGCAGGATCGCCATCAGGCCCACCGTCCCGCAGCCGAGCACGGCGACGACGTCGCCGACCTCCACCCCGCCGCGCCGCACCGCCGAGAGCCCGGTGGGGAGCATGTCGGCGACGAACACGGCGTCGTCGTCGGCGACCCCGTCGGGGATCGGCCACAGCGAGCGGTCGGCGTTCGGGGCTCGCACCAGCTCCGCCTGGCCGCCGTCGAGCCGCTCGTAGACGCCGCTGTAGCCGAACAGCGCCCGGCTCTCGCACTGCATCGGCCGCCCGGCGCGGCAGTGCCCGCAGGTGCCGTCGGAGATCATGCTCGCATTCACCACCCGCTGTCCGGGGCGCAGGCGGCGCACACCGTCGCCGACCTCGCGGACCAACCCGACCCACTCGTGACCGGGGATCGTGCCCGGCTCGAACCCGGGCGTCAGCCCGTGGTAGGGAAACAGGTCGGCGCCGCAGATCGCCGTTCTCGCGATCTCGACCACGGCGTCGGACGGCGCCTCGAGCCGCGGCTCCGGGGCGTCATCGAGCTCGAGCCGTTCCGGTCCCTGGATCCTGATCGCCTTCACGCCGGCTCCTCGAGCTCGACCAGGTAGCCGTCGGGGTCAATGGCGAAGCAGCGCGCGCCGCCCCACGGCGGCGAGAACGGCTCGGCGAGGAACTCGACCCGGCCCGCGCGCAGCTCCTCGTAGGCGCCGCGGCAGTCGGTGACCTCGAGCACGAGTGCGACCTGAAGCCGCGAGCGATCCTCGGGCGCCGCCATCAGCACCCCGGGCCGGTCCTCGGCCGGGTGGCCCTGCTCGGCGAGCGAGAGCCGCGCGCCGGCGACCGTGAGGGTTGCGTACGGAGGGTCGTCGTAACTTGCCTCGACCTCGAACCCGAGCCGGTCGCGATAGAAGGCGACCGAGGCCTCGACGTCGGCGACGGCGAGGATCGCGCCGGCGCGGGTGGTCGCCGGGACCGCCATCAGTGGCGCGTGTGGCCGCCGTCGACGACCACCATCTGGCCGGTCACCCAGGCCGCCTCCTCCGAGCAGAGGAAGGAGACGGTGGGGGCGATGTCCGCCGGCTCTCCGCGACGCGGGATCGCCTGCAGGCTCTGGACGAACTCGAAAGCCTCTGCGTGCGGGCTGGCGAGAACCCCGTCGCTTGCCGTCAGCCCGGGGGCGACCGCGTTGACGGTGATCCCCTGCCCGCCGAGCTCGGTCGCGAGCGCCCGGGTGAAGCCCCAGACGCCGCCTTTCGCCGCGACGTAGGCGGCCATGTTCGGCGTCCCCGCCATCACCGTGTTCGAGGCGATGTTGACGATCCGGCCGTAGCCCGCCTCGCGCATCGGCTCCCAGACCGCCCGCGAGCAAAGGTAGACGCCGGTGAGGTTGGTGTCGATGATCCGCTGCCAGTGGTCGAGGTCGACCTCGTCCCAGGGGATGAAGGGAACGATCGCGGCGTTGTTGACCAGCGCGTCGACCCTGCCGTGCTCGTCGAGCACCTTGCCGACCATCGCCTCGACCGACTCCGGGAAGGAGACGTCGGCCTCGACCGCCTGCCCGCGCGCCAGCGCGCCCGCAGTCTGCTCGGCGCCCTCCGCGTTGAGGTCGGCGACGACGGTGGTCGCCCCCTCGGCGTCGAGCTTCTCCGCGATCGCCCGGCCGATCCCCTGAGCGGCGCCCGTGACGATCGCGACGCGGTCCTTGAGCTTCATCTCTCGTTCCTCACTTTCGGTCCCTAGTAGTGGTCGGGGGCGTGCTCGTAGGACTCCCACGCCTCCATGTCGTGGGTGAAGAAGACCTCCGCCTCGAGGCGCTGGGCGAGGTGCTTGAGCTTGCGCAGGGAGACGAAGTTCGCGGTCGGGTCGTTGTGAAAGCCTGAGATCAGCTCCTTCTCCCACGTCTCCTGCGTGTAAGTGACGTCGGCGCAGAACAGCATCGGCCTGCGTCCCTCCTTCTCGAGCACCATCGAGTAGTGGCCGACCGTGTGGCCGGGCGTGTACAGGAGCCGGATGCCGTCGGCGAAATCGACCTCCTCGCCCTCCAGCCAGTGGTAGGTGGAGTCTGGGCGGTGGAACACCTTGTCGGAGTAGCCGAGCCGCTCGAACGGCTCCGGCACGAGGGCGTGGCGGAGCTCCTCCTTGCCGACCCAGGTCACCACGTCGGGCAGGTGGCGCTGGCCTCCACAGTGATCGAAGTGCAGGTGCGAGTTGATCACGGCGCTGACATCGGACGGCGCGAAGCCGCAGCCCTCGAGCTGCGCCGGCATCGTCTGCTCCTCGGTCTGCTCGGGCAGCTCGAAGGGCAGGTACTCCTCAACCGTCCCCTTGTCGAAGCCGGAGTCGAATAGGAACAGCCCGTCGGTGTGCTCGATCAGCACGCTGTAGACCGGGAACCGGACGGGGTTGCCGGCGTCGATGTTCCACATCACGTGCGAGCGATCGATCACCAGGCTCCCGGAGTCGAGTAGCCAGACGCGGTTCACACCCATCTTCCTTCCTCCCTTCCTCAGACGTCCTGGCCGTCGAGCGTCTTGCGCACCGCGACCAGCGCCGCCGCCCGCTTCGCCGGCAGCTCGGCGAGCTCGTCCTGCGAGTACTCGAACAGCCCGCCGCCGGTCTTGATCCCGAGCTTGCCCTCGCCGGTCAGCTTGGTGACCGTCTCCGAGACTCCCGACTCGGTCGAGAGGTCGGAGTTGAGGTAGTTGGCGACGCTCTCGTAGATGTCGAGCCCGGCGACATCGAGGAGCTGCATCGGCGGGATCACCGCGAGCTTGTAGCCGATCCCCCACTTGACGTTGAGGTCGAGCTCCTCGGCGTCGATCACGCCCTCGTCGACGAGGGCGAGGCACTCGCGCATGATCGCGTAGAGAACGCGGTTCTCGACGAATCCGGGGACCTCCTTGCGCAGCAGGCTGGGGTAGTAGCCGATCCGCTCGACCAGCTGATTCGCCGCCTCGACCGTCTCCTCGCTCGTCCGCTCGCCGGGGATCACCTCGATCATCGGGATCAGGTGCGGGGGATTCGACCAGTGCATCCCGATCACCCGCTCGGGATGGCCGAGGTTCTCGGCGATCTTCGTGATCGGAATCCCCGAGGTGTTCGAGCTCAGCACGGCATCGTCCGAGACGTGCCGCTCGAACTGGCCGAAGACCTCCTGCTTCAGCTCGAGCTTCTCCGGAACCGCCTCGAGCACGAAGTCGGAGTCCTCGAGCGCCGCCCCGAGGTTGGTCTCGAAGCGAAGCTCGCCACCCCCGGCCTGTTCCGCGCCGAGCCGCTCGAGCACTCCGCGGGCCAGCTCGACGCCCTGCTTCGCCCGCTCGATCGCCTCCTCGGAGACGTCGTGGAGGGCGACCTCGATGCCGGCCCGCTCCAGCACCGCGCCCATCCCCGGTCCCATCGTCCCGGTGCCGACCACCGCGGCTCGCCTGATCTCGGTCATCTCTCGTTCGCCTCCTTGATCTCCTGGATTCGCCGCCACACCCGCTCGGGCGTGAACGGAAGCTCGTTCATCGGCACGCCGGCGTCGGCGAGCGCGGTCGCGATCGCCGCCGGCGTCGCCGCCTGCGCCCCCTCCCCGCAGCCCTTCGCCCCGTAGGGACCGGGACCGTCGGCGTTCTCGACGATGATTCCCTGCATCCGCGCCGGCATGTCCTCGATCCGCGGGACCCGGTACTCGAGCAGGTTGTCGTTGGTGAGGACGCCGTCGGCGTAGACCATCTCCTCGAACAGCGCGTTCCCGATTCCCTGGAGCACCGCCCCCTCGTCCTGGCGCTCGACCAGCAGCGGGTTGATCGCCTTGCCGACGTCGGCGATCGTCGCGATCCTCTCGACGCTCACCCGACCGGTCTCGGGGTCGACGTCGACCTCGGCGGCGGCGATGCAGATCTCCCAGAAGACCGGGCCCTCGGCGTAGGAGCCGCTGCCCTGCTCGGGGCGGACCTCGCCCTCGCCGACGAGCTCGCCGCCGGTGAACCCGAACCGCTCGGCGATCAGCTCGGCGTAGCCGGCCTCCTGGCCGGGCCCGCGCACGACCCCGTCGACGACCTCGAGGCCGGTGCGCTCGGCGCCCCAGGCCCCCGCCGCGGTCTCGAGCAGACGCTCGCGCAGGTCGGCGGCGGCGCGCTGGACGGCGAGCCCCGCCAGGGTCGTCGAGCGGCTCGCGCCGGTCGAGCGGTCATAGGGTGTGAACCGCGTGTCGGCCCCTTGCACGGTCACCCGCTCGACGGCGATCGCGAGCTCCTGGGCGGCAATCTGGGCCATCACCGTGCGCGCTCCCTGGCCCATCTCGGTGGTCCCGACATTGACCTCGACCATGCCGTCGGCCTCGATGCGGACGCTGGCTCGCGAGACGGGGTGGGCGCCGGCGGCGAGCAGGCCGACCGAGACCCCACGCCCCGCCCACTCGTCCTTCGGCTCGCCCCAGCCGACCGCGGCCGCCGCCTTCTCGACGTCGCCGACGATGTCGGCGTCGAGCGGCTTGCCGGTGCCGTCCGGGCGCACCGGCTGGCCGGGCCGGAGCAGGTTTCGCCGCCGGATCTCGAGCGGGTCGATTCCCGCCTGGCGAGCGAGCTCGTCGACCTGCGACTCGCCGATCCACTGCAGGTGCACGGAGCCGAAGGCGCGGTAGGACCCGGCGGGCGCAGTGTTGGAGTAGACGCAGCTCGCGTCGACGTGGGCCGCCTCCCAGGCGTAGGGGCCGGGCGCCGCGTCGCCCGCCGTCGCGCAGACGCGCGGGCCGTTGTCGGCGTAGGCGCCGGTGTCGAGCCAGAACCGGACGCTGCGCGAGAGCAGCTTGCCGTCGCGGCTCGCCGTGGTTCGCATCCGGCAGCGCATGCCGTGGCGCCGCGTCGTCACCATCGACTCGTCGACCCCGTTCTGGATCCGCACCGGACGCCCCGCCTTCCAGGAGAGCGCCGCGGTGATCGGCTCCATCTTCGTGTAGCTCTTCGAGCCGAAGCCGCCGCCGAGGTAGGGGACGATCACCCGCACCCGGCCGATCGGCAGGTTGAACAGGTCGGCGATCTCGGCCCGGACCAGGAACGGGTGCTGGCAGGAGGCCCAGAGGGTGATCTCGTCGTCGCCGAAGTCGGCGACCACGGTGTGGGTCTCCATCGCGTACTGATAGACGGCCGGAAAGTCGTAGTCGCCCTCGACCGTGAGCGCGGCCTCGGCCTCGGCCCCCTCGACCGAGCCGGCGTCGAGCCGGTAGCGGTAGCAGACGTTGCCCTGGCGCTCGGGCAGCTCGCCGAGGCCGTGAAAGAGCCCGGGGAGGAGCTCGCCGTCGTGCACGAGCGGGGCGTCGTCGGCGGTCGCCGCGGCGATCGTGCCC
>JBOGZL010000051.1:0-26125 GCA_050697195.1 Solirubrobacterales bacterium
GCGATCGGCTTGCGCTTCAGCTTCATCGTCGGGGTGAGCTCGTCGCCGCCGGGCTCCCACGGCTCGGGCAGGACCTTGAACCGCTTCACGCCCTCGACCCGGGCCAGCCCCTCGTTCGCGCCGTCGACGCCGCGCTGGATCTCCTCGAGCAGTCGTGGCTCGGTGGCGAGCGAGCGGAGGTCCCGTGACTCGATCCCCTCTCGCTCGGCCCACGCCGCCGTCACGTCCGGGTCGAGGGTCAGCAGCGCGCTCACGAACTGGCGCCGATCGCCGATCGCCACCGCCTGGTCCACGAGCGGGATCATCTTCAGCTTCGCCTCGATGTTCGCGGGCGAGAGGTTCTTTCCCGCCGCGGTGATGATCAGCTCCTTCTTGCGGTCGACGATCCGCAGGTAGCCGTCCTCGTCGAGCTCGCCGATGTCGCCGGTGAGCAGCCACCCGTCCTCGTCGATCGTCTCCGCGTTCTTCTCCGGCATGTTGCGATAGCCGGGCATCACCGCATCGCTGCGAACCATCACCTCGCCGTCCTCCGCGAGCTTGATCTCGACCCCCGGCACCGGCGGCCCCACTGTGCCGATCTTGATTCGCTCCGGCGGGTTGCATGTCGCGACCCCGCACGTCTCGGACATTCCCCACAGCTCGCCGATCGGCACCCCGATCGCGTGGAAGAACTCGAGCACCTCGATCGGGGTCGGGGCGGCCCCGACGTTGACCGCGACGAGCTCGTCGAGCCCGAGCTGGGCGCGCAGCGGCGCGAACAGCGCCTCGTCCGCCTTCGCGACCGCGTCGGCGAGCTCCCCGGGCACCTCCTGCCCTCCGCTCTCGAGCTTCACCTTCTTGACCGCCGCCGCGACCGCCCCCTGGGCGCCCTCGCGCTGCTCGTCGGGGAGCTTCGCGAGGTTCGCCTCGATCCCGACCTTCATCTTCTCCCAGATTCTCGGGACCGCGAAGAACCAGGTCGGGTGAACGCGGGGGAGGAAGTCGACGATCTGGCGCGGGTCCGGGCAGATCGTGACCTGGACCCCCCGGATCATCGGCAGGTAGTAGTTCGCTGCGCGCTCCGCGATGTGCGCGGCCGGGAGCCACGAGATCACCTTCGCGCCGCGCTCCGGGAGCGAGAGCATGTCCTCGACCCCGGTGACCAGGCTCATCAGGTTGCGGTGCGTGAGCTGGACCCCCTTCGGCGGACCGGTGGTGCCGGAGGTGTAGATCAGGGTGAGGAGGTCATCGGCCTCGATCTCCTCGACGAGCCCCGAGGGGTCGAAGTCGGGGTCGATCGCCTCGAGCTCGGAGAGCGTGTGGGTGCCTCCGTCGCCGTCCACGACGACGACGTGCTCGAGGTCCGGGAGATCCTCCTTCGCCGCGAGGAGCTGGGGCAGGAACATCGACTCCACGAACGCGACCCGGGCGCCGGCATCGGAGACCACGTAGCGGATCTGCTCGGGCGCCAGCGTCTGGTAGATCGAGAACGGGACCGCCCCGAGGTGCACCGCCCCGAGGTCGATCGGCAGGAACTCGGGACGGTTGTTGAGCATCAATGCCACCGTGTCGCCCTTCGAGACGCCGAGGCTCCTGAGCCCGCCGGCGATCGCCGCCGCCCGGGCGCGGAGCTCGTTCCAGCTCAGCGTCACCTCGTCATCAGCGGTCCGAACCGCCACCTCGTCCCCGAGTCGCTCGACCGTGGTCGCAAACGCCTCGGCGAAGTTCCGCGCGATCAGGTCCCTTCCCGGGCCCGCGCTCGCGTAGCGCTCTGCGGTGGTGATCGCCATACCGCTTCTCCCGCTCGAACGCTATCGCACGTCGAAGCCCTCGCCGCTGAGCCGGTCGATGTCGTTCGATAACCCGACCAGGAACAGGAGCAGGACGAGGATGAACCCGACCACGCCCGCCCGCTCCATGACCGAGAACGGGACCGGCTTGCCGCGGACCTTCTCGACCAGGCTCCAGAAGATGTGCCCGCCGTCGAGAGGGAGGAAGGGGAACAGGTTGATCACCGCCAGCGAGAGGCTGATGATCGCGACCAGGGTGAGGGCGCGCCGGGTGTCGAACTCGATCGCCTGGCGCGTCGTCTCGTAGCCTCCCACCACGCCGGAGATCTGCTCGCGCTGCTCGGGATCGAACAGGCGGGCGATCACGCTCACGGTCGCGCTCGTCACCTGCCACATGAAGTCGACCGAGATCCGTGCCGCCTCCGGCACCGTGGGGTTGACCGGATCTGTCGCATAGCTGAACCCCAACCGGCTGCGGTCGAGATCCGCGTCGTAGGCGGGCGTGATCCGCAGCACCTGTTCCTGCCCGTCGCGCTCGATCGTCACCCGGGCGGGGGTCGCCGCCTTGCAGCCGTCGGTCTGCTCGCCGTCGCACTTGTGCTTGTTGATCGCCCGGGCGAGGTCGAGCTGGTCGCCCCGCTCGCCATCGACGGCGACGATGTGGTCGCCGGGCTGGAGTTGCTTCGAGGCGGGCGAGCCCGCCTCGATCTCACCGACGTCCTGGGTCGGCTCGCTGACGCCGAAGGCGAGGAAGAACAGGAGCAGGAAGGCGATCAGGAGGTTCATCGCCGGTCCCGCCGCGATCGTCACGATCCGCTTCCACACCGGCTGGTGGTAGTACGCACGCGGCGCGACCTCGGGCGGAAGCTCCTCGTCCGGGTTCATCCCGGTGATCTTCACGAAGCCTCCGAGCGGGATCGCGCCGATCCCGTACTCCGTCTCCCCCCGCTTCATCTTCGCGATCGCAGGGGGAAAGAAGAGGTAGAAGCGCTCGACCCGCATCCCGGTCGCCTTCGCGGCGACGAAGTGGCCGAACTCGTGCAGGATGATCAGCGCCGCGAACCCGGCGAAGGCGAGGACCCAGCTCACGTCGTGGCTCTTCCGCCGCTCGTTTTCCCCGCGCCCGGCGCGCCGCCGTTCGCCCGGTCGACCATGCGAGCCGCCTCCTCGCGCGCGGCGGCGTCGGCCGCGTAGAGGTCCTCGAAGTGGGTTGGCTCGGTCGTGGGCAACGCCGCGAGGGATCCCTCGACGACCTCGGCGATTCCCGTGAACGCGATCCGCCCGTCGAGAAACGCCGCCACCGCGATCTCGTTTGCGGCGTTGAGGACGCACGGCGCCGTCCCCCCCGCCTCGCCCGCCTCGCGCGCCAGCCGCAGGCACGGGAACGCGTCGAGGTCGGGCTCCTCGAACGTCAGTTCGGCCGCGTCGGCGAGATCGAGCGTCGGGACGTCGACGTCGGCGCGCTCGGGGAAGTTCAATGCGTAGGAGATCGGAACCCGCATGTCCGGATAGCCGAGGTGGGCGAGCGAGGCGCCGTCGTTGAGGTGGGCGATCGCGTGGACGATCGACTGCGGGTGGACGAGGACGTCGATGCGCTCGTACGAGACGCCGAAGAGGTGATGGGCCTCGATCACCTCGAGCCCCTTGTTGATCAGGGTCGCCGAGTCGATCGTGATCTTTCCGCCCATCTCCCACGTCGGATGGGCGAGCGCCTCCTCGCGTGTGACGTCCGCGAGGTCGCTGCGGCCCCGGAAGGGCCCCCCGGAGGCGGTCAGGACCAGCCGATCGACGTGGCCGGTCTCGCCCCGGACGAGCTGGTGCAGAGCCGAGTGCTCGGAGTCGACGGGGATGATCCGGGTGTCGGTCGCCTCGGCGAGCACGGTCACGAGCTCGCCGCCGACCACGAGGCTCTCCTTGTTCGCGAGCGCCAGCTCGATCCCCTCCGTGAGCGCGGCGATCGTCGGCCCGAGCCCCGCCGAGCCGACGATCGCGTTCAGCACGAGGTCGGCGTCGGATGTCGCGATCAACTCGCGGATCCCCTCCTCCCCGCCGAGCACGCGGCCCTTCCAGGCTTCGCGTGCCTGGAGCGCGGCGGCGGGATCGGCGAGCGCGACCGGGACGCCGTGCTCGCGCCCCTGCTCGACGAGTGGCTCCCAGCGCCCGGCAGCCGCCAGGCCGACGACCTCGAGCTCGTCCGACGCGCCCACGACGTCGAGCGCCTGGATGCCGATCGACCCCGTCGAGCCGAGGATCAGGAGCTTCTTCATCCTGAAAAGTCTAGGGACGGCTAATAGACGAGCACGATCGAGAGGTAGAAGCCCGCGACGACCGTGAACAGGACCGCGTCGAGGCGGTCGAGCAGGCCGCCGTGGGGGCCGAAGGCCCGGCCCGTGTCCTTGACGCCGAGGTCTCGCTTGATCATCGACTCGAACAGGTCGCCCATCGGGGCCACGGCCGCGATGCACGCGCCCATCAGGATCGCGTCGGTTCCCGAGAGCCAGTCCTGGTACAGGCCCGCGAACCAGAACCCGAGCGTGCCGCCGACGAAGCCGGCCGCCAATCCCTCGAGCGTCTTGTTCGGGGACAGGCTCGGGGCGAGCGGGTGGCGCCCGAAGAGGCGACCGCCCAGGTACGCGGCGGTGTCGGCGGCAAAGGTCGCCACCAGGACGTCGACGAGCAGCGCCCCCCCGTGCAGCGGTAGGTCGCGCAGGAGCACCGCATGGGCGAAGGGCGCCCCGATCCACGCGATCCCGAGCAGCGTCACGCTGAGCGACACGGTGATCCCCTCGCGCGAGGGGCGGCCGAGGGCGAACGCGAACATCAGCGGGAACGAGAGCCCCGCGACCAGCGCCGCGTCCCGACCGGTGCCGTAGTGCGCTGCGACGATCGTCCCGCCGACGACCGCGAACGCGACCGGCACGAACGGTCGCGCGTCCGAGGTCATCCGGAAGTACTCGACCATCCCAAGGAAGGCGAGGCCGATCATCGCGATCATGAACGGGACGCCCCCGGCGATGATGATCAGGATCGCGAAGATGATCCACGGGACCGCGACCAGCGTCCGGGCGAGCGTCTCGAACCGTGCGCGGCGTGTGCCCCGCCCCTCCGCGCGCGGCTGCTCGAGCCTCTCGGGCGGTGGCTCGCCTTCGGGAGGAACGAACCCCCCGGGGCGAGCGCGCCGCGGCTCGGGCGCCGGCGGGTCAGCGTCGAACAGCGCGGTGGGGTCCTCCAGCGATCGCGGCTCGCGGGTGCCGCGCGCTCCGGATGAGCGCCTTCGGCGGGACCTGCGGGCAGCCATCGAGACCCGACCCTAGCCGACTACCGGGCGCCGAAGCGTCTCTGGCGCGCCTCGAACTCGTCCAGCGACGCGCGGAAGGCCTCGCGGGAGAAGTCGGGCCAGAGCTCGTCGCGAAACACGAGCTCCGAGTACGCGCACTGCCACAGGAGGTAGTTCGACGTGCGAAGTTCCCCGCTGGTGCGGATCAGGAGGTCGGGGTCGTGCATCTCGGGCGCGTACAGGTGGCGCCGGAACTCGTCCTCGGTCTCGCCCTCGAACGCCCTCGCGGCGTCCACGATCTCCGCCCGCCCGCCGTAGTTGAAGGCGACGAACAGGGTGATCCGCCCGTTGGCGCGCGTCAGCTCCTCCGCCCACTCGATCCGCTTCACCAGGTCCGACGCGATCCCGTCGCGGCGCCCGATGAACCGCATCCGGACACCCTCGGCGTGCAGCTCGGGAGTCTCGAGCTCTATCCGCTCCGCGAACATCCGCATCAGGCCGTCGACCTCGGCCTTCGGTCGCGACCAGTTCTCGGTCGAGAACGAGTACACGGTCAGCTCCTCGATCCCGAACCGAACCGCGTCGCGCAACCGCGCCTTGACGGTGTCCGCTCCCGCCCGGTGGCCCTCGATCGGCTCGAGCCCGCGCTCCCGGGCCCAGCGGCCGTTCCCGTCGGTGATGATCGCGACGTACCTCGCCGCGTTCACACCTCCAGTATCTCCTCTTCCTTCCCCTTGAGCAGCCCGTCGATCTCCTTGATCGCGCCGTCGGTCGCCTTCTGGAGCTCGACCTCGGCGCGGTGCTCCTCGTCGGACCCCGCCTCGCCCTCCTTCTTCAGCTCGCGCAGGTCGTGCATCACGTCGCGGCGGATGTTGCGGACCGCGACGCGACCCTCCTCGGCGACGCCGTGGACGACCTTGACGAGCTCCTCGCGGCGCTCCTCGGTCAGCTCGGGGATCTGGAGCCTGATCACGTTGCCGTCGTTGTTCGGGGTTATGCCGAGGTCGGACTCCAGGATCGACTTCTCGATCGCCGAGATCGACGACTTGTCGTAGGGGGTGAGGGTGAGCAGGTGGGCGTCCGTGGCCGCGACCTGCGTGATCTGCTTCAGCGGCGTCTCGGTCCCGTAGTAGTCGACGGTGACGCGATCGAGCAGGTGCGGGGAGGCGCGCCCGGTGCGCACGGTCCCGAGCTCGTTGCGAGTCGACTCGACCGACTTCTGCATCCGGTCCCGGGCGTCATCAAGGAGCTCGTCTGTCAGATCACTCATGCGACGTGCTCTGCTCCCGCTCGCTCGCGACTCGAATCACCGGTCATGACGCTCGCTCGCTCCCGCGTCCGCCGTCGCATGGTCTGTGGTGACCGCACGCCCGTCGGCGCTGACCAGCGTACCCACCCGCTCGCCGGAGACGACGCGTTCCAGGTTGCGCTCGTCCGCGATGTCGAAGACGTAGATCGGTAGCCGGTTGTCCATGCAAAGCGAGAGCGCGGTCGAGTCCATCACCCGCAGCCCGCGCTCGATCGCCTCACGATGGGTGATCTCGGGGAGGAAGCGCGCATCCGGGTGCGCGGCGGGGTCGGCGTCGTAGACGCCGTCGGTCCCGTGCTTGCCCATCAGGATCGCGTCGGCGTGGATCTCGAGCGCCCGCAGGGCGGCCGCGGTGTCGGTGGTGAAGAACGGGTTCCCGGTCCCGGCGGCGAAGATCACGACCCTCCCCTTCTCGAGGTGCCTGATCGCCCTGCGGCGGATGTAGGGCTCGGCGACCTCGGTGACGGTGATCGCGGACAGGACCCGGGTGTGGGCACCGAGCTTCTCGAGCGCGTCCTGGAGCGTGAGCGCGTTGAGGACGGTCGCGAGCATCCCCATGTAGTCGGCGGTGGCGCGATCCATCCCGCGCGCGGCGCCGGCAAGCCCACGGTAGATGTTCCCCGCCCCGACGACCAGCGCCGCCTCGATGCCCCGCTCGGAGACTCCGCGAACCTGGGCGGCGATCCGCTCCACGCGCGCCGCGTCGGTTCCGTACTCCAGCCCCCCCATCAGGGACTCGCCCGAGAGCTTGATCAGCACGCGTCGAAACGCGGGGTCGGCCAACTACTCCTCCCCGACCTGGAATCGGGCGAAGCGGGTGATCTCGACGTTCTCACCGGTCCTCGAGGCGATCTCGGCTCGCAGCTCCCCGATCGTCTTGCCCTCGTAGCGATCGGTGTTGATGTGCTCCTGCTCGAGCAGGGCGACCTCGCGCTCCCACTTGGCGAGCTGGCCCCCGACCACCTGCTCGACGACCTCGTCCGGCTTGCCGTCCTCGCGCGCCCGCAGGTC
This sequence comes from Solirubrobacterales bacterium, assembly GCA_050697195.1. Classification (GTDB taxonomy): domain Bacteria; phylum Actinomycetota; class Thermoleophilia; order Solirubrobacterales; family 70-9; genus DASPWW01. Next base: position 7,367 of record JBOGZL010000051.1, read on the forward strand.
GAGCACGTTGCGCTCGGCGTCCCGGGCGTCGTCGGGAATCTCGTCCTTGGAGACGTACAGGGGCGGTGGCGCGGCGCCCGCGATGTGCACGGCGACCTCGCGCCCGAACTCGCGAAAGTCGTCCGTGCGGGCGACGAAGTCCGTCTCGCACTGGACCTCGACCAGGACCCCGACCCTGCCGGTGGCGTGGATGTAGGAGCTGACCGCGCCCTCGCGGGTGGACCGGCCGCTGCGCTTCGCCGCCGACGCCTGGCCCTTGACCCGAAGGAGCTCGATCGCCTTGTCCGTGTCGCCGCCCGCCTCCTCGAGCGCCGCCTTGCAGTCCATCATCCCCGCGCCGGTGCGCTCGCGAAGCGCCTTCACGTCGGCTGCGCTCACCGTGGGGGTCACTTCGCCTCCACGGCCTCCCCGGACTCGCCGGAGCCACCGCCCGCGACGTCCTCCGCTTCGCGGCCGGGCGTCGCGGCGTCGCCGCCGGCTTCCGCGGACTTCGCTTCGGCCGCCTCCGCCTTCGCACGCTCCTCTTCCTCGGCTCGCTTGCGAGCCTCCTCCTCGCGGCGCTTACGCTCTTCCTCGTCGCGGCGCTTGCGCTCCTCCTCGGCGCGGCGACGTTCCTCCTCGGTGCGCCACGCCCCGGCGCCCTCGCTCACGCTCTCGCCCACGGCGCGGATCACCAGTCCGCACGACCGGATCGCGTCGTCGTTCCCCGGGATCACGTAGTCGACCGGGTTCGGGTCGCAGTTCGTGTCCACCAGCCCGATGATCGGGATCCGAAGTCGCTCGGCCTCGCGCAGCGCTATCGCCTCGGTCTTCAGGTCCGTGATGAAGATCGCCTGCGGAAGTCGCTTCATGTCGCGGACGCCTCCGAGGTTGTACTCGAGCTTTTGGAGCTCGGCCTCGCGTGCCATTCGCTCCTTGGTCGGGAGCAGGTCGAGCTGGCCTCCCTCGGAGAGCCCGGTGAGCTCGTGGAGCCGGTCGATGCGCTTCGAGATCGTGCTGAAGTTCGTCAGCAGGCCGCCAAGCCAGCGCTGGTTGACGAACGGCATGCCCGAACGCTTCGCCCACTCCTCGACCGCGTCGCGGGCCTGCTTCTTGGTCCCCACGAAGAGGATGGTTCCTCCCTTGCGGGCGAGCTCGCCGCCGAACTCGCTTGCCTGCTCGAGCAGCTTCTGCGTCTGGAGCAGGTCGATGACGTGGATCCCGTCGCGCTCGCCATGGATGTAGCGGCCCATGCGCGGGTTCCAGCGCCGCGTCTGGTGGCCGAAATGGACACCGGCCTCCAGCAGCTCTCTTATTCCTACCTCGGCCAATTGAGCACCCTTTCGATTTGCGTGTCCGCCGCCCGTGGCGCGGGGACCCGGCGCGAGCCGGGCAGGGCCCCGCTGCCGTCGGGCAGGGGTCGATTACCGTTCGCGCGATTGTAGAGCCCGCTACGCCTCGCGAGCCTGTTTCAGGGCCGCCGCGAGGTCGCCGGGAAGCGGGGACTCGAAGCTCATCTCGGCTCCCGTCCCGGGGTGCCGGAAGGCGAGCCGCCGCGCGTGCAGGAACTGGCGCTCCAGCCCGTGCCTGAGCGCGGCGCCGTAGCGCCGATCGCCGCACACCGGATGCCCGATCGCCGCGAAGTGGGTGCGGATCTGATGCGTGCGACCGGTCTCGAGCGCGACGTCCACCAGCGTGTCCGAGGGCAGCGTCTCCGCGACCTCGAAGTGGGTTCGGGCCTCGCGCGGCCGGACCCCGCCCACCGCCATCCGCTCTCGGGCGCGGCGGGCCCTCCCCACCGGGGCGTCGATCGTCCCCTCCCTCGAGGAGAGGCGACCCTCGACCAGGGCGAGATAGTGGCGACCGACGGTGCGCTCGCGCACCTGACGGGTGAGATCGCGATACGCGTCGTCCGACGCTGCGACGACCATCAACCCCGAGGTGTCCCGGTCCAGGCGGTGAACGATCCCCGGGCGTTCCGAGGGGCCACCGGCCGCGATTCCCGCGAGTTGATCCACGAGCGTCTCGCCGCTGTGACCGGGCGCGGGGTGCACGACAAGCCCCGCGGGCTTGTCGACCACCACCACGGACTCGTCCCTATGGACTATCTCAGCGTGCGGGCTCGGCATGGGGTCGGTGGACGAGCACGATCAGGACGATCCCGAGCACGATCGCGATGTCGGCGACGTTGAACGCGGGCCACAGCGGAGGGTCGATGAAGTCCGTGACCTCGTCGGCACGGACCCGGTCCGCGAGGTTGCCGATCGCCCCGCCCAGCAGAAGCCCGACGCCGACCCACAGTCCGGGGCGGGCGGGCGCGAGCGCGAAGTAGCCGAGCACCAGCGCCAGCGCCACCGCCGTCACCACGATCACCAGGGTCTGGCCGTCGGAGAGCAGCCCGAACGCGATCCCGCGGTTTCGGACGTCGGCGAGCTCGAACCCGAGCCCGATGCCGATTCGCTCCCCCGGTCCGAGCGCGCTCGCCGCGATCGCCTTGGTGACCTGGTCCGCCAGCACCACGAGGCCCCCGAGCGCGAGCGCCCGGACCCAGCCGCGCGCGGACGCGCTCAACCGCGAATCAGCCCGACGACGACCGCTTGGGCGACCAGCAGCAGGATGATCGCCAGGATCGGGCTCAGGTCGAGGGCGAAGCCGCGCCCGCCGAGCGGCGGGAGAAAGCGCCGGAAGAGGTTCAGATACGGGTCGGTCACCTGGTGGATGAAGTCGATCACCGCGCGCAGGTAGGGGTTGTATGGGATCCGGGGAATCCACGACAGGAGCACGCGGGCGAAGATCAGGATCAGGTAGACGAGGAACAGCGCCGAGACGTAGTCCGCGATTTCGTTGCGGCCGAGCGCCACCAGCACGCTCATCGACGCATCCTCTCCATCGAGGCCCTTACCGCTTCGTGGATCGCCGCCTCGAGATCGCGCTCGGCCAGCGCCGCGAGCCCCGCCTCGGTCGCCCCGCCTGGGGATGCGACGGCGGCGCGGACCGACTCCGTTCCACGCTGGTGCAGCAGCTCGGCCGTGCCGGCCATGGTCTCGGAGACGAGAGAGTGCGCGACCTTCGGATTCAGGCCTTCGCGCTGCGCGGCATCGACGAGCGCCTGCGAGAAGACCGCGAGGTACGCAGGAGAGGAGGACATGATCGCGGTCGCGGCGTCGATGAGCTCATCCTCGATCGCGCACAGCGCGCCCAGATGGCCCAGCAACGAGGTCAGGGCCTGCTCGACCTCGTCGCCGATTCCGTCATCCGAGGGCACGTAGCAGGTCACCCCCCGCCGGACCTCGACCGCGAGGTTGGGCATCGCCCTCAGGACGGGTGTGTCGGGGAACGCATCTTGGACTTGGGCCAGTGGGACGCCGGCAAGGACCGAGATCAGGGGCGGGAGATCGCCCTCCAACTCTCCAGCCAGCTCGTCCAGAGCGGTGCGCTTCACGGTCAGCACGATCACGTCCGAGCGCTGGGGCAGCGCCCTCACGTCGGCGACCTCCTCGCCTTCCACTTCGCTTGCCAGTTGCGCTGCCCGTCCGGAGCCGGCATCTGCGAACGCCATCGACTTGGCCGGAGGCTCTTCCCCTTCCTCGAGCTTCGCCCAGCCGCGGGCCATGGCGGCTGCCATGTTGCCCGCGCCAGCGAACCCGATCCGCATCGGCGGTGGAAAGGCGCGGTTCGCAACCGTGAACACGGCCCGAAATCTGTCAGATGAGCGCCACTCCCGGCACCCGGGGCATCGAGTGCAGCCTTAGGGGCGCTATAGACCCCTAACCCTGCAATCGGCGGCGAGGTCCCTCCCTCCCACCCTCCCTCGCTGCCCGGGTCCCGGCGATCAGCTCTGGTTGAAGAAGCCCTTCTCGACGAGCCGGGCCTGTTGCTCGGCGGACACCTCGACGTTGCGCGGGGTGAGCAGGAAGGTCTTCTCGGCGATCTTCTGCATCCCGCCGTCGAGCGCGTACGTCATCCCGGAGGCGAAGTCGATCAGCCGCCGCGAGAGCTCGGTGTCGGCGGACTGGAGGTTCATGATCACGGGGATCGAGCGCTTGAACCGGTCCGCGACCTCCTGGGCGTCGTTGAACGTCCTCGGGGTGACCAGGTGCACCTGGACGTCGGCGCCGCCGTTGCCGACCGGGCGAAGGACGCGGTCTCGGGTGGGCGCTGTCGTGGTCGGCGACTCGTCGGCGAAGATGTCGTCGATCTCGTCGCGCTGGCGGTAACGGTCGAGTCGCCTCACCGAGCCGGTCCGCGCCTCGCGGCGCGGTGCCTGCTCGACCTCGCCCGGCACGGTCTCGAACGGCTCTCCCTCGGCCGAGGTGTCGGGCTCATAGTGCTCGGGGCCCTCCTCGTAGTCCTCGGCGAGGCCGAAGTAGACGAGGGCACGGTGCCATGTGTCGCGCAGGGCCATCAGTGGCGCTTTCGCTTCCCGGCGGGGTTTTCCTCCGCTCCGTGGGCGGTCGCCGCGATCAATTATGCCTGGTTCGGCGTGCCCGCCGACGTTGATTCCGCCGTTGGGAAGCCTCAGCCGCCGTACAGCGTCGTGCCGAGGCGAAGGATGGTCGCGCCCTCGTCGAGCGCTACCTCCCAGTCCTGGCTCGTGCCCATCGAGAGGCGACCGAGGCCGCGCTCGCCGGCGAGCTCGGCGAGGCGGACGAAGTACGGGCGCGACCGCTCGGGATCCTGGGTGAACGGGGGCATCGTCATCAGGCCCACGACCTCGGCCGGGCAGCGGGCGATGAACCCGTCGAGCTCCGCCGGCTCGATCCCGCCCTTCGAGCCCTCGCCCGCGACGTTGACCTCGACCAGCACCTCGGTATCCGGGCTGGCGTGGCGCTCGAGCTGGGCGAGCGCCGATTCTGTCGCCAGGGAGTGGATCAAGCGCACGCGGCCGACGAGGTCCTTGACCTTGCGGCTCTGGAGGTTGCCAATGAAGTCCCAGGCGAAGGCCTCGCCCCATCGCTGCTGCTTGCGCTCCATGTCCTGGAGCCGGTTCTCCCCCACCAGCGCGACCCCCGCGGCCTCCAGCGCGCCCATCTCCTCCTCCGGCACGTACTTGGTCGCCGCGAGGACCTCCACGTCGGGTCCCGCGCGCTCGCGGACGCGCTCGAGATTGCGACGAATGACCTCGGCCTCCAGGCCGTGGATCAGCCCCGGCATCACCCCTCCCTCCACACGAGGCCCGCCTGGCGCCCGGTCCGCCCGCCGTCGCGTCGGTGGGAGTAGAAGAGCCCGGGGTTGCAGCTCGTGCACAGGTCCGAGGCCTCGACCGAGCCCACCCCGGCGCGATCGAGGACGCGGCGCGCGACCTCCGGCAGGTCGAGCATCCGGCCCTCGCTGACCCCCTCGCCCAGGCCCTCGAACGCGGTGAGCACCTCCTCGCCGACCTCGTAGCAGCACGGCCCGATACCGGGGCCGACCACGGCGGCATCCGCATCGACCGCATCCGCGCCGCGCTCGACGATCCCCGCCGCCAGCCCGCGCCATCCGCAGTGAAGCATCGCCACGCCTCGGGCCCCCGCGAGCGCGACCGGAAGGCAGTCGGCTACGAACACGAGCGGCGCGAGCCCGACCCGGTCGCTTGCGTGCCCGTCGAACGACGGAAGGTCCGGGCCGGGCTCCGCGTAGGCGGGCGGGCTCGGCGGGCCGTCGTGGGTCTCGATCTCCGCCCCGTGGACCTGGCGGGCGATCACGACGTGCTCGGGTCGCAGGTCGAGCGCCGCGGCGGCGCGATGGCGGTTCTCGCGCACCGCCTCGCGCCTGTCGCCGGTCAGGATCCCGAGGTTGAGGGCCTCGTAGGGGTCCGCGCTGACCCCGCCGAGCCGGGTCGTGAACGCGACCCTCGCGCCGCCGACCTCGGCCTCGAGCCACCGCACGCCGTCGCTCTCTCGCCACTCCATGCCGTCAGGATGCCATTCCAACCCGCCCGATCTGCTCGCAGATCGGGCGCTTCTTATTCGCGGGCGGCCTCGAGGGCGACGCGGAGCTCGGCGTCGCGGCCCGAGACCTCGCCGTCCAGCTTGCGCCGCAGGGCCTCGCTCAGCCCCCGACCCAGCGCCGGCCCCTCGGGGATCCCGGCCGCGAGCAGGTCCTCGCCCGTGATCTCGAGCCTCACGGAGCTCCACTCGGTCAGGTATCGGTCGAGCCACTCGGCGCCCACTGCGCGAGCCAGCACGAGCTCGATCTCGCCGTGCCCGCGAACGAGGTCGACGGCCTCGGAGGGCCGTTGCGGGGAGGCGGCGGCGAGCGCTCGCGCCGAGGCGAGCAGGTCGCGGAGTCGTCCCGCGGCCCCGGGCGCGCGGCCCGTCACCGCGGCGTGCACGGCGAGGGCGCGGTCGACGGTGCCCTCCCAGGGCGGCTGCTCGAGGAGCGCGACAACCGCGTCGATCAGCGCCCCGACGCCATCGCGGAGATCGAGCAGGCCCCAGCCGGCGAGGAGCTCGAAGCCGGCACGCGGGTCCGGCTCAGCGGCCAGCCTCAGCAGCTCCGCCTCGATGCGGTCCACGGAGACCGTGTCCAGATCGGCCGCACGGAGCAGCCGCTCGGTCTCGGGCTCGACGGCGAATCCGAAGCGCGTCGCGTATCGCGCGGCGCGAAGCGCCCGGGTGGGATCGTCGGTGAACGAGCGCTCGTGAAGGACCCGAAGCAGGCCTCGCTCCAGGTCCGCGCGACCGCCATGGGGATCGATCACCTCCGGCTCGCCCTGGAGCGGGACCGCCATCGCGTTGATCGTGAAGTCGCGCCGCGCGAGGTCGCCGGCCAGCGTCGATGGGCGCACCTCGGGAAGCGCGCCGGGACGCGGGTATTCCTCCGCCCGCGCGCCCGCGAGGTCGAGCTCGATCTCGCCCACGCTCAGCTTCGCGGTCGCGAAGCGCTCGTGCGCCACGACCTCCCCGCCCAACCGCCCCGCGAGCTCCTCGACGTCCCCCTCGATCACCAGGTCGAGATCGGCACGCTCGCGCCCCAGCAGCAGGTCGCGAACGGCGCCACCGACGAGGTAGACCGGCAGCTCGCCGGCCGCCTCGCGGACCCGGTCGAGCCCGGGGAGCGAGGCGAGGCGCTCCCCGAGGTCGGCGGGGTCGTCGGGGACGGTCGGGGCGGTCACGGCCGTTCCGTAGCATGAGGGACTTCGCGGATGGGCCGACTGCTGGAGATCTGGCGGGCGTGGTCAGTGCCCCGGCGTGCAGCCGTGGGCGCCGGCGCGGCACTGGTCGTGGTCGGGGCGGTCGCCGTCGCCTACCTCGTGCTGAAGCGGCCCGGGGACGTGGTCAACACGGGGGTCACGTTCGAGGCGCGGGAGGTGCAGGAGAAGAAGGCGAAGGAGAAGACGGTCAACTGGCCGCTGTACGGGCTCAATCGGGCCCGGACCCGGTACGTGCCCGCCAAGGGCCTCAAGCCGCCGTACCGGATGCTGTGGCACTTCGACGCCGAGGAGCTGCTCGAGTTCTCGCCGATCGTCGTCCGCAGCACCGTCTACGTGATGAGCAACGACGCGAAGGTGTTCGCGATCAACTCCGAGACCGGGAACGTGAAGTGGAAGCAGCGGATCGGCAAGCTCAGCGCCTCCGCCCCGGCGTTCGCCCACAAGCGCCTCTACCTGACGACGCTCGAGCCCGGGCAGGCGGTCGCCCTGAACGCGAAGAGCGGGAAGGTGGTGTGGCGGCGAGAGCTTCCCGGCCGCTCGGAGTCCTCCCCCGTGGTCGCGGGCGGCCGCGTCTTCTTCGGCGACGAGAGCGGCAACGTGTGGGCGCTGGACGAGGACAAGGGCAAGGTCGCGTGGCAGACGCCAACCGCGGGCAACGTCAAGGCCGGGCCGGCGCTTCACGACGGCACCCTGTACGTGGGCGACTACGCCGGCGAGATGTACGCGATCCGGGCACAGGACGGCGCCGTGCGGTGGCAGGCGTCCGACCTCGGCGCCGGCTTCGGGCGCTCGGGTCGGTTCTACTCCACCCCGGCGGTCGCTTTCGGGCGCGTGTACGCCGGCAACGCCGACGGCCGCGTGTACAGCTTCGAGGAGGGCACCGGGGACCTGGCGTGGAGCCGGTCCCTGGACGGGTACGTGTACGCGGCGCCCGCGGTCGCCGACGCTCCCGGGACGCCGCCGGGCGTGTTCATCGGCACCAATGGGGGGACCGCGTACGGGCTGAACGCGAGGAGCGGCGCCGAGATGTGGAGCACCGCCGTCGGGGGAGAGATCAGCGGCGCCGGGAGCGTGATCGGGGAGATCTTCTACCTCTCCGATGTCGACCTCGACAAGACGGTCGGGTTCGACATCGCGAGCGGAAAGCCCGTCTACAACATCGATCGCGGCGAGTACAACCCGATGGTCTCCGATGGGAAGCGCCTGTACCTGACCGGCTACGCGAGCATCACCGGCCTGGAGCCGAGGAGGCGCCGCAAGGAGTCCGGGGGCTCGAAGGGCGCGAACGAGCCGCCCAAGAAGGACAAGCGGAAGCCCAGGAAGCGCAAACCCGGCTGATTCGCAGGGTTTCTTTCAGGATTTCGAGCTGAGCGGGCGAACAGGTGCGCATGCCCGCAGCGACCGTGGAGAGCACCCCGGTCACCGTTCGCGCCGACTATCTCCGGGGCGACCCGGCGCACGACGGCCCGATCACCAGAGGCACGCTCGAGCTCGAGTCCGACGGACTTCGGTTCAGCGCCTCGGGGGGTCCGGAGCTGAGGATCGACCTCCGCGACATGGAGGGCCTGACGGTCAGCGGGCGGTCGCCCTACGAGCATCCGCGGCGGCGCGTGCGGGGGGCGATGTTCGTCGCCGCGCGGCGAAACGGCACCGTCGACGTGTGGGAGTTCGCGCTCGAGCGCGACGCCGGGGCGCGGCTTCGGGACCGGATCCATCGCGAGCTTCACATGCGCGGCCTGCGACGCCCTCCGCTTCCGTTCGTCGAACAGCTCGTGGGGCCGATCGAGGAGCTCGACCTTCCGACCGCGAACGGCAACGGACACGCCACCGGACACGCCAACGGCCACCCGGCGGCGGACAGCGGCTCCAGCCTTTTCAGCTGGCGTGTCGCGCTCGTCGCCGTCGTGATCTCGGCGATAGTGGTCGCCGAGGTGCTCGTCGCGTTGTCGTTGCTCCGCTAGACGCGCACGGGGATCCCGGCGTCGCGGAGGTGCCGCTTCGCGTCCCGGACCCGGTACTTGCCGTAGTGGAAAATCGACGCGCACAGGACGGCGTCCGCCCTCCCTTCGGTGATCGCGGCGGAGAGGTGCTCAAGCTCCCCCGCTCCCCCCGACGCGATCACCGGGATCCCGACCGCGTCGGCGACGGCGCGGGTCAGCTTCAGCTCGTAGCCGTCGCTGGTCCCGTCGCGGTCCATGCTCGTGAGCATGATCTCCCCCGCGCCCCGCTCGGCGACCTCGCGCGCCCACTCCACCGCCTCACGGTCGACGGGATCGCGCCCTCCGTTTACATAAACACGCCACCGCCCCGGCGATGACCCCGCGGCGCCCGGACGCGAAGCGGAGGACGTCGCGGGAGTTGATTTCTGCGCGTCGATCGCGACGACCACGCACTGGGCGCCGAACACCTCGGCGAGCTCGCCGACCAGCTCGGGTCGGGCGAGCGCCGCGGAGTTGACCGAGACCTTGTCCGCCCCCGCGTCGAGCACCGCCTGCGCGTCCTCGGTTGAGCGGATCCCGCCGCCGATCGTGAACGGGATGAACACGTTGTCGGCGGTGCGGCGGGCGAGCTCGACGATCGTCTCGCGGCGCTCGTGCGAGGCCGTGATGTCGAGGAAGATCAGCTCGTCGGCGCCCTCGGCGTCGTACCGGGCCGCGAGCTCGACCGGATCGCCCGCGTCGCGCAGGCCGACGAAGTTCGTTCCCTTCACAACCCGACCGCGATCGACGTCGAGGCACGGTATGACCCGCTTCAGGACCATCGATCGAGGGTACAGCCGCTACGCGGGCCGGCGGCCGACGAACGCCTCGCGCCCGAACGGCTCCCCCTCGGCCTCCGCCATCGGAACCGACTCGGCGTCCACCCCGGCCTGTGCGAGCAGCCCGAGCCAGGTCCGCCGCGGAAAGAGGCCGCACACGTGACGATCGCGGCGGATCTCCACCGACCCGTCCGGGAGCCTGAGCAGGTACGCGAAGTCCGCCACATGGGTGTCGTCCGAGGGGTCCGGGTCCCACCACCACTCGAGATACCGCAGCGCGCGGTCGGGCCCGTCGTGGCCGCCGTGCTCGGTGCCCTCGGCGAACGACTCGGCGACGAAGTCGGGGACGAGCAAGACCGCCCCGCCGGGCCGGCAGTGCTCGACCGCGGTCGCGATCGCCGCGCCGAGGTCCTCCTCGGTGGTCAGGTAGGCGACCGCGTCGTGGACGAAGACCGCGTCGAAGGTCCTTCCGAGCCGGACGGAGCGCATGTCGCCCTCGACGTGCTCGAGCTCGGGGTTGAGCCTCCGGCTCACCGCGAGCATTCCCGGCGAGAGGTCCACGAGCGTCATCCGCAGGTCGCGCTTCAGGTGGGAGGCGTTGTTCCCGCCGCCGCTTCCGAGCTCGAGGACCTCATCGAGCGGCCCGTCCACGGCGGCGCGTAGCACGCGCAGGTACTCGGCGGCCTCCGGCGCGTATTCCTCCGGGGGCGACAGCAGCGGAAACCATTCCGCGAGCTGGTCGTACAGGGCCGGCGTCTCGGTCACGCGTCGGTATCCCCCTGCTAGAAGCCGCCCGTGAAGCCCTTCTTCACGAGGTCCTTGAGCCGCTCGTACTCCCTGTCGGTGAGGTTCCCGCGCCGTCCCTTCGACTTCCGAACGAGGCCACCGAGGTCGCTCCGCTCCGCGTCGGTGAGATTGCCCCAGAACTCGCGCCCGCGCTCGTACAGGAACCTCGCGGCCGCGAAGAGCGCCACCCAGGGAATCGCGCGAAGCCGTGTCAGGAGTCCCAGCGCCACGGCGCCGATACTAGGGGCCGCCGAGGGCCCGCTGCCCCTCGGCGACCGTGAACCGGCCCTCGTACAGCGCCCGCCCCACGATCACTCCGGTGACGCCAGCGTGACCGAGGCCGGCGAGCGCGCGCAGGTCGTCGAGCGACCCGACCCCGCCCGAGTAGATCAGCTCCGCATCGGTCACCTCCGCGGCCACCCTCAGGTCGTCGAGCGCGGGCCCCTCGAGCGTGCCGTCGACTTCCACCGGCGTGTACACGAACCGCGTCACCCCGCGCTCGGCGAGCGCGCGCAGAAGGTCCGGCGCCGCGGTCTCCGTCTCCCGGGTCCACCCCGACACCGCGACGTTGCCTTGGCGTGCGTCCACCGAGACGACGATCCGCTCCCCGTGCTCGGCGACGAGCTCGCCGACCAGCCCGGGGTCCGAGTGCGCGGCCGTCCCGAGCACGACCCGCGAGACTCCCGCCGCGAGCGCCTCGGCGATCGCCTCGGAGCCGCGCAGGCCGCCGCCGAGCTGGATCGGTACCTCGACCCCCGCGGCGATCCGGCGCACCTGAGCGAGGTTGACGGGGCGGCCCTCGCGGGCGCCGTCGAGATCGACGACGTGCAGGAACCGCGCCCCCTGTCCCACCCACCGGCACGCGGCATCAACGGGGTCGGCGTCGTAGACGGTTTCCCGGTCGTAGTCGCCCCGGATCAGCCGCACGGCGTGCCCGCCGCAAATGTCGACCGCGGGGTAGAGGATCACGCCGGAGTCTTCACCGACGCGCAGATCCGGGTGAAGTTGGCGAGCAGGCGGAGACCCGCGGAGCTCGACTTCTCGGGGTGGAACTGGACGCCGTACAGGGGCGGGCGCTCGACCGCGCACGCGAAGCGCTCGCCGTAGGCCGCGGTTCCCAGCACCTCGTCCGCGCTCTCCGGACGCGGCGTGAACGAGTGCACGAAGTAGAATGGCGTCTCCGAGTCGAGTCCCTCGGTCAGCGTCGATGGGCGCTCCCAGCTCACAGGGGACCACCCGATGTGCGGCACCTTGAGCCCGTCGGCTGCGAGCGGCTCCACACGTCCGCGCATCAGCCCGATGCCGTCGTCGCCGGCGTTCTCGACCGAGGAGTCGAACAGGAGCTGGAGGCCGAGACAGATCCCGAGCACCGGTGCGCCCGCCGCGAGGCGCTCGCCGACCAGCTCGTCGAGGCCGAGCTCCCTCACCCGTTCCATCGCGCGCGGAAACGCGCCCACGCCGGGGAGGATCACGCCGTCGGCCGCCCGGACCCGCTCGGGGTCGTGGGTGATCTCCGCCTCGGCGCCGACCCGCGCGAGCGCCTTCTCCACCGAGCGCAGGTTGCCCATCCCGTAGTCGAGCACTGCGACCAACGTCACTCGCGCCACGTCCTCTGCGAGCGAGCCCGAAGGGCGAGCGGTAATGCGGGCCGAAGGCCCGCATGCGGGCGTGGCGCGGTCACGTAAGGGTCCCCTTGGTGGACGGGACCCTGCTCTCGCCCGGATCGATCTCCACCGCCTGGCGCAGCGCGCGCGCGAACGCCTTGAAGCACGCCTCGATCATGTGGTGGGCGTTGGACCCGTAGCGAGTGCCGAGGTGCAGGGTCAGCTTCGCGTTCGTCGCCACGGCACGGAAGAACTCCTCGGTCAGCTCGGTGTCGAATCCCGCGATCGACACCGGGGGGAGGTCGGCCTCGAAGAGGCACAGCGGCCGTCCCGAGATGTCGATCGCGCAGATCCCCAGCGCCTCGTCCATCGGCACAGCGATGTAGCCGTAACGGCGGATCCCGGCGCGATCGCCAAGCGCTGCGTCGATCGCCTGGCCGAGCGCGATCCCGACGTCCTCCGTCGTGTGGTGGGCGCCGGTGTCGAGGTCTCCGCTCGCCTCGAGCGTGAGGCCGAGCCTTCCGTGACGCGCGAGCAGCTCGAGCATGTGGTCGAGGAAACCAACCCCGCTCGAGACCGCGATCTCGCCACCGTCGAGATCGATCGACAGCGCGATCTCGGTCTCGCTCGTCCCGCGCTTGATCTCGGCCGTCCTGCTCATTCGCTCACACCCCTTCCATTGTCACCCGCGCGTGCCTCCGCCGACTCGCCGTGGACCGGAAAGCCCTCCGCGCGCGCGAGCGCGCCCACCGCCGGGGCGAGCGCGGCCGCCGCGCCGGTGGGGATCGAGACGATCGACATCCGGCGCAGGAATGTACGCGGTCCGAGCGGGCGCCCGAATCGCGCCGCCCCGCCGGTCGGGAGCACGTGGTTGGAGCCCGCCGCGTAGTCCCCGAACGCGGCGCTGCCTCCGGGGCCGACGAAGACGCATCCCGCGACGCGGCCGCGTGCCCGTCCCTCCGCGTCGTCGAGCTGAAGCTCGAGGTGCTCCGGGGCGAGACTGTCGGCCAGCTCGAGCGCCTCGACCACCCCCGGGGCGGTCACCGCCGCCACCGCGGCGTCGGGGACGCTGGGGCGCCCGGATGCGAGCTCCCCGAGCAGGGTCGCGATCCGCTCGGCGATCTCGGGCGCGGTCGAGATCGCGACCAGCAGGCCGTCGGTCCCGTGCTCCGCCTGGGCGCAGAGGTCGAGCGACACCCGGCGCGGGTCCGCGTCCTCGCCGGCTACGACCACGAGCTCGGTCGGGCCGGCGATCCCGTCGATCCCGACCCGGGCGGAGAGCATCCGCTTCGCCTCGACGACGTAGGGGTTGCCCGGGCCCGCGATCAGGTCGACGGGCGGGACGCCCTCGGTGCCGATCGCGAGCGCCGCGATCGACTGCGCTCCGCCGATCGCGTACACCTCGTCCACGCCGGCCATGGCGCAGGCGGCGAGCACGGCGGTCGCCGGCCTCCCGTCGTGCGCAGGCGGCGATGCGACGGCGACGCGCTCGACCCCCGCCGCCAGAGCCGGAACGCAGCACATCAGCACCGAGGACGGATAGGCCGCGCGTCCTCCCGGCGCGTACACCCCGGCCGCCCCGACCGGCGCCTCGACAACTCTCACCCGCTGACCGTCGTCGAGCTCGACATCGACCGGCGAGACCGCCGCCAGCTCCGCCTCCGCGACGGCGCGGATGTTCGCGACCGCCTTGTCCATCGCCTCGCGGACATCCGCGGACGCCTCGGCGCCCGCGCGCTCGATCTCCTCCGCGGGCACCCGGAGCGAGCCCTGCGGCTCGACGCCGTCGAGCCGCTTGGTCAGCTCGCGCAGGGCGGAGTCGCCGCGTCGCTCGACATCGCGGACGATCTCCGCGACGGCGCCGACGACGTCCTCGGGGTCGGGACGGGTCGCGCGCAGGGAACGCGCCAGCGCCGCGGCCTCGTGCCCGTCCCAATCGGTCCGCTCCACCCTCATCTCGCCGTCGCCTCCCGCAGCCGCTCCACGATGCCGTCGACCTCGGCCGGGCGGAGCTTGTGCGCGATCCGGTTGGCGACCAGCCGCGCCGTGGAGCGCGCGATCTGCTCGCGGACCTCGAGGTCGTTCTCGGCCAGCGTGCGCCCCGTGTCGACGAGATCGACGATCCCGTCGGCGAGCCCGATCAGCGGCGCGAGCTCGACCGAGCCCTTCACCTCGATCACCTCCGCCTGGCGCCCGGTCTGCTCGAAGTAGCGCTCCGCGGTGCGCGGGTACTTGGTCGCGATCCTCATCGCGCCGAGCCGGCGCTCGGACTCCCCGAGGCGCTCGTCGCCGCGGCGGCCGGCGACGACCATCTGGCAGTCCCCGTAGCGAAGGTCGAGCAGCTCGTACACCGCGCGGTCGCGCTGCTCGGTCAGCACGTCCTTCCCGGTGATCCCGAGATCGGCGGCCCCCGCCTCCACGTAGGTGGGAACGTCCGAGGGCCGCATCGTGACGAGCGTGAGATCGCCCCCGTCGAAGACGAGCGAGCGTGAGTCGGACCGCAGCGAGGCGACCTCGACTCCGATCGCATCGAGGACCGAGATCGTCTCGTCGAACAGCGCGCCGCGCGGCAGCGCGAGCTTCAGCCGTCCGCCCACGCGCACCCTGGTCGGTCCCGCGACAGCACTCACGGGCGCTCCCCCTCCGACACCCGCTCCTCCTCGGCCTGGGCGATGTGCACCCGCTCGAGGTACAGCGCGAAGCCCGCGGCGGGAAGCGGGCGGCCGAAGCGCCCCATGAGCTCGTCGTAGCGCCCGCCTCCACCGAGGATGTGCCCGAGGGCCGGGTCGTAGACCTCGAGGATGGCGCCCGTGTAGTAGCCGAGGTCGCGCAGGAGGCCGAGGTCGAGCTGAACGCGGTCCCCCACCCCGCGTGCCGCCAGTGCGTCGAACGTCGCCTGGAGCCGGCTTGTGGCGCGCTCGACTGCGTCGCCCCCGAGCTCCCGTGCAGTGTCGAGGATCTTCGGCCCGCCGCGGAGAAGCGGCAGGCGGAGCAGCGTCTCGCGGTCGCGATCCGCGATCCCGTCCAGGCCGCCCACGGCCTCTTCGAGCCCGACGTGATCGTGCGTCGCGAGCCGGTCGAGGACCTCCGTCCTTTGCTCGCCGTCGACCCCGACGTCGGCAAGAAGCTGACGGTAGAGGTCGGCGTCACCGAGCCCGACGACCGCGCGCGACAGCCCCGCCGCGTCGAGCGCCGCGACCAGCACCTCGACCACCTCGGCGGTCCCCGCCGGCGCGTCCGGCCCGATCAGCTCCACGCCCGCCTGCATGAACTCCCGCATCTGCCCCCGCTGGGGGCGGACGGCGCGGTAGGCGGCGCCGAAGTAGCTGACGCGGAACGGCGGCTCGTCGCCGGCGAAACGCGAGGCCACGAGGCGGGCGATCGGGATCGTCATGTCCGAGCGCAGCGCCAGGAGGTCGCCGCTGTGGTCGAAGAACCGGTACGCCGCGTCCGCCCCCTTCGCGTCCCCGCGGGTGAGGACGTCGTGATACTCGATCGTGGGCGTGGCGACCTCGCTGTACCCGAAGCGCTCGAACGCCGCCGCAAGGTCGCGCTGCAGGCGGCGGAGCTCCTGCATCTCGGCGGGCATGATGTCGCGGGTGCCTGGCGGAGTGGGATCGATCATGGTTTCAATTCCGCTCGAATCCTCCGCTCCCGCTCGCGAGTATCCCTGTGATCACCCGCAAGTTCGCTCGCGGACTTGCGGCATTGTTTCTTGCTCGCTCGCTCCCGCGTCCGGTTCGAGCGGGTTTGCGCAAGGACGAGCTTGGCAGGGGTGTCGGGGTTACGCGGGGACGCGGTCGGCGGCGACGCGCTCGATCCGCGCTCCGAGCTCGCGAAGGCGGAGGTCGATCCGCTCGTAGCCGCGGTCGATCTGGGCGATGTTCCCGATCTCCGAGGTTCCCTCAGCCGCGAGCGCCGCGATGAGCATCGCCATCCCGGCGCGGATGTCCGGGCTCTCCAGCCGCGCCCCGTGAAGCCGGCTCGGACCGCTCACGATCGCCCGGTGGGGATCGCAGAGCGTGATCCGAGCGCCCATCGCGACGAGCTTGTCGACGAAGAACAGCCGGTTCTCGAACATCTTCTCGAAGATCAGCACGGTCCCCCGCGCCTGAGTGGAGAGCGCGAGCGCGATCGAGGTCAGGTCCGCCGGGAACGCAGGCCAGGGGCCGTCGTCGATCTTCGGGATCGCGTCCCCGAGGTCGTCCTGGATCTCTAACCGCTGCTCCGGGGGAACCAGCACGTCGTTGCCGTCAACCGTCGAGTTGAGCCCCACGCGGCGGAAGTGTCGGCGGATGGTCACCAGGTCCTCGGGCTCCGCATCGCGCACGCGAAGCTGGCCGCCGGTGGCGGCGGCGAGGGCGATGAAGCTCGCGACCTCGATGTGGTCGGGCCGGATCGAGTGCTCCGCGCCCGCGAGCCGGTCGCGCCCGTGGACGGTGATCACGTTCGAGCCGATTCCGTCGACCTTCGCGCCCATCTTCGCGAGCAGCCGGGCGACGTCCTGGACGTGGGGCTCGCACGCCGCGTTCCCGATCGTCGTCGGGCCGGGGGTGAGCGCCGCGGCGAGCAGCGCGTTCTCGGTCCCCATCACGGAGGGCTCGTCCATGAAGATCCGGCACGCCTTGAGCCCGTCGGAGGGGGCCGAGATCCGCAGCCACCGCTCCCCATCCACACGGGCGCCGAGGTCCCGGAATGCGTCGAGGTGCGGGTCGAGCCGGCGCCGGCCGATGAAGTCGCCCCCGGGCGGGGGCATGGTCACTTCCCCGAAGCGCGCCAGGAGCGGCCCAGCGAGCAAGAAGGACGCGCGGATCAGGCTCGCGAGCTCCTCGTCGACGCTCGTCTCGCGGACCGCGTCGGCGCGCAGCCGGACCTCGTGGTCGTCGCTCCAAACGACGTTGACGCCGATCGCCTCCAGGAGGGCGATCTGGGTCTCGGTGTCGCGGATGCGGGGGACGTTTCGCAGCACCAGCTCCTCGTCGGTGAGCAGGCATGCAGCGAGGATCGGCAGGGCGGCGTTCTTGTTGCCTGCCGGCACGATCTCGCCCGAGAGCGGGCTGCCGCCTTGGATGACGAACTTCTCCATGTGCCCGGTTCGCTGGGTCGGCCTCCCGACTGGAGCCGACGATGTGGCTAGGGTAACAGCGGTCCATGAGCCAACCGACGCGCGACCAGGCCTGGGATTTGTTCTGCGAGTGGACCGAGTCCGACTCGCTTCGCAAGCATGCCCTGGGCGTGGAGGCCGCGATGCGGGCGTACGCGCGCAGGTTCGGCGAGGACGAGGAGCTGTGGGCCGTGACGGGGATCGTCCACGACCTCGACTACGAGCGCCATCCGGACCTCGACACCGGACACCCCCGGATCGCGCTCGAGGAGCTGCGGGAGCGCGGGTATCCGGAGGACGTGATCGACGCGGTGGCCGGCCACGCCGAGTTTCTCGACGTCCCCCGTGAGACGCAGATGGCGAAGACCCTGTTCGCCGTCGACGAGCTGTCGGGGTTCATCGCGGCGTGCGCGCTGGTGCGGCCCACCGGGATCGAGGGGATGAAGCCGAGGTCGGTGCGCCGCAAGCTCAAGCAGCCGTCGTTCGCCGCGAAGGTGGACCGCGACCAGATCCGACGCGCGATCTCCGAGCTCGACGTGGACGAGGGCGAGCACATCCAGTTCGTGATCGACGCAATGGCCGAGCGGGCCGACGAGCTCGGCCTGAGCGCCGAGCAGGTCTCCGGTTGAGGCGCGGCTGGGCGATCTTCATCGCGGTCGTCGCCGCGCTCGCCGTCCTGCTCGCGGCGAACACGATCGCGATCGACAACGAGACGAAGCCGGCGGAGGTGACGGTGGACGGCGGCGAGATCCTCCAGCTCTCGGGGGGCGACGTGCAGGTGTGGGAGGACGGGGGGAGCGGAGAGCCGCCGATCGTGCTCATCCACTGCTACTCGTGCTCGCTTCACTGGTGGGACCGGATGGTCCCCGTCCTCGGCGAGCGCCACCGCGTCGTCCGCCTCGACCTGCTCGGCCACGGCGGCTCCGCGAAGCCCCAGAGCGGCTACTCGATGGAGGATCAGGCGAGCCTCGTCGCCGAGGCGTTGAACGAGCTCGGCGTCGAGGGCGCGGTCGTGGTCGGCCACTCCCTCGGGGCGACCGTGGCGGCGGCGCTCGCCGAGCAGAGCAGCGAGCTCGTCGACCGCGTGGTGGACATCGGCCAGGCGCCGGACAACAGCTTCGGGGAGCTGCCGTTCCTGGCGACGCTCGGCTACGTGCCGGTGCTCGGCCAGCTTCTCAACCGCGTCACGCCCGACTTCGCGATCGAGGACGGCTACCAGGACGCGTTCGCGCCCGACTTCGATATCGAGAGCGGGTTCGACAACCCCGACCAGGTGGTCGACGACTTCCGGGCGATGACCTACACGTCCTTCGATCAGTCCGCGAGCGAGGAGGACGGCTACACGGACCAGATCCCGCTCGACGAGCGACTGACGAGCGCGGCGGTCCCG
>JBOGZL010000052.1:0-3467 GCA_050697195.1 Solirubrobacterales bacterium
GCTTCGTCAGCCACAACACCGAGGCCCGCCTCGCCCGCCTCGCGACGGAGCTGCTGCGCGACATCGAGGCGGAGACGGTCGACTTCGGGCCGAACTACGACGAGAGCCAGCAGGAGCCGCAGATCCTCCCGGCGCGGTTCCCGAACCTGCTCGCGAACGGGTCGTCGGGGATCGCGGTCGGGATGGCGACCAACATCCCGCCCCACAACCTGCGCGAGGTGATCGGCGCGGTCCGCGCCTACATCGAGAACCCCGAGATCGACCTCGAGGGGCTGATGAAGCACGTCAAGGGGCCGGACTTCCCCGGCGGCGGGACGATCATGGGCTCGGCGGGGATCAAGGAGGCGTACCGCAGCGGGCGCGGGAGCGTCCGCCTGCGCGCCAAGGCCCACGTCGAGCCGCTGCGCGGGGGCAAGGATGCGATCATCGTCTCCGAGCTCCCGTTCATGGTCAAGAAGGGCGGCGACGGCGGGCTGATCACGAAGATCGCCGACCTAGTCCGGGAGAAGAAGCTCACCGGGATCTCCGACCTGCGCGACGAGTCGGACCGCAGCGGGATGCGGCTCGTGATCGAGCTGAAGCTCGGCGGCGACCCCGCGCAGGTCGTCCTGAACCAGCTCTTCAAGCGCACCTCGATGCAGACGAGCTTCGGGATCAACATGGTCGCGCTCGTCGACGGGGTGCCGCGGACGCTCAGCCTCAAGGAGCTGGTCCAGCACTACGTCGGCCACCAGCGCGAGGTGATCACCCGGCGCACCCAGCACCAGCTGCGGCGCGCCGAGGCGCGGGCCCACATCCTCGAGGGGCTCCTGATCGCGCTCGACAACCTCGATGCCGTGATCAAGCTGATCCGCGGCTCGGACGACCCCGACTCCGCACGCGAGGGCCTGATCGAGAAGTTCGAGCTCACCGAGGAGCAGGCGCAGGCGATCCTCGACATGCGCCTCCAGCGCCTCACCGCGCTCGAGTCCGGCAAGGTCCGCTCCGAGCACGCCGAGCTCGTGAAGACGATCAAGGAGCTGCGCGCGATCCTCGGCGACGAGGCGCGGATCGACGCCCTGGTCGGCGACGAGCTCAACGAGATCGAGGACCGCTACGGCGACGAGCGGCGAACCGAGATCACCCTCTCCGAGGGCGAGGTCGACATCGAGGACATGATCGCCGACCAGCAGATGGTGATCTCGATCACCGCCTCCGGGTACGCGAAGCGGCTGCCGCTCGCGACCTACCGCCAGCAGCGGCGCGGCGGGCGCGGGGTGATGGGAATGAACCTCAAGGAGGGCGACTACATCGAGCACCTCCACATCTGCTCGACGCACGACTACCTGCTCTTCTTCACCAACAAGGGGAAGGTCTACCGGCTGAAGGTGTACGAGCTCCCGGAGGGCTCGCGAACCGCGAAGGGCCAGGCGCTGGTCAACGTGCTCCCGCTGCGCGACGGCGAGCGGGTGACCGCGGTGATCCCGACGCGCGACTTCAAGGAGAACAAGTTCCTCGTCTTCGCGACCGCGAAGGGCCTCGTGAAGAAGACCGAGTTCGCCGCCTACAACACTCCGATCCGCGCCGACGGGATCATCGCGATCAAGATCCGCAAGGGCGACGAGCTCGTCCAGGTGCGCCTCAGCTCGGGCAAGGACGACCTCCTGATGGTCTCGAAGTCCGGCCACGCGTCGAGGTTCGCCGAGAAGGCGGTGCGGGCGATGGGACGGGACACCTCCGGGGTGAAGGGGATGAACGTAGGCGACAAGGGCAACCGCGTGCTCGCGATGGACGTCGTGCGGCCGGAGGCGGAGCTGCTCGTCGTGACAGAGAACGGGTACGGCAAGCGCACCCAGGTAGTCGAGTACCCGTGCAAGGGGCGGGGGACGAAGGGCGTGCTGACGATCAAGCTGACGACGAAGAAGGGCGGCCTCGCCGGCGCCCTGATCGTGCGAGAGCACCAGGACCTCCTGTTCATCTCGAAGAGCGGGATGGTGCAGCGGGCGCCCGTCAACGACATCTCCCGGATGGGCCGCGCGACCCAGGGAGTCCGGGTGATGAAGATGCGCTCGGACGACCGCGTGAGCGCGGTCGCCCCCGTGATCGAGTCCGGTGCCGTCGAGGGCGCGGACGCCGAGGTGAAGGCGGACGAGTCGTCGAGCGACGGCGCGTCCGCGGACGGCGCCGGCCGCAAGCCGAAGTCGAAGCCCAAGCCGCGGTCGAAGTCCACTCGCGCCAAGCGCCGCTAAGCTCCCGCGACCATGGGTGTGGAGCTGCGGGGTGCGCGCGCGCTGGTCACCGGTGCGGCCGGGGGGCTGGGCCAGTACATCGCCCGCGCGCTCGCCCGCGAGGGCGTGAATCTCGCCCTCTCCGACCTCCCCGGAAGCGAGCTGGAGGGAGTCGCCGAGCAGGTCCGCGCGCTCGGGGTCCAGGCGCACGCCGTCCCCGCCGACCTCGCCGATTCGGGCGAGCGCGAGCGCCTCGTCCGCGACGCCACCGAGGCGATCGGCCCCCTCGACGTGCTGGTCAACAACGCCGGGCTCGAGTTCGGCGGCTCGTTCACGAAGACCACCCGCGAGGAGGTCGAGGCGATCGCGACCGTGAACCTGATCGCGGTCATGGACCTCACGTGGCTCGTGCTCCCGGGGATGCTCGAGCGCCGCCGCGGCCACGTCGTTAACCTCGCGTCGCTCGCCGGAAAGCTGCCGTCGGTGTTCCTCGCCACCTACGCCGCCACCAAGCACGGGGTGGTCGGGTTCACCCACTCGCTCCGCGCCGAGTACGCGAACGAGCCGGTCACCTTCTCGGCGATCTGCCCCGTGTTCGTCTCCCAGGTGGGGATGTACGCGCGGGTTGAGGACGAGATGGACACCGAGCCGCCGCCCGGGCTTCGACCCGTCCCTCCCGAGCGCGTCGCCGAGGGAGTGATCGAGGCGCTGCGCGAGGACCGCGCCGAGGTGATCGTCAACCGCGGCCCGATCCGACCGCTCGCGGCCCTTTACTGGCTCACTCCGAAGACCGCGCTGCGCCTGCTGGGGAGTCGCCGGACGCGCCGGTACGCCGAGGACTACGCCCGCGCGCGCGGGCGACTGTAGCGCCGCCTTCGCCTCGACCTCCTGACTTGCTTCAATTGAAGGACCAGAGAAAGGAGGTGGTCCTAACTTGATTCACATGCTTAGCGGGACTCTGGAGGTGTCGGGCCGCTAGCCCGGGCGCCTGGAGCGTTCGCGCTCCACGGGGCCCGGTCTCCCGCGGGCGGACGTGCGGCCGTCCGGCGGAATCCAACCCGGGCACCGGCGAGCCGGGGTGCGGGGGCTGTCCCTCCCCGCGCACCAACGCCCCGAGCACGTTTCAGCCGCACACCGAGGGGCCGCCTCCGGGCGGCCCTTCGCATGCCGCGTCGCTCAGGCCCCGGCCGCCGCGCCGGTCGCGACCAGGTAGGGCTCCCACGCGTTCGGGATTCGCGGGCTCGCGATCTGGATGAACAC
>JBOGZL010000053.1:0-2029 GCA_050697195.1 Solirubrobacterales bacterium
ATCTCGGCCGCGTCGCGCACGCCGCCGTCGAGCACCACGCCCGCGACGCCGCGGCGCAGCAGCCGGCGGGCGAGGATGCTGCCGAGGCCCGCAGCCCAGGTCTCGCGCCGGCAGTCCATCACCAGGACCGAGCCCGGCGGCGCGATCTCGATCGCCTTGCGCTGCGGGTTCTCGGGGTCGGAGGTGACCTCCGGGATGGTGATGTCCTCGCGCGCCGGCACGTAGCGCAGGGTGAAGGCAGGCCCCACCACCCGCATGTCGGCGCTGAGCGGCCGCACGCCGGAGAGGTAGGTCCGGCGCAGGCCGTGACGGGCGAGCTGGCCGGTGAGCGTGGCGCAGCTGACCCGCTTCAGCTTCTCGATCAGCTCGGGGCTGATCGTGGCGTCGTCGGTCATGGTGCTCTCCGCGAGCGGAAACCCACCGCGGCCCGACCGTGCGGACCGCGGTGCGCGTGGGGTTGCGGCGCTACTCGGCCCAGAAGTAGGTCCACGGCATGGTCGGCGCCGGCGTCAGATAGATGAAGCCGTAGGGGATGTCGTCCGGCACGTTGCGCAGGCCGTTCTTGACCAGCCCCTGGCCCTTCGCAGGGGTCGAGATGCCCCAGACCTCGAAGCCGTCGGCGGCCATCTGCAGGACCTTGCGCATCAGCTCGTCCTGCTCCGGCCCGGGCGGGGTCTGCTTGACCTGGTCGTAGGCCTGCAGGCGCTCGAGCATCGCGGCCGGCGGCTTCTCGCCGTCCTCGCCGTTGGACAGGTACCAGTACGCCCAGGCGACCCCGAACCGGCTGTCGTCCTCGAGCGGCACATAGTCGGTCGGCCGCCAGATCGCATCGAGGCCGCCGCCGTTGGTGGCGCTGATCTGGATCATGGCCTCGCCATTGGCGTTGCGCGCCTGGAAGAAGTTGTTGTCGATCGCCTCGATCCGCGTGTCGATGCCGACGTCGTTCCAGTACTGGGCGACCAGCTCGAGCACGTCGCCGTGCAGGCCGAACTTGGAGTTGTACTCGGTGAACAGCGTGATCCGGTCGCCGTCGGCATCGAGCCTGAGGCCGTCGCCGTCCCGCTGATCGAAGCCGATCTCGTCCAGGATCTGGTTGGCGCGGTCGGGATCGAACGCGGTGAACTGGGTCGAGAGCTGCTCGTTGAACAGCGGATGGTCGCGCGGCGGGCCGATCTGCCAGGGCTCCCCCTGGCCGAGCAGCACCAGATCGATGATCTGCTGGCGATCGATCGCGTAGCTCAGCGCCTCGCGAAACTCCTTGTTGCTCAAGAGCTCGCGCACCTCGGGGTCATGGTGCGCCAGATTCGGCCAGATGATCACCTCCGACGACGCGGTCGGCACCGTCGGGATCACGCGGTAGTCGCCCTTCTCCTGGTTCTCGAGCAGGACCGGGCGGTTCTGGATCTCGTTGAAGTGCTCGACCTGCATGTCGACCTGACCGCCGATGCCGGCGAGGATCGCGGCTTCCGGGTTCTGGACGATCTGATACTGGATCGTGTCGACGTAGGGCAGCTGGTTGCCTTCGGTGTCGACCTGCCAGAAGTACGGGTTGCGCTCCATCACGACCTGGGTGGCGCCGCCCGTGTACGGCTCCTTGATCACCCAGGGCTCGAGCGTCGGCTTGTCGGGATTGTACCAGCGATCGCCCTTGTTGCGCGTGCCGCAGCGGAACTTGTACAGATCGATCCAGGTCGTCTGATTGTACTCGGCCATCAGCGCGTCGATGTCCTCGTTGTACCTGGGATGGAACTGCGAGCAGTAGTGCTTGGGCCACAGCACCGGCGGCACGCCATAGGGCGATGCCAGATCGTACAGGAACAGGCCGTTCGGCTCCTTGAACTTGAACGTCACGGTATCGTCGTCCTCGATCTCGATCTCGACCGGCTCGCCGCCGCTGACGAACTGGACCGGCGGTGAGCCGTAGTAGTCGCTGTGGAGGATGTCCTCGACGTAGAAGCGGATGTCCTCGGTGGTCAGCGGATGGCCGTCCGACCACTTGATGCCGGGACGCAGATGGAAGGTGTACGCG
>JBOGZL010000054.1:0-1997 GCA_050697195.1 Solirubrobacterales bacterium
CGCTCACATCGCGAGCGCGGGCGAGCCCTGCCACACTGGCTCGACCACAACAACCACGCGCGGCCGCACAGCTCGCTCGGAGGCAAGCCCCCGATCAGCCGCGTTCACAACGTCTGTGGGTAGGACAAATAGTCAGCAGGGCACATATGCATCCCGATGCATCGGCGTGCTGGATTCTCCTCTGGCTGTGCATCGCCTCCGCCGGCGGGCAGCATTTCTCTGCCAGTAGCCTTACGCTCGCCGCTGATGTGTCACTTGGCACATGGACGTAAATGTGTCATTATTGACTTGGCGTTCCAGGAGGCGGCCGTGTTCGGCAAGAACAGGCTCGTCGTAACGACGCTCTGTCTGGCCGCGCTGGCCGGGCCGCCAGTACTCTACGCGCACTTCCAGTCGGGGCATTACTCGCACAAGAAGTCCGATTGCGCGTCGCGCACCGACCCGATCACGATCGTCTTCTACGGTTTTGCAACTGCCGATCGCGTCAACAACCACGTCCGCCATCACACGGGCTGGGGCGGTGGCACCGGCGGCGGCCAGCACTTTGCGAGTCATGGAGTCTGTGGCGGCGGGACGCGGCATGCCGAAAGCGGCACCTTCACCCGCTACCACATCCGGTTGCGCAAGACGTACCACGACGATGCCACCTGGTGGACGACGACGACTGGAACGCCGCACCACGAGGACTGGTCCACGGAGTGGGGTTGCAACTACGGCTTCGGCGGCCACGCCGTCGACAAGGGCGGCGTTTCCCAGGAAGGCTCCAACTGGAGCGGTTTCGACATGGGACGGAAGCACATTTTCAACGCCCTGTACCAAAAGAGCGGCCATGGTTTCGCCGGCTCGGTCAACTGGGGGAACACGCGCGAGTTCAAGCAGTGCGACGGCGACAAAGCCGGCTCGAACGGCACCGTGTTCTGGTTTCACGTCCCCAACTCCTACCATTAGGGGGCAACGATGCGTCTGCGACTCGGACTCGGCCTGGCGCTCGCTGCGGCCTTCGCCCTTAGCTTCGGGATCTACGCGCGCGGAGGTGAGGGCGCGGAGGAGGCTCAGCAAGCATTCGACGCCGCCCACAGCGACATGACATACGAGGACACCGCTTCGTTCCAGGCGTTCGCGCTCTACGCCATGGGAGAGAGCTTCGAGGGTCTTGGGCTGACCTCGATCACGCGTCGCGACGACCCGTCTTCGGCCTTCGAGCCTGTGCGGGCGGACTACGTCGGCTTCATCTACGGCGACTGCGCGATCGCTGAGGGCGAGGAGGCCTGCGCGCCGCCGCTCGAGGTTCAGGTCTGGCCGGCCTGTATCCGCAACCTCTCCACCTACCAGCTAACGCCGACGCCCGGATCCGAACTCCCTCACGAGGACGTCGTCGTCCGCGGGGCTCCAGGAGCTGTCTTCGAGGACGGCTACCGTCTCGAGCTGTACACCGGCGAGGAGACGGTCGTTATCTTCGGAGACGAGGAGGCCCAACTCTTTCGCGCCGCCGAGGAACTCGCGAGCGTGAACGGCGGCGGGATTGGGCCCGGTGACCCCTTGCCCGTCCCCGCGGCTCAGGCACTAGAAGGAGGTCTCGCCTGCGATGCGTAGGCCGCTGAGTGCATTCGCTCTCAGTCTCGCTCTGCTAGCGGGCGCGTGGATCTGGTACGTGGTCGCTTACGCCGGCGACGAGGTAGACCCGCCCGGCTGGCTCCTAGGGATCTGGTTCGCTGCCTGGGGTCTTCTCGCCCTATCGATCTTGTGGGCGATCGTGCATCTCGTTCGCAGTCGCGCGCGCGTTCACCGGGGCGAGGGGGCAGGTTAGGGGCGGGAGCGAAATGGGGGGGGCCTGCGCACTGCCCCTCTCGACTCACGACGCCGCTCGCCAAGACCACTGCTGCGCCCACTTAACTCGGCAGTGCGCAAGTAGGTGGTCACGGGTCGTCGAGCCGGATTTGGACGCGTAGTCCGGCGGGGAGATCCGCATCGACCGCCTATACTTCGATGGCCCGCGC
>JBOGZL010000055.1:0-15854 GCA_050697195.1 Solirubrobacterales bacterium
CGGGCACGGCTCGAGGCCGCCTACAACGACTCGGCCGGAATCACCGCCGAGTTCAACAAGAACGTCCTCCGCGTCCTCAACCGCGAGCTCGACGCCGATTTCGAGCCCGCCGCGTTCGAGCACCACGCGTTCTGGGACGAGATCAACTCGTGGATGGACATCCGCCTGCGCTCGCGCGCCGAGCAGACCGTGACGATCCCGGCGATCGAGATGGAGGTCGGATTCGCCGAGGGCGAGGAGATGCGGACGGAGATCTCGGCGAAGTTCACGCGCGAGCAGCTCGACGCGATCTACTGCGAGGCGGGGCTCGAGATCGTCGAGTGGTGGACCGACCCCGACGAGCTGTTCGCGCTCAGCCTCGCGAGAGCCGCGTAGCTACGGTCCCAGCGCCTCGATCACATCGCCGAACCGGTCGGGCGTCGTGACCGGGGTGAGGACCGGGAGCGTTATCCCGCCCTCGACGTAGCGTCCGAGGCGCTCCTTCATCTCGGCGGGCTCCCCGAAGATGAAGATGTCCTCGATCAGATCCCATGGCGCCGCGGCCGTCGCGGCATCGCGGTCCTTGCGCTTCCACGCCGCGACCATCTCGTCGATCTGCTCGCCGTACCCGAGCCAGCGGAAGAACGCCTCGTAGAACGGCACGGTCGCGTAGGAGGCGAACATCCACCGCGCGAGCGGCTCGACCTCCTCCCGCCGACCCGGGAGGCAGAAGAACCGGCACAGGAGCTCGAATCCCTCCGGCACGCCCTGGAGCGACTCGGTCACCTTCGGCAGCCCGCCCAGCGGGAGGAAGTTCGTGAACGCTCCGTCCCCCCTCTCGACCGCGAGCGCGAGCATCTTCCCGCGCAGGGCGGCGACGATGATCGGGATCGGTTCGGCGGGCGCGCGCTCGAGCTTGAACCCGCCGTCGGCCCGGTCTCCCGCGAACACCGCTCGCAGGAAGTCGATCGTCTCGGAG
Source organism: Solirubrobacterales bacterium (assembly GCA_050697195.1). GTDB lineage: Bacteria > Actinomycetota > Thermoleophilia > Solirubrobacterales > 70-9 > DASPWW01. The sequence continues at coordinate 959 of JBOGZL010000055.1, forward strand.
ATCTTGCTCAGCGGGCGCTCCAGCGTCATCCGGTTCCACCCCTCCACGATCCGGTCCGACGAGGCCCCGATCCCGAGCGCGAAGCGGCCACCGCTCGCGTCCGCGATCGCCGCGGCCTGCTGAGCGAGGAGTGCCGGCCCGCGGGTGTAGACGCCGACCACGCCGGTGCCGAGCCGTACGCGCTCGGTCCACGAGGCCGCGAGCGCCAGCGGAGTGAAGCCGTCGGGCCCCTGGGTCTCGCCCGACCACAGGTCCGTGTAGCCGGCGGCCTCGGCGCGTCGTACGTGCTCGCCGTGATCGGCAAGGGACAGCATCGGTAGGGGCAGCGTCAACCCCCAGCGCTGGTCGCTCATCGGAGTTTCGCGACCCTAGCAGCGCATCAGATCGTCGGATAAGCTCGCCGCGATGGACTTCTCCCGGCTCGATCGGCGGAGGACGATCATCGGCGGGGTCGCGGGGGTGCTGCTCCTGGTCAGCATCCTCTTCCTGCCCTGGTTCACGCTCACCGACGTCCCCGAACGCGCGGAGCAGAACGCGTGGCTGTGCGGGGAGAACGAGTTCAGCTGCAGCGGGTTCGAGACCTTTCCGATCCTGCGCTGGCTGCTGATCGCCTCGACCTTCGCCCCGCTGATCCTCGCCTGGGTGATCATCCGCGGCCACACGCTGTCGTGGGCGCCCGGCGAGATGACGATGGTGGTCGCGTTCATCACGATGGTGCTGATCGCCTACAACGGGCTCATAGACCGCCCGGCGCCCGACGACGGGCTCGAGTTCGGGATCGGCATCGACTACGGCTACTGGGTCGCGCTGCTGTGCTCGATCACGATCGCGGGCGTCGCCTTCCTCCGCTCGCTCGAGGGACAGAGCCGCGAGCGCAAGGCGCCGGGAACGGTCTAGGTTCTGGTCGTGGCCGACGATCCCGGCACCGGGGTGATCTCGCACGAGGTGCGCTCGGGCGAGAAGCCGGATCGCAACCTCGCGCTCGAGCTCGTCCGGGTGACCGAGGCGGCGGCCCTCGCCGCCGCCCGCTGGGTCGGCCGCGGCGACAAGGAGTCGGCCGACCAGGCGGCGGTGGACGCGATGCGGCTGCTGCTCGACACGGTTCCGATGGACGGGGTCGTCGTGATCGGGGAGGGCGAGAAGGACGAGGCGCCGATGCTCTACAACGGCGAGCGAATAGGCGACGGGAGCCCCCCGGAGGTCGACATCGCGGTCGACCCGCTGGAGGGGACCCGGCTCACCGCCCAGGGCCAGCCCGCGGCCCTGTCGGTGATCGCGCTCGCGGAGCGGGGGACGATGTTCGATCCCGGCCCATGCGTGTACATGGAGAAGATCGCCGGCGGCCCGGCGATCGCCGACTGCCTCAGCCTCGACGACCCGCTCGCCGACGTGATCGGCCGCGTCGCGGAGCGCAAGCGGACCCAGCCCGGCGACGTGACGATCATCATGCTCGACCGCCCGAGACACGAGGACGCGATCAAGGAGATCCGCGAGGCGGGAGCGCGGATCCGCTTCATCACCGACGGCGACGTGTCCGCCGCCCTGTTCGCGGTCACCGAGGGAAGGGGGGTCGATCTGCTGTGGGGGATCGGCGGCACCCCGGAGGGCGTGCTGTCGGCCGCCGCGATCAAGTGCCTCGGCGGCCGGCTCCTCGGCCGCCTCTGGCCCCGTGACGACGACGAGCGCACCACCGCGCTCGACGCCGGCTACGACCTCGACCGGGTCCTCGACGTCGATGACCTGGTCCGGGGAAGGGACGTCTTCTTCGCCGCCACCGGGGTCACCGACGGCGACCTGATCCAGGGAGTCCGGTACCTCGGAGACGGCCATGCGACCACCGAGTCGCTGGTGATGCGCTCGCGCTCCGGAACCGTGCGCGAGGTCAAGGCGCGCCACGACCGCCCGAAGCTGCGCGAGGTCACGGGAGGGCGGTACGGATAGGCGGGGGGATGCCGCCCGAAGGGTGGCCGAGGGGGGCAGAGCCCCCCACGGGTGGGTGATAGGACGTTCGAACAGCGGCAAGTAAGGGAGGACCGGCTTCGACGTCGTGGCGCCGTTAACGCCGGTTTCGACACCGTCGCGCGGACGGAACCGGCGTTGACGGCGTATGTCGCCGTGAACGCCGGACTCGACGTCCCGAGCACATCGATTCCGGCGTTAACGGCGTCTCCGCCCTCCTACCCAGCCCGGTACGCCAGTCCCTACGACCCGGCCTGGACCTCGGTCAGGGCGCCGGTGTCGTGAAGCTCGTAGCGCAGCGCGTTGATCACCGCGCCCGCGAGCATGGCGAGGCTGAGGAGGTAGAACCAGATCAGGGCGATGACGAGGAACCCGACCGCGCCGCCGAACTCGTTGATCCCCGAGATCTCGCGGAGATAGATCGGGAACGCGAAGTTGGCGAGCCCCGCCGTGACGGTCAGGAACAGGGCGCCGGGCCACACCCCGCGCCACGGCAGGTGCCCCTTGGGCACGAGCCAGTAGATCGCGCACGCGAGCAGGAAGGTGACCACGAGGGCTACCACCAGGAGGACCAGGCTCTCGAGCCCGCCGATCCCGCTGAGGCCGAACGGCAGCTCCTCGGCGCTCGAGATCAGCAGGCCCTCGAGGGTGGGCAGCGCGATCGTCGCCGCGAGGAACAGGACCGAGACCACCAGCATCCCGAGCGCCCACCGCTTCTGCTCCACCCAGCCGCGGCACTCGACGTGGTAGATGCGGCAGAACGCGGTGTCCATCGCGCCCCAGAACGAGGTCCCCACCCACAGCGCGCCGATCACCGCGGCGACGCCGATCGTCGTCGAGCTGTCGCGGATCCGGTCGAGGATCCGCTCCAACGTGGCCTCCTCGGCGGCCGGGAACAGCCGCTGAAGGTCGAGCAGGATCGTGTTCTGGGTATCGGGGCTGGCCAGCACCTGCCCGATCACGAACAGGATCAGGAGCGCGAACGGGAAGAGCGCGAACAGGAGGTTGTACGCGACCATCCCGGCGAGCCCGGTGACGTTCTCGCGGTAGGCGCGATCCCAGAACGCGCGCAGGTAGCGCCTCCACGCGTGGGAGCGGGGCTCGGGCTGTGCCGTGCGCGGACGCGGGCCCGCGACCGGGGCGGCCGGCTCGGGGCTCATCTTGGGCGCACCGACCGTAACCGTCGCCGCGGGCGGGTGTTTGACAGCCCGGCGCGTGGGCGTCGCGAGGCGGGACCGCAACTCTCGCCGTCGCGCGCGGTTTTGCAGCATGGGAAAGCGGAGTCCGCGGTCTTGACTTCAGATTTTATAGCGATTACCATACGAACAGACGTTTGAGCGACCCTCACGCTGGGCAAATCTCCGGCAGGAGCCAAGAATCGCGGATCGCGGCAAGGTCCGCGTTTTGTCGTCGCCGGCCACGGGAACAGACGATCCTGGCTCAAGTTATCGCGGAGCGCGAACCGATACTGCAATAGAGGCGTAGCCGAGAGGAGCTGACGAGGAAGCGTAATGCTAGTCGGAGAGCTACAGGAGCTCGAGGAAGTAAAGACCCTGCTGACCAAGGGCCAGCAGGTCGGTGTGCTCGCGTACGGCGAGGTGGCATCGGCGCTGTCCGAGGTCGACATCGACGAGGGCGACATCGAGGAGCTCTACGGGCACTTCGAGCGCTCCGGGATCGAGCTGGTCGACGACGTCGACCCGGCGCAGAGAGCCCAGCAGGAGGCCGAGCCCGAGCCTACCGGGAAGCGGGGACGGCGCCGCAAGCAGGCCACGGCGCTGGACCTGAAGCCGGACATGACCACCGACTCGCTCCAGCTCTTCCTCAAGGACATCGGCAAGGTCAGGCTTCTGACCGCGCAGGAGGAGGTCGACCTCGCGAAGCGGATTGAGCGCGGCGACCTCGACGCGAAGCAGAAGATGGTCGAGTCCAACCTGCGGCTGGTGGTCTCGATCGCGAAGAACTACCGCAACCAGGGACTCCCCTTCCTCGACCTGATCCAGGAGGGAACGCTCGGCCTCGTCCGCGCGGCCGAGAAGTTCGACTACCGCAAGGGCTTCAAGTTCTCGACCTACGCGACGTGGTGGATCCGGCAGGCGATCGCACGCGCGCTCGCCGACAAGGCGCGCACGATCCGGATTCCGGTCCACGTCGTGGAGAAGCTGAACAAGATCGGCCGCGCGGAGCGCAAGCTCGTCACCGAGCTGGGCCGCGAGCCGACGCCGGAGGAGATCGCCGAGGTGACCGGGATCGAGCCCGAGGAGGTCGATTCGATCAAGCGCTCCGCGCAGGCGCCGGTGTCGCTGGAGAAGCCGGTCGGCGACGAGGAGGAGTCCGAGTTCGGGCAGTTCATCGCCGACGAGAAGGCGGAGTCGCCGTACGAGCGGGCGGCGGACATCCTCACCAAGGAGGCGCTGCGCGAGGCGCTGGAGAACCTCTCCTACCGCGAGCGGCGTGTGCTCGAGCTGCGCTACGGGCTCGGCGGCGAGCACCCGCGCACCCTCGACGAGGTGGGCCGGACCTTCAACGTCACCCGCGAGCGGATCCGCCAGATCGAGAACCAGTCGCTGAAGAAGCTCCAGTCGCTTGCGGAGGCGCAGAAGCTCCGCGAGGTCGCGTAGCGCTTCGGGCGGACGCCGGGCACGCGGCCTCACTCGCAGCCCTCGGCCGCCGCCGCGCGACGGCCTGGGCCGCGAAAACGTTCGGCCGGAACCCGGCGCCCGCCGCCACCGGAGCCCGCAAGAGTCAACCCCCGAGGAGGCATCCCATCGCCAACACCACCAAGACCCGCCGCGCGCAGTGGACCTGCTCGCGGTGTCAGATGACAAGCACATGGATCAATGGCCTCGAGGGCGACGCCACCGCTCCTCCCCACTGGTTCACCGACGACAACGGCGACCACTACTGCCTGGTGTGCCGCCGCGAGCGCGCCGTGGAGATGGCGCTCGCCGACGCGGACGGCCTCGGCACCGAGGCGCGCGCGAAGCTGCGCTCGACCGCGGTGGTCGAGTTCGAGATCGAGCGCGATCCCGAGCGGCCCGAGGGCGAGATCGCCCGCGCGGCACGGACCTCGATCGGCGCCGTGCGCAAGGCGCGCAAGCGGCTCGAGGAGTCGGCGGCGGCGGGCTGACCCAGAGCCCTCCGTCCCTATGCTTCAGTTCGTATAGCTTTGGCTATACTGCTCTTTGCGGCATTCGGGCTGTGCGTTGTGGACCGCCCGGACGCCAGGCCTGATGATTGATTCCGATTGCCCAGTATGTCGTTGCTCGGAGATCATCTCCGGCAAGTGGACGCTCCTCGTGATTCGCGATCTCGCCGACGGCGCCCGGCGCTTCTGCGAGCTCGAGCGATCGCTTGACGGGATCAGCCCGCGGACGCTCTCGCTTCGGCTCCGCGGTCTCGAGGAGCACGGGGTCGTCGAGCGGCACACCTATCCCGAGGTTCCGCCGCGAGTCGAGTACGCCCTCACCGAGAAGGGCAAGGCGCTCGTTCCGCTGATCGAGGACATGCGCGCCTACGGCCGGAATTGGCTCGCCGAGGACGGCGCCCCTCCGGCCAAGGTCCAGGCCGCCGCCTGAATCAAGCCCGCGACGTGCTCCGCTTCGCGTCCGCCGTCGCGGGGTCACCGCCGGGTTCGCCAGAGACCAGGTTTGCGCCGCGGGTCTCCGGGAGGCCGCGGAGCAGCAGGATCACCGGGAGGGCCGCGATCCCCCCGACGACGAGCTGCAGCGAGGTGTCGACCGCACCGGCCAGCGCCCCGACGACGAGCAGACCCAGCGAGCCCCCGGCGATCTGCGTCGCGATCACGATCGACGTCAGCGTCGCCCGTAGCTCGGTCGGGAACAGCTCCGCCAGGTACGCGTAGCCGACCGCCAGCAGCGCGGCGTTCGCACCCGCCGCGACCCAGAACCCCGGCGCGAACAGCGGCTGCGCCTCGCTGAAGATCATCACGTTTGCGATCACTCCGAGCGCGAGCGACAGCGCGAGCACAGGGCGGCGGCCGATCCGGTCGCTCCCCGGCCCACCGAGCAGGAATCCGGCGAGTGCAAACGGGCCGGCGGTGAGGATCGTGGCCGTGAAGAGCGCCTCCCACCCGTACTCGTCCTGGGCGAGGGCGGAGGAGTAGAAGAACGCCGCCGTCTGGATCGCGCCGGCGACGCCGAACACGACCGCGATCCGCTGCAGCCTCCATCCGTACGGCGGGGGCACGCGCGGGATCAGGGTCGGCTGGATCCTCTCCTCCGCTCGGGCGACCGAGAACGCGGTGGTCTCCCCGAGGCGGCGCCGCAGGTAGGCGATCACGAGCAGCGGCGGCAGCGCGATCACGTAGAAGATCCGCCAGTCGAGCGGCGTGAGCGGGACGGCGAGGATCGCGAGCGCGGTGAGCCCGGGACCGAGGAAGCTGATCGCCCCGACCAGCGACAGCGCGGACCCGCGCCGCTCCGACCGCACCTCCTCGGAGATCACGACCGCGCCCAGCGAGCTCTCCGTGGCCAGGAACGCGCGGGCGACGGTCTGGATAGCGACGAACGCAATCAGGCTCCAGGCGAGAGCGGTCAACCCGGTCGCGGCGGTGAAGGCGGCGATCGAGACCAGCAGCATCGTCCTCCGGCCGATCCGATCGGCCGCGCGCAGGATCGCGACGCTGCCGAGCGCAGCGAGGCGGATCACGGCGACGCCGACGCCGAACAGCCCGATGGAGACCCCGAGCCCGTCGGCGATCTGCGGCGCGGCGAAGGTCAACACCGTGAGGTCGTAGACCTCGAAGAAGCCGACGAACATCAGCGGCCCGAGAATCCGCCACTCCCGCGGCTCGAAGTCCGACAGCGCCCGGAGCCACCCGCGCAGGGAGGAGGTCCATCGCTCCGCCTCGCCGCCCTCCACGGCTCGGGACGGTACCGGGAGCGAGGCGCTGCAACCCACCCTGCAGCCGGAGGAGCGCGCCGCGCACGCGAGAACTCGGCTGCAGTGCGTGACCTCGTAGTGAGAGAGAGTCTCGAGACGCTCGCCCGTGCCGCGGCCGAGCGGCTCGGCGAGCTCGTCCGATCGGGCGAGGAGGTGCCTTTCGAGCTCAGCGGGCCGGGCGAGGGGTCCCCGTTCGCGCAGTACACGCCGATGAGCGGGCGGTTCGTGCGCGAGCACGCCGCCGAGCTCTCCGACCTCGACGCGTTCGCCCGAGCGTGCGAGGCGATCCGCGAGGCGTCGGTCGCCGGCGCCTACCTGGAGCGGTTCTCGGTGCCGGTCCCCGAGGCCGAGGAGCCGCGAGCGGCGGCGGCCGCGATGGTGTTCCTCTCGCGGCTGTGGGAGGGGTGCTCAGACTTCAGTCTCGAGGGCGACCGGCTACCGGCCGCGCTCGGCGAGCTCGACGGGGCGGCGGACGCGGATACCCCCGACGGCGAGGCCGAGATCGTCGCGCCCCTTGTCGGCTTCCACATGCCGACGACGCGTCTCGCGCTCGAGAACGTGACCCTGATCCGCGCGGACGTCGTGGAGGTGCCGGACGAGGTTCGGCGCACCGAGGGAACCCGGCGCGGCGCGTGGGAGCCCCAGTTCCTGGCGGTGGTCCGCGGGCCCCTTCCCGCAACCGACCGCGCCGCAGCGGCCCACGGCGCCGACGGGCTTGCGCCGGGCGCCGCGCTGCGGGAGCTGGTAAGGACCCTGCGGCTGTTCAAGGCCGGCGGCGTCGGCCTCGGCCCCCACGCCTGGGCACGGGCGCCGGGAGACCGCTGGCGGCGGCTCGTGACCGGGGCGGCGCAACCGCGCCCCGGCGGCTACAGGCTCACCGACTCGGAGCTGGGCGACCTCGCCGCGCTCTCGCGCGCGCTCGCCAAGCGCGGGCCGATCGCGGGCGTCTCGCCGGCGGGGCCTGGGGCGGCCGGCGCCTACGCACGAGCGGTATCCCGCTTCGAGGCAGGGCTCGAGCGCCCCGCGCTGCTGGAGGCGCTGAGCGACTACGTGCTGACGCTGCGCTACCTCCTCGACGGCGGGGGCGCGGACGTCGGGCTCCCGATGCGGGTTGCCGCGCTGTGCGCGGAGCCGCGGGAGCGGCCCGAGGTGAAGGCGGAGGTCGAGCGGGCGCTCGAGCTGGAGCGCTTCCTGATGCGCGGCGAGCTCCCTCACGCGCCGGGCACGACGCCGCTCGAGCTCGTGGCGGGCCTCGAGGAACGCGTCCGCGCCCTGCTCAGGGACGTCGCGAGCGGCATCCGCGGGGCTGATCTGCGCGCCGCCGCGGACGAGGAGCTGCTCGCCGACGGGCTCTCGGCCGGGGAGGGCGCCGCGGAGCTGAGGGGGGCGACGGCCGAGTGGGGAGCGGTTGAGCCCGCCCCACCTGCAAGCGACGATTCGGAGGCGTCCGGAGCGGGGGGCACGATGCAGGAGATCGAGTCCGCGCGCGAAACCAGGGTGCTGATGGCTGATCAAGACCACGATCCATCGCGCCCTCCCGAGGTCGAGCCAGAGGTCGTCGAGCACCCGCGCTCCGGCGAGCGCCGTCGCGAGCGCGACGATTGGCTGAGCGAGGTCGACGCTGGCGGCGAGACGCTCGACTGGCCCGAGCGGCCCGAGGCTCTGAAGCTGCTCGACCGGCGCCCGGCCGAGCGCGACCGAGCCCGCAGGCGTGTGCGCCACCTGTTCCCGCGCCCCGAGACGACCGAGTGGGGCGTCGCCGAGCTTCAGTACGACCGGCGCCGCAAAAGAGCGCGGGTCTAGTCAGCCAGAAACCCCGCGATTCACCGTGAGGCCGCGAGCGCCTCGCGCTCGGGCTCCGACGCGAACAGGTAGCGGTTGACCTCCATCAGGCCCCTGAGGTCGTGGACGTCCTCGGCGAGGTAGGGGACCTGGATCACGGGCCGGGCGCGGAGCTCCCCGCTGAGCCGCGCGATGTTGCGGCGGTCGCGAGCCGCGAGCGCGCGGTGATCCGCGAGGCTCTCCGCCGCCCGCGCGGCGAGGTCGGGATCACCCAGGGCCGCCTCGAGGTCGCCAACAACGTCCTCGTCCGGTCCGATCTCGTACTCGCTCTCGTAGTGGACCTTGTTCACGATCACGCCGCCGAACGGCAGCTTCGCCTCGACCAGCTTGCGGTGGAAGTAAACCGCCTCGGTGATCGGCTCCCCCTGAGGGCCGCAGACGACGAGGAACGACGTCCGCCGGGCGCCGAGAAGCTCGTTCACCCGCCTCGCTCGTTCCTGGAATCCCCCCACCATCCCGCTGAACGCCTGGAAGAACTCCGAGATGTCCTCGAGCAGGTTCACCCCGGTGAGCCGCCGCAGCACCGAGAACATCATCGAGGTGCCGCGCCCGAACAGCTTCATCCCGAGCCCGGTGGGGCGCATGAACACCTGGAGCGAGCGGCCCTCGATGAACTGGGTCAGGCGCCGAGGAGCGTCGAGGAAGTCGAGCGCGTTGCGGGTCGGTGGAGTGTCGAGCACGAGGAGGTCGTAGCGGTCCTCCTGGTGGAGCTCGAAGAGCTTCTCCATCGCCATGTACTCCTGCGAGCCCGCGAGCGCGTTCGAGAGCTCGCGGTAGATCCGGTTCTCGAGGATCCGGTCCCGGGTCTCCTCGTCCGGCGCGTGCTTCGCGATCAGCTCGTCGAAGGTCGCCTTCGCGTCGAGCATCATCGCCCACAGCTCCCCGTCGCCGCTCTCGATCCCGTGCTCCTCGAACAGCGCCGGGTCGACCCGGCGCTCTGTGTTGCCGAGCTCGGGCAGCCCGAGCGAGTCGGCGAGCCGCTTCGCCGGATCGATGGTCAACACGCAGACCTTCGCGCCGCGGGCGGCCATCCCGGCGGCGATCGCGGCGGCGCTTGTCGTCTTTCCGACCCCGCCCGAGCCGGCGCAGATGCAAACGTCCTTGCCCTCGAGGAGGTCCGCGACGCCCGCCATCAGGCGACCTCACCCGCCAGCCGCTCGACCCCGGCGACGTCGAGCTCCGGCTCGAACACGAACGGGAGCGTGCTCACGGGGGCCTCGACCAGGTCCCGAAGCCGTTCGAGCTGCCCGCGCTGAGCGAGCGCGCGGCGCCGCTCGGTCAGCGCGGCGCGGACCGCCGACCGCGCCCCGCCGTTGACGGACTCCGCCGCCTCGTCCAGCCGCTCGGCGTCCTCGGCGGAGAACCGCTCCGGGTAGAGCGCGTTCATGTACACGCGGTCGACAGCGACGCCGACCTTTCCGGTCAGCTCGCGCTCCAGGTCCTCGGACTCGTTCACCGGCATCTCCTCCGGAAGCGCGACGATCACCGCCCCCGTCTGGTCGTGGTCGGTGATGAACCCGTCCAGCGCCTCGGCCTGGTTGCGGATTGGTCCCACCCGGGCGATCCCGGCGAAGGTGCGCGGCGTCTGGAGAAAGCCGATCCCGTGCCCCGTCGCCGGCGAGTCGACGAGCACGAGGTCGTACTTGGCGCCCCTTCTCACCCTGCGGTCGAGCTGCGCCAGCTCCCAGATCTTCCCGATCGTTACGAGCTCCTTGAGCCCAGGTGTGGCCGTGGTCAGGTACGTGAAGACGCGGCTGCGCGCGAGCATCTCGCCCATCGCCCGCACCGGCGCCTGGATCGTCAGGTACTCGCGCAGCGAGTGGTCGGGGTCGATCGAGATCGTCCACAGGTTCTCCCGCATCTCGACCTCATGGAAGCCGACCTCGGCGCGACGGAACACCCTCGAGGTGTGCTCCTGGGACGCAACCTCGCACACGATCGTGCGCATCCCGCGCTCGGCCGCCGCGATCCCGAGCGCGAGCGCGACGGTCGACTTCCCGACCCCGCCCTTGCCGGTCACGAACAGGAGCCGCTTGTCCAGCAAATCGGGCATTCGGCCATTCTTCCCGAATCGGCCCACCAGCAACCCCCGCCGCGGCGGACGCGGGAGCGAGCGAGCGTCGCTTCCAGTTACTCGAGTCGCGAGCGAGCGGGAGCGGAGTACGCGGCGGGAATGATTCTCGCGAGAGCAGAGCACATCGCGGGATTGGTGATTTGGCGTCCGCCGAGCTTGCAAGCCTGCCGGACGCGGGAGGAAACCGCGGGCAGCCTGCGAATAGGCCCCTCACATGGGCATTTCCCTGCTTGGATCACGTTCGCGACGCGGCGACGACGCGCCCCCGAAGGCGGACGCCGCCGATTCCGCCGTGGAGGAGGCGGAGCGCCTCGAGCCCAATGAGGCGATTGGGCCGACGCCGCCGAGCGCGAAGGAGCCCGCGAAGCGCGACGACTCCGGCGACGGCTCCGAGAAGCCGAAGCGCAACTCGACCGTGATCTCGTTCGCCAACCAGAAGGGCGGGGTGGCGAAGACGACGACGACCCTCAACCTCGCGGTCGCGTTCAAGGAGTCCGGCCACCGCGTGCTGGCCGTGGACCTCGACCCGCAGGGCAACCTGACGATGAGCCAGGGCGTCGACCCGGACAAGGTCGACACGAGCATGTACGACGTCCTCGTCGATCGGACCCCGATCAGCGAGGCGATCCAGGAGCGCGAGATCGACCTCGCGGTCGCGTCGATCGACCTCGCCGGGGCGGAGATCGCGATGAGCACCCAGATCGGTCGCGAGCGGGCGCTGGAGAAGGCGCTCACCGAGGTCGACGCCGAGTACGACTTCGTCTGCATCGACACCCCGCCGAGCCTCGGGCTGCTGACGATCAACGCGCTCACCGCCTCCGACAAGGTGATCGTCCCCGTCCAGTGTGAGTATCTGTCGATGCGAGGCCTGGTCCAGCTCCAGAACACGCTCCAGATGATCCGCGAGAACCTGAACCCGGACGTGAAGCTCGAGGGGATCCTGCCGACGATGCTTGACTCCCGCACGGTGCACGCCAAGGAGGCCGTGGAGATCCTCGAGGAGAACTTCGGCGACCTCGTGTTCAAGTCGCGGATCCGGAAGGCGATCAAGTTCGCGGAGGCGCCCGTGCGGGGGACATCGGTGCTCAAATACGATCCGAAGGGAAACGCGGCTCAGTACTACCGCGATCTGGCGAAGGAGGTGCTGGAGAATGGCGCGTCCTAAGCGCGCCAGCATGCGCGAGGGTCCGCTCGCGGACCTGTTCCGCTCCACCATCGACGACGACGACGACGGCGCCGAGGTCCAGACCGAGGCCGCGAGGCCCGAGGACAACGGCGCCGAAGCGCCGACGGAGATCGTCGCGGAGTCGGTCGAGGCGCCCGAGGTCGAGCAGCGTGACACCCTCGAGGACCACGAGTCGATCGACCGTGACGAGGTGAACGTGTACCGGGTCGAGGACGAGCACGACCCCGAGGGACACGAGCACCCCCGCAGCGAGGGCGGGGAGCGCCTCCGGGACATCCTCCTCGAGGGCGAGGACACGCGGTCCTACGGCCGAACCGATCCGCTTCCATCGCGGGGGGCCGACTCGGAGGGCGCTCCGGTTCCGGTGATCCGGGTCGTCGGGGTGGGCGGAGCGGGGGTCAACGCCGTCAACCGGATGGTCGACGCGGGGATCTCCGGCGTCGAGTTCCTGGCGATCAACACCGATCTTCAGTCGCTCCAGCAGAGCACCGCCGACGTCACCGTCCACATCGGCGGCGAGGTCACACGCGGTCTGGGGTCTGGATCGGACCCCTCGCTCGGCTACAAGGCGGCGTTCGCCGAGCAGGACAAGATCAAGCGCCTCCTCAAGGGCTCCGACATGGTCTTCGTCACCGCCGGGGTCGGCGGCGGCACCGGGACGGGCGCCGCGCCCGTCGTCGCGCGACTCGCCCAGACGGTCGGCGCGCTCACGGTCGGCATCGTCACGAGGCCGTTCCAGTTCGAGGGAACGCGCCGCTCGACCCAGGCCGAGGAGGGGATCGACTCGCTCAGCGACGAGGTCGACACGCTGATCGTGGTCCCAAACGAGCGCCTGCTCTCGGTGCTGTCGCGCAACACGTCGATGATCGAAGCCTTCCGCGTCGCCGACGACGTCCTGCGACAGGGCGTGCAGGGGATCGCCGACCTAGTCACCCTTCCCGCCTTGATCAACCTCGATTTCGCGGACGTCCGCACCACGATGCGCGACGCCGGCGCCGCGATCCTCGGGATCGGAATGGGAACCGGGGACAGCCGCGCGGTGTTCGCGGCGGAGCGCGCGATCTCCTCGCCGATCCTCGACGCCTCCGTCGACGGCGCGCGCTCGATACTGCTCTCGATCACCGGCGGCAGCGACCTCTCCCTGGTCGAGGTGAGCGAGGCCGCCCGTGTGGTCCAGGAGGCGGCGCATCCCGATGCCAACATCATCTTCGGCGCGAACGTCGACGAGAAGCTCGACGAGCAGGTGTGGGTGACGGTGATCGCCACCCGCTTCGACGGTCGCGGGAGGCGCGCCGACGGCAGCTCGCGAAGCGAGCTTCGCGCGCCGCGGGCCCGCCCGAACCGCTCCGAGACGCGCGAGCGTCCGATGGCCCCGCCCGGCGACGACGTGCGCCCCCGGGACCTCGGGATCGACGCCCCGGAGTTCCAGCCGAACAGATAGCCGCTCGAGGAGCGATCGCTGCCGGCCACGCCCTCACCGCGGAGGCGGGCGCAGGGATCTTGCGGGAGGGCGGTAACGCGGTCGATGCCGCGGTGTGCGCGGTTCTGACCTCGTTCGCGGTCGAGAGCCCGCTCACGGGGCTCGGCGCCGGCGGCTTCATGCTCGTCCACACCGAGGACGAGGACGTGCTGCTCGACTTCTTCGTCGAGGTTCCCGGGCGCGGGGGCGCCGAACACGGCGCCGAGCTGGTCCCGCTGTCCGTGGTGTTCGACGAGACACCGCAGGTGTTCAACATCGGCGCCGCCTCGTGTGGCGTTCCCGGAACCCCCGCCGGGCTCGCCGAGGCGCTGCGACGGTTCGGATCGGTGCCGCTCGCCGACCTGGTCCGTCCCGCGGTCGCCTTCGCGCGCGAGGGGGTGGCGGTGAGCGCCGAGCAGGCCTACCTGTTCAAGATCCTCGCCCCGATCCTGACCGAGTACCCAGAGACGCGCGCGCTTTACGCGCCCGAGGGGCGCATCCTGCGCGAGGGAGAGTCGTTTCGGTTCGGGGATCTCGCCGACGCACTGGAGCGCTACGCGGCCGAGGGACCGGAGCCGTTCTACCGCGGTGAGGTGGCGATGAGGATCGCCGAGTGGGTCGGCGAGCGCGGGGGGACGCTCGGGGCCGAGGACCTCGGCGCGTACGAGCCGACCGTCCGGGCGCCGGCCCGGGCGAGGTTCATGGGGACCGACGTGCTCACCAATCCCCCACCGTCCTCGGGTGGGCTCCTGATCGCGCTCTGCCTCGAGCTCCTGGAGCGCCTAGGCGCCACCGGCGTGGAGCAGGTGGTCGCGGCGATGGCGGAGGCGAACCGCGCCCGCACAGAGGAGTTTCACTCCGGCCTCTACGAGGCCACCTACGCGGATCGCTTCCTCGCGCCCGACCGGCTGGACGCGCTCGCGGCGCGGATCGCGTCGGGAGGGAGTCTCGGCGACGAGCCCGATCCCGGCGGTCGGCTGGGATCGACCACGCACATCACGGCCGTCGACGCGGACGGTCGGTGCGCGGCGGTCACGTGCTCCAACGGGACCGGCTCGGGGATGCTCGCGCCCCGAACCGGCGTGCACGTCAACAACATGCTCGGCGAGGAGGACCTGAATCCGCTCGGCTTCCACGCGCTGCCGCCGGGCCGCAGGATGACCTCGATGATGGCCCCTACCCTCGTGCTGCGAGAAGGCGAGCTCGAGGCCGGCCTCGGCAGCGGAGGCTCGAACCGGATCCGGTCGGCGATCCTCCAGGTGATCCTGAGACTCCTCGCCGACGGGATGGAGGTCCAGGAGGCCGTCGAGGCGGGCCGGGTCCATTTCGAGGAGGGGGTGGTCCAGGCGGAGCCGGACGTCGACGCCGATGCGCTCGTCCGGCTCGAGCGCGAGTGTCCCATCGTGCGGTGGCGACGGCGCAACCTGTTCTTCGGCGGCGTTCACGCCGTCGCGCGGGACCCGGCGTCCGG
>JBOGZL010000056.1:0-4149 GCA_050697195.1 Solirubrobacterales bacterium
AAATGCTCATCACGGCGCTCGACAGCCGTGAAACCGCGCTCCTATAGCCTTGCGGCGCGATGGCGCTGAAGCTCGGTCTCAACCTCGGCTACTGGGGGATCGGCCCCCAGGGCGAGGAGGCGGTCGAGTTCGTGCAGCTCGCCGAGCGCGCCGGGTTCGACTCGGTGTGGGCGGCGGAGTCGTACGGCTCCGACGCGGTCAGCGTCCTCGCGTGGCTCGCTCCCCAGACCGAGACGATCAAGCTCGGGGCCGCGATCATGCAGGTCCCCGCCCGGGCGCCCGCGGCGGCGGCGATGGCGGGGTGCACGATCGACGCGCTGTCGGGCGGGCGCTTCATCTTCGGCTTCGGCCCGTCGGGTCCCCAGGTCTCGGAGGGGTGGTACGGCGTCCCCTACGCGAAGCCGTGGGGGCGAACCCGGGAGTACGTCGAGATCGTGCGCGAGATCGTCGCCCGCGAGGGCCGGTTGGAGTACGCGGGCGAGCACTACACGCTGCCGCTCCCCGAGGGGGAGGGCAAGGCGCTGAAGCTGAACATCCACCCGGTCCGCGACCAGATCCCCGTTTTCCTCGGCGCGATCGGGCGCAAGTCGGTCGAGCTTGCCGCGGAGATCGCCGACGGGTGGATCCCGATCTTCTCCAGCCCGGGAGCGTTCACCAACACCTGGGCCGAGCACGTGGAGGCGGGGCTCGCGAAGGGCGGTCGGGGCCGGGATGAGCTCGAGATCTCGCCGACGCTCCAGGTCGCGATCGACGGCGACCTCGAGACGGCGCGCAACGTCGTCAAGGCGGGGCTGCTCCTGTACCTGGGGGGGATGGGGAGCCGGAAGACGAACTTCTACGTCGACCTGGCGTCACGGATCGGCTTCGAGAGCGAGGCGACCGAGGTCCAGTCGCTGTACCTGGAGGGGAAACGGGACGAGGCCTACGCGGCGATCCCCGACGCGCTCGTCGACGAGACGTCGCTGGTCGGGACCGAGGACGAGGTCGCGGAGCGCGCCCAGCGCTACGCGGGCGCCGGGGTGGACCGGTTGATCGTGTCCCCGATCCACCTCGACGCCGAGGAGCGCAAGCACACCCTGGAGCGGCTCGCGGCGCTCGCGGGCGTCGCCACCCCCGCCTAAGCCGTCCCCGCTCGGGTAGGCTCTCGCCCGCTTGAAGGTCGGTGTTCCGAAGGAGTCGGTCGAGGGTGAGCGCCGGGTGGCGCTGATCCCAGACGTCGTGCGCGGCTTGACCGCCGGGGAGCTCGACGTCGCGATCGAGTCGGGAGCCGGTGAGGGGTCCGGCCACCCCGATCCGCAGTACGTGGACGCCGGGGCTGCCGTCAGCTCGGCCGACGACGCGTGGGCGGCCGACGTGGTGGTCAAGGTCGCGCCGCCCTCTCCGGGTGAGATCGGTCGGCTGAAGCGCGGCGAGGTGCTGATCGGACACCTCGCCCCGCTGACGTCGCCGGACTCGAACCGCGCGCTCGCGGACGCCGGGGTGACGAGCTTCGCGATGGAGGCGCTTCCGCGGATCACGCGGGCGCAGGCGATGGACGCGCTGTCCTCGCAGGCCAACGTCGCCGGGTACGCCGCCGCCCTGCTAGCCGCCCGCGAGGCGGGCCGCTTCTTCCCGATGATGACTACCGCCGCCGGGACGGTCGCCCCGGCACGGGTGCTCGTGCTCGGCGCCGGGGTCGCGGGACTGCAGGCGATCGCGACCGCGAAGCGGCTAGGGGCCGTGGTCACAGGGTTCGATATCCGGCGGGCCGCGTGGGAGCAGATCGCGAGCCTCGGCGGGCGCCCGCTCGAGCTCGAGTTCATCCCCGACGCCGAGGCCGAGGGGGGCTACGCGCGCCCGCTGACCGAGGAGGAGAACGCGCAGGTTCGCGACGCGCTGGCCGAGAGCGCTGCCCGCCAGGACGTCATCATCACCACCGCCCAGATCCCGGGCCGTCCGGCGCCTCTCCTGATCACGGCCGATGCCGTCCGCGGCATGTCGCCGGGATCGGTGATCGTCGACCTCGCCGCCGACTCGGGCGGCAACTGCGAGCTAACCGAGGCCGGCCGGACCGTGGTCGAGGGCGGGGTGAAGGTGATCGGGCCGGCGAACCTCGCGAGCGAGATGGCGACCCATGCGTCGCAGCTGTACTCGAAGAACGTCGAGAACCTGCTCGGCCTGTTGGTCGGCGAGGACGGAAGCCTGAACCTGGACTTCGACGACGAGATCGTCGCCGGCGCCTGCATCACGCACGACGGCGAGATCGTCAACGAGCGTGCCCGCGAGGCCGCCGGCGCGAGCGCCTGATGGACCTGATCACCGAGATCACGATCTTCGTGCTCGCCGCGTTCGTCGGTTTCGAGGTGATCTCGAAGGTCCCGACGACGCTTCACACGCCGCTGATGTCGCAGACGAACGCGATCCACGGGATCGTGATGCTCGGGGGGCTGATCGTGATCGGGCTCGCCGACGACGGGCTCGAGTACGTGATCGGGGCGATCGCGATCGCGTTCGGGACGATCAACATCGTCGGCGGGTTCCTGGTGACGGACCGCATGCTGGGAATGTTCGCTAGGCGGCCCAAGCCGGAATCAAAGCCGGCCGAATCCTCCGCTGACGCGTCCGGTTCGGCCGGGTCACGGGAGGGATGACGTTGGCGATTGCCGTCCTAGAGTCGGGCGGCAGCCTCGCGACGGTGCTCTACGTCGTCTCGTTCTCGCTCTTCATCTTCGGCGTCCGCCGCGGCACCCACCCGACGACCGCGAAGCAGGGCAACCTCATCGCCGCGACGGGGATGGCGATCGCCGTCGTCACGACGCTGCTCCTGGACGGGATCGGCAACTGGGGGCTGCTGATCGGAGGCCTGGCGATCGGCACGGCGGTCGGAGTGGTCGCCTCGCTGCGTGTCCAGATGACGGCGATGCCGCAGATGGTCGCGCTCTACAACGGGGTTGGGGGAGGCGCGGTGGCGCTGATCGCGTGGTCGGAGTTCCGCCACGATCTCTCGCTCGGCGAGGAGATCCCGCTCGATGCGCTGGTCCCGATCCTGTTCTCGATGGTGATCGGGTCGGTCTCGTTCTGGGGCTCCAACATCGCGTTCGGAAAGCTCCAGGGGCTGATCGCCGGCCAGCCGATCAAGGTCCCCGGCCAGCAGGTCATCAACGCCGTGCTGCTCGTCGGGATCGTCGCCGCCTGCATCGTGATCGGCGCCACCAACGACGATCCCTCGCAGGGTCTGTTCATCGCGATCCTGATCGCCGCCGCGGTGCTCGGCAACCTGGTCGTGCTGCCGATCGGCGGCGCCGACATGCCGGTCGTGATCTCGCTCCTGAACGCGTTCACCGGGCTCGCGGCGGCGGGGGCGGGGTTCGCGCTTGACAACGTCGCCCTGATCGTCGCCGGGACGCTGGTCGGGTCATCGGGAACGATCCTCACGCTCGAGATGGCGACGGCGATGAACCGTTCGGTGCCGAACATCCTCTTCGCCGGGTTCGGCGCCTTGCCCGATGCCGCCGCCGGGGACGGAGAGGACCGGCCGCACCGCTCGGTCTCGGCCCAGGACGCCGCGATCGCGCTCGCGTACGCGGACTCGGTGGTGATCGTCCCCGGCTACGGGATGGCGGTCGCCCGGGCGCAGCACGCGGTGAAGGAGATGGCCGACGAGCTCGAGAAGCGCGGCGTGAGCGTGAACTACGCGATCCACCCCGTGGCCGGGCGGATGCCGGGACACATGAACGTGCTCCTCGCGGAGGCCGACGTCCCGTACGAGAAGCTCAGGGAGATGGACGAGATCAATCCCGAGATGCCGCGAACCGACGTCGCCGTGGTGATCGGCGCCAACGACGTCACCAACCCCGCGGCGAAGGACGACCCCGACAGCCCGATCGCCGGGATGCCGATCATCGAGGTCGACGAGGCCCAGCAGGTGATCGTGATCAAGCGCTCGCTGAGCCCCGGGTTCGCCGGGATCGACAACGACCTCTTCTACCACGAGAAGACCTCGATGCTGTTCAGCGACGCGAAGGCCGCGGCGCAGGAGATCGGCGCCGAGGTGACCGAGCTCTAGCGCTACGAACCGTTCGACCGGCCCGGCGCCGCGGCGGACTCGGCGACGCCGGTTTGGATCCGACCCTCCGCCGCCAGCGCCGCGAGCTCGGTCCGCGAGTGGAT
>JBOGZL010000057.1:0-15709 GCA_050697195.1 Solirubrobacterales bacterium
CGCGGAGCTCTTCGTCGGCGAACATGGGCGCCGTCATCGGCGTTCGGATGAAGGTCGGGGCGACCGAGTTGACGCGAATGCCGTGTGGCGCGAGCTCGACCGCCATCGCGCGGGTGAGGCCCTCGACCGCGTGCTTGGTGGCGCAATAGACGGTGCGATTGGGGGCGCCAACATGCCCCATTTGCGAGGACAGGTTGATGATCGAGCCTCCGGACTCCTGGGCGAGCATCCGCCGGCCGGCGGCCTGGGCAACGAGGAAGGTCCCCTTCACGTTGAGCGCAAGCAGTTGGTCGAGATGCTCCTCGCTCACCTCGACGAAGGGCTCCACGATGCTCCTCCCCGCACTGTTCACCACGATGTCGAGTTGATCGAGCGAGTCGATCGCGCGGGCGACGGCGGGGCCGTCCGTGACATCCAGGACGAGCGCTCGCGCCTGCCGCCCGAGTGCCTCGATCTCGTCACGAAGCTCTTCAAGCTCATCGCGGGTGCGGCTCGCGGCCACTACGTCCGCCCCAGCCTCGGCGAGCGCCAGCGCGCAGCCTCGCCCGATCCCTCGTCCTGCCCCTGTGACGAAGGCCCACCGCCCCTCGACGCCAAAGTCGGGAAGGATACGAGCTATCTCGGTGTCTGGCTGTATCTCCGCCATCGCCCCGCTTGGGAGGTGGAGGCCGCGGGCAACGTGGGCACGTCACGGGCCTGCGGGGTTGTCGGTTCGTCCGGCTCGGGCGCTCGGCGGTGAGTCTACGCGGCGACCCCCTTCCGGTGGTTGCTATTGGCCGGAGGCCGGCTCCGCCCCCCTCTTGAACTCAGCCAGCGCGTGGACAGGCGTGGACAGGGATCGAGAAAGCTCGAGGTAGACGCCGAATGCCGCGTCGTATACGAGCGCGTCGGCGTCATCCGGGAGCACCGGCTCGCCCTCGCGCGCGGTCAGGCCGGCGCCGTGTTCCCACGAGGGAAAGGCTCCGGTCCCTACGCCGGCGATCACCGCAGCGCCTGCGGCCGAGCTGTCGACGGGCCGGTCGCCGACCGCCACGCGGCCGACCGGGAGCCGATTCACGCTCGCCTCGATTCGGCGCCAGAGGTCGCTTTGTGCTCCGCCGCCGGCGCAGGTCAGGCGGCCGATCGGAATCCCCAGTTCCACGAAGGCGTCGATCGACTGCCGTTGGGCGAAGGCGACGCCTTCCATCACCGCGCGGACAAGATGCCCGACCGTGTGCTGGAGCGAGAGGCCGAAGAAGACGCCCCGCGTTTCGGGGTTGTACCTCGGAGTCCGCTCCCCCGCCATGTGCGGAAGGAAGATCAGGCCGCCGGCCGCTGCCGGCACCCCTTCCGCGTGCTCGACGAGCTCGTCGTACCCCAGGTCCCGCCTGCCCGACGCGCGCAGGCAGTCGCGGAGCCATTGCAGCGCGAGCCCGGCGGCCTGCTGGACCCCGGTAGCGATCCACGAGTGGTCCGTCGCATAGCAGCCCGTGTGGACGCGCCCGTCGGGATCGATCACCGGAGCGTCGAACGCCGCGGAGACGTTCCCGGCGGAACCGAGCACACACAGGACAGCGTCGTCGGTCCCCAGCCCGTTGGCGACTGCCGCTGTGATCGAGTCCCCCGCTCCGGTGACAACGGGTGTTCCCGCCGCCAGTCCGGTGCCGCGCGCGGCGTCTTTCCCCAGCCCTCCGGCCCGCGAGGCGGTGGGGAGGACGTCCGGCAGCACCGACATGGGCAGCTCGAGTGCCGAGGCGATCTCCTCCGACCAGGCCTGTTCGCGGATGTCGTAGAGAAGCGTGTTCGAGGCGTCCGTCGGATCGGTGGCGAGATGGCCGGTCAAGTGCCACCTGACGTAATCCTTTGGGAGGAGCACCTTCGCCGCGCCGCGAAAACGGTCTGGCTCGTGCTTCCTCAGCCACAGAAGCTTCGGCGCCGTATAGGCCGGGACGGCGGGCTTTCCGGCGAGCGCGACGAGCCGCTGGGCGCCCACCCGGTCCGAGACCTCGCGGGCCTCGTCCACCGCCCGCAGGTCCGCCCAGATCGGGCAGTTGCCGACAACGTTGCCGGATCTGTCGAGCAGAACCGGCCCGTTCATCTGCCCCGACAGCCCGATCGCCACGACGGCGGCGTCGGGACGAGCCTCGCGGACTCCGCGGAGGCATCCGGTCGCTGAGCGGAGCCATGCCGATGGCTCCTGCTCAATCCAGCCGTCCCGGGGAGTGATCGAAGGATGTGCCTCGACGGAGGAGGCGAGCACGCCGCCCTCGTCGTCGAGCAGAACCGCCTTCGAGCCGCCCGTCCCCACATCGAGCCCGATCATGGCCTCCACGCGGCGCGGTGATTAACAGAACGCCGAAGCTCTGTCAAACCGACCGCGGGCGGCGCGACGTTCTGGTCGCGAGCGCTGGACAGCGGCCGCCTCGCGCCGTATGATGCGCTCGATCGAGCGAAGATGCTCATATGAGTGACGAGAGCCTGATCCTCAAGGCCTGCTACCAGCACTACCGCCGCGGGCTCTCCCAGACGGAGATCGCGGCCAACCTGAGACTGAGCCGGTTCCAGGTCGCCCGCCTGCTCCGCGCCGGGCTAGAGGAGGGCTACGTGACCGTCAAGATCCTCGAGCCCGCGCGCTGGCACCCCGAGCTCGAACGCGCGATCGAGGAGCGCTACGGGCTCAACGCCGTCATCGTGGTCGACAACGACGGACTGGAGGACGAGGAGATCAGGCGTCGAGTCGCCGACGCCGCCGGCCGCTACCTCATCGACCTCCTCGAGGACGGCGACGTGCTGGGGGTTTCCCTCGGGAGCAGCGTGCAGGCTCTCATCGACCAGCTTCCCGCCCGCATCAGCAAGAAGGTGGAGGTGGTGCAGCTGATCGGCGGAAGCAGCCGGATGGAATCCGAGCTGAACTCGATGATCCTCGCCGCGCAGCTGGCGCGCCGGTTCGGCTCCCGATCCCATCTCCTGTTCGCCCCCGCGCTCGTCAGCCACGGGGACCTCCGCGAATCGCTGCTCGCCGACGGCTCTACCGAGGCTACCTTCGCGATGTTCGGCAGGCTCACCGTCGCCGTGCTCGGCATCGGGGCGTTCGCCCAGGGCGGGACGTCCCGCCTCGTCCAAGCCGGGATCGTCGATGACGCACTGTTCTCAAAGCTGCTCGCACGGGGCGCGGTCGGCGATGTTCTCTCCTACGTCTATCGGGCCGACGGGACGGTCCTCGCGGGCGGCGTCGAGGATCGCCTCATCGCGATCTCGCTCGACGACGTGCTCCGGGTTCCGCACCGGATCGCCGTCGCGGCGGGTCGGGCGAAGGCGAGGGCGATAGCGGGCGCACTGCGCGGCGGGTTCGTGAACGTGCTCGTCACGGATAGGGAGGCGGCTGCGGCGATCTGCGCGCAAACGGAGGACGCCGGAGCCGCGAACGCGGCGGGCTGACAAGGTGCGCGCGACGCCCTACTTCCGGGATCGCCAGGCCTCGTCACGCGGAGGCGGGTAGCCATGCGTCTGGAAGGTAAGACGGTGGTCGTGACCGGCGCCAGCAGCGGCATCGGTCGGGAGGCAGCGGCTCGCTTCCTCGCTGAAGGCGCTCGGGTCGTTGCCGTGTCGGATCGGTCGGAGGAGCTCAACCGGGCGGCTGGCGAACTCGGCTCAGCCGGGGAGATCGAACCGGTTGTCTGCGATGTCGGCGATCCGCGGCAGGTTGACAGCCTTGCGGAGCGCGTCGAGGAGATCGGCGGCGCTGACATTCTCGCCAACAACGCGGGGGTCTGGAAGGAACTCGACTTCCTCGACATCGACCACGCCGAGTGGGATCGAATGCTGCGGGTCAATCTCACGGGCCCGTTCCTCTGCAGTCGGGCGCTTGTGCCGAAGATGCGCGACCGAGGCGGTGGCGCCATCGTCAATACCGCGTCGACCAACGGTCTGGCTGCCGAACCCCGCCTCGTGCACTACAACGCCTCGAAGGGTGGCGTCGTGATGCTGACCCGATCGATGGCCCTCGACCTGGCTCCCTATCGCATCCGGGTGAACGCGGTCGCCCCCGGGATCATCCGTACTCCGCTGATCGCTCATATGCTCGACGCTCAACCCGCCGGCCTTGTGGGAAGCGTCGTTCCCTGGGGGCGGGTCGCGAGGCCGGAGGAGGTGGCGGCATGCATCGCCTTTCTGGCTTCCGACGAGGCCAGCTACGTGACGGGCGAGATCTTCGTGTGCGACGGCGGGCAGTTGGCGATCAACGGCCAGCTGCCACAGGAGCACCGGGCCGAGATCGAGAAGCGCCTGGCCGAGGACGCTGGAAGCCCCGGAGCGGCGGAGCGATGAAGGGGTGCGGGCGGTGCTGATCGACCTCACGATGCCGATCAGCCCGGGAATGCCGTTCAACCCGGACCACTTTCCGCCCGAGATCACTCGCTACGCCGAGATCGACACGCACGGCTGGGAAGCGCGCAAGCTGCTTCTCGATTCTCATCTGGGCACCCACATGGACGCACCGTCTCACTTCGTCCGCGGCGGCGCGACACTCGACGGGATCCCACTCGAGGTATTCGTCGGCGCGGCGCAGGTGGTGCAGCTCCCCGACGTCGAGGATGGGGAGGAGATCTCGCCCATGCACCTGCCGACGCTTACCTCGTCGCGGGTCCTGCTCGCCACCGGATGGTGGCGCGAGTCGGAAGATCACGACCGCTACTTCCAGCGCTTTCCGTACCTCGGGGAGGAGGCCGCCGAGGTCCTCATCGAGGCGGGGGTCAGGCTCGTCGGCATCGACGGGCCATCCATCGACTACGACGGCGCGACTCACCGCCTGCTCCTCTCCAGAGGCGCTGTCATCGTGGAGAACCTCGTTCGTCTGGACTCGCTCCCGGCCACGTGCCCCGTCTCGGTCATGCCCCTGCCGATCGTCGGCGGCGACGGCTGTCCCGTGCGGGCGATCGCCGAGGCTCCCGAGGCGGACGTGGGGACGGCGGATCGGGGGGAGTAGTTGATCAGCTTCTACGACACCTCCACCCTGCCGACCGAGGAGATGCGCGAGGCGATGCGGACCGCTCCGCTCGGCGACGATGTGTACGGCCTCGATCCAACGGTGAACGAGCTCGAGGCCCTCGCCGCGGAGACCCTCGGCAAGGAGGCGAGCGTGTTCATGAGCAGCGGGACGCTCGCGAACCTCGCCGCGCTCCTGGCGCACGTCCGCCGCGGGGACGAGGTCGTCATCGAGCAGGACGCCCATGTCGTCTACTACGAAACCGGCGGGATCTCCGCCGTCGCGGGCTGCATGCCGCTCCTCGTCAAGGGCGAGAGGGGAGTCATCCACCCCGAGCTGGTCGAGCCGGTACTGCGGCGAGCGAACGTCCACTATCCGCCGACCTCGCTGATCTGGGTCGAGAACACCCACAATCGTGCGGGGGGCACGATCACCCGCCCCGAGGTCATGGAGGGATTGCGCGAGCTGGCCGATCGGCGGGGACTGCGCCTTCATGTCGACGGGGCGCGGGTCTTCAACGCGGCGGTTGCGCTCGGCGTCCCAGCCCGCGAGCTGGTAGCTCACGCCGACTCCGTCTCGCTCTCGCTGAGCAAGGGTCTGAGCGCTCCGGTCGGCTCGCTGCTAGCGGGGAGTACGGAGTTCATCGCCAGTGCCCGGCGAGCGCGAAAGATGCTGGGCGGCGGGATGCGACAGGCGGGCGTGGTGGCGGCCGCCGGAATCGTCGCGCTGCGATC
Organism: Solirubrobacterales bacterium; assembly: GCA_050697195.1. Taxonomy (GTDB): domain Bacteria; phylum Actinomycetota; class Thermoleophilia; order Solirubrobacterales; family 70-9; genus DASPWW01. The sequence continues at coordinate 5,698 of JBOGZL010000057.1, forward strand.
CGGGATCGGCCGGCTCGCCGATGATCATGCCCGGGCGCGCGACATTGCCCACGGTCTAGCGGCGATTCCCGGGCTGGCCGTCGACCGGAACGACGTCGAGACGAACATGGTGCTTGTCGACACGTCGGGATCGAGGCTCCCGGCCGCCGAGGTGGTGCAACGACTGCGCGCCGATCACGACATCCGGGCCTCCGCGGCGTACCCGTACAGCGTTCGGTTCGTGACCCATCGGCAGATCGGCAAGGCGGAGGTCACCGCGCTCGCGGATGCGTTGACGGAGATCGTGGGGGTTCGAGAACACTCAGCGAGTCACCCGTAACCATGATTGATTTCCGCGAGCGCCGCATAGCCAGTGCCCTGGGTCCCAAGCTGAAGGACGAAACCGTCGGCGACCGTCTCCGCGCCCGCCTCCGCACGGGCTCGAGCACCTGGATCTTCCTCATTCTCATCGGCCTGATCCTCGCATTTTCGGTGCAGCGCCCCGATCAGTTCGCCTCGGTACCGAACCTCCGCAATATCGCCGTGGATGCATCGGTGTTGCTGATTCTGGGCGTCGGCGCAACCTATGTGATCATCACCGCGGGCATTGACCTCTCGGTCGGCTCCGTGCTCGTCTTCGCCGGCGTGGTGTCCGCCAAGGCGATGGAGGCCATCGGTGGCGACGGCTGGGGGCTGATCGCTCTGGGGCTCGCGGCGAGCCTGGCAGGGGGCTTTGCTTGGGGTGCCCTCAACGGCGTCCTGGTGGCAAAAGCGCGTATCCCATCACTGATCGTGACCCTGGGAACTCTGGGCATGGCTCTCGGTTTCGCCCTCGTGATCACGGACGGCGTAGACGCCCGAGGGGTGCCCGAGAAGCTCGTCGACGTTGGGACCGGCACCGCCTTCGGTGAGATCCCCTACCTGGTCATCATCGCCGCACTTGTCGCGCTCGCCGGCGGCATCATGCTGGCGGCTACCCGGTTTGGCCGCCACACATACGCCGTCGGCTCGAATCCGGAAGCCGCGCGTAGGGCGGGCGTCAACGTCGAGCGCCACCTGATCAGGGTCTACTCCCTCGCCGGCACGCTTGCCGGTCTCGCCGGATTCATGTCCTTGGGCCGGTTCTCGACGACGACGATCGATGGGCACGGGACGGACAACCTTCAGGCGATCGCTGCTGTGGTGATCGGCGGAACCAGTCTCTTCGGAGGAATCGGCACGATCGCCGGGACCGCCGTCGGCGTGTTCATCCCCGCGGTCCTTCAGAACGGGTTGGTGATCGTGGGTCTACAGCCGTTCTGGCAGCCGATCGCAATTGGGGTGGTGTTGATCATTGCCGTGTACTTGGATCAGTGGAGGAGAACGAAATACCGCACATGAGGCCACCGCTCGTTCTCTGAGGAGGAGCGGATGGTGCCGAGAATCTGGTTCGACGACGACGACCAGGTAACCCGCACACTTAAGTCACTGACTGGAGGAGGTACAACATGACTGGAGGTCAACCAGTGAGTAGGAGGAGACAACGGTACTCAGCGCTTAGCGCTCTGGGCATCGTCATGTTGGTAACAATCGTCGCGGCATGCGGTGGAGGTGACGACGGCGACGGTGGCGACGAGCCCTATCAGATCAGTCTCGTCACGGGGGCGAAGGGCGACGACTTCTTCGCCGCGATGGAATGCGGCGCTAAGACAGCGGCGGACGAGCTCGGCGTGGATCTGAGCATTCAAACTCCCGCGGAGTACGATCCGTCGGAGCAGATCCCGATTCTGAACGCCGAGCTGGCTAAGAGTCCTGACGCGGTCGTCATCGCACCTACTGACGACACCGCGTTGATTGCGCCGTTGCAGCAGGCAACAAGCGACGGTGTGGTGGTGACCACGGCCGACACGGTCGTGGACGACCCGGAGATCGCGGTGTCCGAGGTCAGATCTGACTACGAGGCGGCCACCCTTCAGGCGACCGAGCGGCTGAGCGAGCTGATCGGCGGTGAGGGCAAAGTGCTCCTGATCGCCGCCGAGCCCGGCATCACGACGCAGGCTGATGGCAAGGCAGGCTTCGATGCGGGCGTGGAAGCGGAACCGGGCCTTGAGTCGCTGGGCACGGAGTACGACAGCTTCGACGTCACGAAGACCTCCGCGATCGTCTCGGCCAAGCTGGCGAGTGATCCCGATCTTGCGGGCATCATCACGCTGAATGGGCCCTCGGCAGCCGGTGTCGTCAATTCGCTCAAGCGGGGCGGAAAGCTCGAGGACGTGGCCTATCTGTCGTTCGATGCATTGCCCATCCAGGTCGAACAGCTCAAGCGCGGAGAGGTCACGGAGCTCGTCGTCCAGAAGCCGTTCGACATGGGTCGGATCGCTGTCGAGAACGCGGTGGCCGAGCTGGATGGCGAGTCGGTAGAGAAGGACGTGCGAACCGACGTCGTGCTTGCGACGCCGGATAACGTGGACGATCCGGAGGTGTCCAAGTTCCTGTACAAGGGGTGCTGAGAGAGAACTAGAGGAGTCGCCCGGGCGAGCGTCATGCCGACGCTCGCCCGTGCTCCCCAGCCGATTCAGCGGTGTAACCGTTACTACCATGCAAAGCGGTGAGCCCAAGAGCCGCCGCGATCAACATGCGGTGACCGAGAGAACAGCAGCCGACATCAAAGCGCCCCCGTCACAGCCGTTGCTTGAGGCACGGGATGTTGTCAAGACGTTCGGGCACGTGGAGGCCCTTCGGGGGGTTGATCTTGTCATCGGTGAGGCGGAGATCGTCGCCCTTGTCGGCGACAACGGGGCAGGCAAGAGCACGCTGATCAAGGTCCTTTCCGGTGTCCTTTCGCCTGATCAGGGAGAGATCTGGTTTGACGGCCAGCCCGTCGGCCATCAGTCTCCGCTTGCGGCACGCGGACTTGGAATCGAGACCGTCTATCAAGACTTGGCGCTCGCGGAGGACCTCTCCCCTCACGCCAATCTCTACTTGGGCCGCGAGATATTGCGACGTGGCGTACTGGGCCGGCTTGGCTTCCTCGACAACACGGAGATGCGCAAACGAGCGAAGGACACGTTCGAAGCGCTCGGCGTGAACATGCCGACGATCAGTGGAGCGGTTTCCAACCTGTCGGGTGGTCAACGTCAAGCAGTGGCAGTTAGTCGCGCGGTGACGTGGGCAAGCAAGGTCGTGTTCTTGGACGAGCCGACCGCAGCGCTCGGAGTGGTTCAGACACGAACAGTGCTCGACCTGATCCGTCGCGTTCGCGACGCCGGGATCTCAGTCGTGCTGATCAGCCACAATCTGCCCGAGGTCCTGCAGACCGTGGATCGGATCGAGGTGCTGCGCCTCGGCCAACGTGTGGCGAGCTTTGCCGCAGCCGACGTCGGCATTGACGAGATCACTCGCGCGATGACCGGAGCCCTCACCGAGGCTCCCGGCTAAGAAGCGCCTCTCCGCCCCTTGTCCTCGCGTACGTCATGAAGCGCTCGGCGCCTGATGCAACCCGAAGAGTGAGCCCTGGTCGTCGCGACAGAGCTTGAAGCGTCCGAACCTGGCATTTGACTCCTCGTCGTCCGCGTGGTCCACCTCCTCGATCCGACCTCCGAGCTCGCGCACGCGCACGATCGCCGCGTCGATGTCATCGACCTCGAAGAACACGTATGGAGACGCCCCCGCGTCGCCGCCGTGAATGCCGCCGGGCACGTTGGCCGAGGTGATCACGAACCCCTCCCCTGATGGCCCCGGCTCGAACCTCCACCCGAACAGCCGCTCGTAGAATGCCCGCCCGCGCTCGGCGTCGTCGACACCGAGGCTGAAGAAGGCCAGCTCGCCCGTCATGCGATCGCTCCCTTCAACCCGCTGTCGTAGTGGTCCGACTAGCCCGCGGCTGGCCGGTAGGTGCCGAAGCTCCAGACGTTGCCCTCGAGGTCCCGGCAGGCGTACTCGCGCGAGCCGTAGTCGGTATCCGTCGGCTCGCGGACGATCTCCGCGCCGGCGGCCCTGGCGCGCTCGCAGTGTGTGTCGACGTCCTCGACCGCCACGTACAGGGCGAACGGGATCCGGGAGAAGTCTGGCTCGCCGCCGGCGGTGAGGGCGTCGGTATCGACCTCCGCCATGTCGTCGTTAGCCGACCCGAGCATGATGATCCCCGGGCCGAGGCCGAGTTCGGCGTGGGCTACCTCGCGATCCTCGCCCGGGTGCACCATCCGCTCCTCGAAGCCGAACGCCTCACACAGCCAGCGGATCGCCGCCTTGGCGTCGCGGTAGCCGAGGCAGGGGTAGATGTTGGGCGCGCCCACTCGCGGCTCGCCGGTCACGGCGCTTGTCTGCTCACTCATCGCGATCTCCTTTGTCGGTCGGTTGAACGAGTGCGCGCGCAAGGCTAGTGGGACGGCGCGGGCGTGTCTTGGACAAATTTGACCTGCCTCAGGCGGCGAGCCCGCCGCCGTCCGGCAGCAAGGTGGCGGCCAGCTCGCTGGGGGTGGCCCCGGCGAACTGGCGGAAGTCGCGGTTCATGTGCGCCTGGTCGAAGTAACCGCACTCGAGCGCGATCTCGCCCCAGCTCATCCCCCGCCCGGCGCCGCGCTCGCGCGCGTCGATCCAACTCGCGCCGTCGCGGTGGCCGAGCATGTGCACGGCGCGCTGGAAGCGCAGCACGCGGGCGTAGGTCTTCGGCGCCACGCCGATCTGCTCGTTGAAGCGGCGCAGCAAGTGCTTGCGGCTGCAGCCGAGCCCGTCGCAGAGCTCGCCCACGGGCAGGCGGCCGCCGCTTTGGACAAGCCGCCGCCGGGCCCAGGCGACATCGGGGGAGGCGGGTCGCGCCGCGTCGAGCCGGCGGACGAGCGCGCCGTCCAGAAGCTCGAAGCGCTCCTTCCAGCCGGGTGCGTCGTGGAGCTGCTCGACCAGAAGCTCGCCGTCGGCGCCAAGCAGGTGGTCGAGCTCGACGACGCCGTTGGTCAGCTCGTGCATCGGTACGCCCAGAACCAGGTGGGCGCCGAGCGGCGTCAGGTTGAGCTGAATGCCGGCCTGGGTTCCGGGCGACTCTACGAAGCAGTGGGTGTCATGGAGCCCGGCGACGAACGAGCGGTGGTGGGCGACGCGGTCGGGCGCCCGGTGGGGGTAGGTCGTCTCGAGCTTCGGGCCGAAGCCGATGATCAGCACCACCTCACCCGAGGGCAGCTCGCGGCGACGAGTGAAGCCGACGGTCTCCTCCTCGTAGCCGCAGTAGCCGAGCACGTGCTGGCGAAGCCTCGGTGCGGCCGCCCGCGAAACCGTCTCCCACCAGCCGATCTCGGACTCGTGCCGGCTGACCTTGGGCCGCGGAGCGCTCACGGCAGGAGCTTAAGCCAGAGCAACCGCCGGGCCGCCCGGCACCTCCGCCTGGCCTTTTCTAACGCTCAGCCCCCCGATCGGAGCGCGGCTCGCTTCTCGAGTCGGGCAAGGGAGAACGGTGCGTGCCGACAGTGGCTGGGCCGGCGCCGTCATGCAGGCCATCGCCGAACTCGAAGCCGCCCGCCCCACGGCACCCATCCCGACAACGTTGACGAGGTCACTCGCGCGATGACCGGAGCGCTCACCGAGGCTCCCGGCTATGAAGCGCCTCTCCGTCCCTTGTCGTCGCGTGCGGTCTCACCCGACAAGAGCAAGCGCTGGAGTTGATCGCGGTCGATCGAGTCCTGCGCGGCGGCGACGTCGTCGATGAAGTCGTCGGTCGTGAATGGCTCGAAGGCACGGCGAGAGTGAAGACCGGCGAGGAATGCCATCATCGCCTGGTCGCCGCCCATCGCCCTGGCGATCGCCTCGAGGACCCTGGCGCCGGCACCGTAGGCGGATTCGTCGAATCCGGGAGCGCCCGGGGGGCGACCGGCGCCGATCGAGGACCTGAACTTGGTCCTCACCGGAGTGAGCGAGCCGTGGTCCTCCCACCAGACGACGACGGACTCGTCGAGCCAGGTGTCACGCCACGTGCGGTTTACGGCGCTCACCCCGTAGTACATGTGGCCGAGCTCGTGCCTCAGCGATCCGAGGCCGGTTCGAGAGGCGCCGTAGTACTCCATCCCGCTTCCCCACCCGGTGAGCAAGATCTGGAGCCGGGGCATCGGAAATGGCCCGAGGTCATCAATCAGCTCCGTGATCGTTCGCCGTGTGTTCGCCTGTGCCCGCTTGGTCGCAGCGGAGCCACGGCTGGATACGATCCGCACGTCGACGCCGTTCGCTCTGAAGCGCCTCGTGCTCACCTGGTCAGAGGGCACAGCTGCGAAGAGCACCGTGTGGCTTGCCACCGGCCTCTCGGAGTCGATGTCCCAGACCTGGACCAGGGCGCCGTCGTCGCGCCGACGTGTAGCGCCGGAACCGAGCACGGTGTAGGGCCTACGCGAATGAACCCGGAGGTGGATCCTGTGGCGGGCGAGCTCCTCGGGTGAGCTGATCGTCGGCCACAGCGTCTCGGTTTCGTCCTTGGGTCCCTCGGTGTCGTCGAAGTTGGTGAAGAACCACGGGCGGCTTGCATCCGGCGGGATCGGCTTCGGCATCGACCAACGGACCCGCAACTCATGCTCGTCGCCGGAGTCGAGGTGGCGTTGAATCTCGAACGCCGGCTCCGCCGAGGGCGCCGGTCTGATCCGGCGAAGGTCGGCGTCGTCGGCAGGATCAAGCTCTTCCCCGTCGAGCTCGAGCGAGGCCAGCAGCTTCCGTTCCGGCTCCTTTGAGGCACGCAGCGGGTTGAAATGAAACAGCGGCCGGGTCTGGCCGCTTCGCAACTCGAATCGCACGAGCGCGCTCCCCTCGACGCGGGAGTCCTGGGGCCAGTAGTCGTACGTGACATCGATTTCAGACACGTCGATCCGGAACGCAGCGGCAAGCTCTGCGGCCAGCGGATCCTGCACGGACGACCGATCGCTGTCCGAGTCGTCCTTGGAGCAGCCTCCGAGGGCGACGAGGGCGACGGCCAACGCTGTCGCGAAGCATCGCTTGCGGCCGCGGGCGGACGAAGAGCGTGGCGAAGTCATCGAGCGAAGCATCGGGGAATGGACCATAGTCGCGCGATTCTTTTGATCGATCGGCCCGACGAGGTCCTCCTGTATAGGCGCCGCCTCAGTTCTGGTCCACCTGTGCCGGTCTGAAACCGGCCCACCTCGGCGCAGGGCCGCAGCAATCCGGTTGGGCCCACACCCTGGCTCGGTCTGTGATCGAGACCGGAGGAAGGCAGCTGCTGAGAGTGGAGCAGTGGGCGGAGATCAGGCGGATGAAGCACGTGGCTTCGCCGAGGCGGGCATCAGCAGCGCCCCGGGCCCTTCTCGGCGACGGAGGCGACGCGGCCGTCGAGCACCGCGACGTTGGCGCTGATCTTGTTCTTCGCGCGGCGCTCGAGCTGACGGCGGGCCAGCGTCTCGCGCAGCCGTGATCCTCCGTCCTTTCCTCGCTTCTTGCCGTCGACGAAGAACGTGGCCTCCAGGCCGGTGTCGGAATCGCGACCTCTGACCTCGGCCACGACCTTCGAGCGCACGCATCGCTTGCCTCGCTCGCGCCGCGTCTCATACTCGAGCCTCAGCCTCAGCCTCGGCTCCTCGCGGCACTCTCCTCCGGCGCAGTCGGTGAGGCTCGCCAGCAGCTCGGCCAGCGCCGCCCGCTCCTCCGCGTAGGCGGGATCGGCGTGAGCGCTCGTGAGCTCGAAGGGATCGGCGTCGAGGTCGTAGAGCTCGCTCTCGCCGTTCGGGTACTCGGCGTAGATGTAGCGCTGGGTGCGAACCGCGCGGTAGCGGGCGACGGTCGGGTCGAAGCAGACCTCGTTGAGCTGGCACCAGTTCTCGATCACGATCGCGCGCCCCGGCTCCCGCCGGCGGTCGGCGATCAGCCTATGCAGCGGGCGGCCGTCGAGCGCGAGATCGGCCTTCGCGTCGGCGTAGTGGAGGATCGTCGGGGCGAGGTCGAGGTTCGCGACCGGCTGCTTGCGGGTCTTTCCCTCCGGGATTCCCGGGCCACGGACGATCAGGGGCACCCGGATCGACTCCTCGTAGAGGTACTGCTTGTTCGACGCGATCCGGTGCTCGCCGAGCAGATAGCCGTTGTCGGAGGTGAACACGAGCACCGTGTCGCTCATCTCGCCGGCGTCTCGCAGCTCGTTGATCACCGACTCGACCATGTCGTCGACCGCGAGCAGCGACTCGAGCCGGTCGCGGTAGCGGGCCTGGGTGGCGGCGAGCCGTTGCCGGCTGAGCCGCGGCAGCGCCTCGATCTCCGCCGGCTTGTCGGAGACGTCGGCCTCGTTGAGGCTCGGCGATTGGGGCAGCCGCTCGGAGGCGTACGCGCCCTCGTGGCGGGGGGCTGCGCGCGGCCCGCCCAAGCGAAGCCCGTTCTCGTCCTCGAGCACCTCGCCATGCGGCGCCAGCGGGGCAAGGGAGAGGAAGAACGGCTTTCGCTTCGGCGCTCGCCGCGCGATCAGCTCGGTCGCCTTCTGCGCGTAGACGTCCGTCTGGTAGGTCGCGGGGTCCTCGACGTCCTGGTGCCCGTAGGTGCGAAGAGTCCCGTTCTCGTTCAGCGTGTAGCCGTGCATCCGGTAGGTGGAGCGGTCGATCGAGCCGTACCACTCACTCCACCCGGGCGGGATCTCGGTCGGCGGGGACTGGGAGCCGTAGCCGTTGAGGTACTTGCCGATGTGAGCGGTGAAGTAGCCGGCCCGCTCGAGCCAAACCGGCAGCGTGCGCGAGCCGTCGAGCGAGGTGAAGCCCCCGTTCGGCTCGCTGTTTCGATACACGCCGTTGTTGTGCGCGTACTGACCGGTGAGAAAGGTCGCGCGCGAGGGACAGCAGACGGGGTTGGACGCGAAGCTGTTCGTGAAGCTGACGCCCTGGTCGGCGAGCAGCGAGTCGAGCTTCGGCATCACGCGCAGCGACTCCACCGTCTGGTCGTCGGTCATCAGCACGACGATGTTGGGGCGATCCTCGTCCTTGCCCTTGCCGCCGTCGCCGCCCTTGCCCGCCGTGGCCACGGCGGCGAACAGGGCGGTGGCGATCGCGACAGCGCCCAGCGCCACCGTAGTCGTAACGGATTGCCCGCCTCCGATCTCGCTCACGCTCTCCTCCCCGGCGATGACCCTTGTGTGCAGATACAACCCGCCGGACCCGAGCGTGTTGCGGTGGCGCCTCGGGTTGTAGTCCAAATCCGCTGATCCGATCGCGCTGCGGCCTCGTAGGCAGGGGGTGCAGGGCACGCCAACGATTGGAGGATGCGATGAGCAGACCGCTGGAGATCGCCTTCGACGCGATCGAGCGCTCGAACGCGGATCAGGACGGCCTCACCCGCCGCCGGCTAGTAACCGGGGCGGGCGCGACGCTGGGCGGCATGGGGCTGCTCGGGCTCGGCGGCGGGGTCGAGAAGGCGATGGCCCAAAACGACCCCCAGACGATCCTCAACGTCGCCGCAACGGCGGAGGTGCTCGCGACGATCGTCAACACGGTCGGTCCGGAGAAGATCCAGAGGCTGGACAACAAAAGGAAGCGGCTCGACAGGGTGACGTTGCGAAACGTCAAGGCGGCGGCCCGCGAGGAGCTGATCCACTACGACGTGCTGAAGAGCATCGGCGCGCAGGAGATCACGAAGCGGATCTGGGTCCCCGACGCAGTGTTCGCCAACAAGCGGGGCCTGCTGAAGGCGCTGGAGGTCGGCGATCAGATCTTCATCAACGCCTATCTGATCGGGACGACGGCGTTCGCCGACGCGGGCCTGGCGGCCGAGGCCCGCTACACCGGCGAGTTCATGGGCGTCGAGGCCGTGCACCGCGCGCTCGCGCGCCAGTCGCTCGGCAAGCCCGGCAACGACCGCGCGTTCATGCGCTACGCGTTCACCGAGATCACCGACGCCGTCTCGATGCTCGAGGCGGCAGGGTTCGGGTTCGGGGCGCAGGGCGCCGGGCCGGGCAAGTTCTACGAGTTCGACGCCGTGCGCCAGCGGACGCCGGACCCGAAGTTCGTCAACACGAGGACGGTGGCGTAGGGCCGGACCCTCAGCCGGGCTGGGGTGTGGAAAGCCGGCAGGTGGAGTGCGGGGCGCTCGTCAGGGC
>JBOGZL010000058.1:0-23243 GCA_050697195.1 Solirubrobacterales bacterium
CCCGGACCCCGACGCGCGGCCCCGGTCGGCGACCGAGCTCGTCGCCGAGCTCGAGGCCGGGCTCGGCGTGCTCGACCCGGCGCCCGCGGTCTCGCCCGTCGCTGAGGAGCCCCCGGAGCGCGACGCGCCCGGCACCGAGGTCACTGTCAACGTCCCGCGTCCGGGGCGGCTCGCCGCCGTCGCGGGCGTGGTCGCGATGGCGCTCGCGGTGGTCGCGATCGCGCTCGGCGTCTTCGGCGGAGACGAGCCCGGCGGCGGCTCGCCCGCGACCGGACAGCGGGCCGGCGGGGAACGCGATCAGGGGGCCGAGTCGGGCCGGGAGCCCTCCGACGCGGCGGGTCAGGCGAGCGCGGGCGAGGGCGATCCCGCGGCCGGCGCGACCCTCAACGAGCAGGGCTTCGCGATGATCCAGAAGGGTCGCTACGAGGACGCCGTCCCGGTGCTGGAGCGCGCGGTCGGCTCGTACCCCGAGGGGACGCGCGACCTCGGGTACGCGTACGCGCTCTACAACCTCGGCAACGCGCTCCGCCTCTCGGGCCGAGCGGACGAGGCGATCCCGATCCTCGAGCGCCGGCTCGAGATCCCGAACCAGCGGGGGGTCGTGCAGCGAGAGCTCGAGGCGGCACGTGCCGAGGCCGGCGAGTAGCGGCCGGTCCTCTAACGCTTCCTCGAGCCGCGGCGCTCGACCTCGCGCCCGAACGCCTCCTCGACCGCCTCGCTCATCGTGATCCGGAAGACCGCGAGCAGGGACTCGGCGGCGAGGGGGCGGAGCCGCTCCAGGGCCTCCCGCACCTCGGGCCAGCGCTCCTTCGGGCGGCCCGCCTCCTCGAACGGCTTCCACATCTCGTCGAGGAACAGCTTCACGAACGCGGCGGCGACACCCTCGGAGTGGCGGCGGATCTGCGCCGCGACGCCGAGCGCGGTCTCCGGCGCGACTCCGAGCGCCGCGAGCTCGGCGCTCGCCCGGCCGAGCCGGGGGCTGAGCTCCTCGAAGTTCCCGTCGCCGAGCGGGCGGATGATCCCGAGCCTCTCGGCCTTCGCGAGCAGCTTCGGATTCGTCGTCCCCCACCGCCGCCCGAGCTCCTCCGCGGTGACGATCTGCGGCTCCTCGTCCTCGAACGGCGCCCTCAGCGCACGGGTGAAGCGCAACACCTCGTCGCTCGATCCCCGCGCCCCCTCGAGCAGGCGGCGGATCGACTCGAGGTTGAAGCCGTCGGCCTGAAGCTCGCGGATCAGCTCGATCCGGGCGACGTGCTCGGACCCGTAGTAGCCGGTGCGGCCGCGGACCTCGGGCGGCGGGATCAGGCCGCGGGACTGGTGGGCGCGGATGTTGCGCACCGTCATCCCGGTTCGCTGCGCGAGCTCGTCCACGGTCAGGGCGTCCTGCGTGACGTGCATCACAGGAGTAGTTTTACCCTGTTTAATGTGACATCAAAGTGTGTAACATAAGGCCGTGCAGTCATTCTTGCTCGCCCAGGGAGACCCCTCCGCCGGCGGCGCGGCGCTCGGCCAGGTCGTTCTCGCGACCGCGCTCGTGACCGCGATCCTCGGCGGGCTCGCGGTCCTCGTCGCACGCCACCGCGCCGGCCGCGTGACCCTTCTCGGCCGCGCCGCGGTGGTGAGCGGCCGGGTCGCCGGGCTGCCCGGGTGGGCGGCGCTGCCCTCGCTGATCGCGGCCGGGTCGTTGATCTGTGCCCTGTTCGGGATGTACTGGGACATCTCGCTTCACATCGATGAGGGGCGCGACGAGGGGCCGCTCGCCAACCCTGCCCACTACCCGATCCTGTTCGGGCTGATCGGCGTGTTCGTCGCCGGATGGCTCGCGGTCGCGCTCCCCCGCGGCGAACGCCCCGGGCCGGCCCCGATCCGCCTCGCGCCGGGGTGGTACGCGCCGGTCGGCGGCGTCCTGATCGCGGTCTGCGGCGCGTTCGCGCTGCTCGGCTTTCCGCTCGACGACCTCTGGCACCGGCTGTTCGGACAGGACGTGACCCTGTGGGGTCCCACCCACCTGATGATGCTCGGCGGCGCCGCGATGACCCTCGTCGGCCAGGCCGTGCTGCTGCGCGAGGGGATGTGGGAGCGAAGGGCGCGCAGCGGCGATCGCTCGAATCCGCCCCTCGTCACCCAGGTCCGGCGCGTCGCGCTGATCGCCGGCCTGCTGCTCGGGCTGTCGATCTTCCAGGCCGAGTTCGACTTCGGCGTGCCCCAGTTCCGGATGGTCTTCCAGCCGATGCTGATCGCGCTCGCGGCGGGCTTCGCGCTCGTCGCCGGCCGGGTGTGGATCGGGCGCGGCGGGGCGCTCGCGGCGGTGACGATCTTCCTCGCGGTCCGGGGAGTGATCGCCCTGATCGTCGGCCCGGTCATTGGAGAGACGTCGCCGGTCCTCCCCCTGTATCTCGGCGAGGCGCTTTGCATCGAGCTCGCGGGGCTCGTGCTCGGCAGGGATCGACCGCTGGCGCTCGGCGTCGCCGGCGGAGCGCTCGCCGGAACGGCCGGGTTCGCCTCGGAGTGGGCGTGGGCCTCGGCTGTGATGCCGCTTCCCTGGACGGACGGCCTGCTGCCCGAGGGCCTCGCCTTCGCGGCGATCGCCGGAATCGGCGGCGGCGTGCTCGGCGGACTTCTCGGCGCGGGCCTGCGCGGCGGGCTCCCGTCCCCGCCCGTCGCCCGCGGGGCGCTCGCGGCGTCGTTCGTCGCCCTCGGCGCGCTGACCGCGATCGGTCTTTCGACCACCGTCCCGCCACAGGCCCGGGCGACGATCGAGTTCACCGAGACCACCCCCGCGCCCGGCCGCGAGGCGGTGGTCGAGGCCCGCGTCTCCCCGCCCGCGCTCGCCGAGGACGCGGCGTGGGCGAACGTCACCTCGTGGCAGGGCGGCGGCCTCGTCGTCAGCGAGCTGGAGCGAGTCGGGGCCGATCGGTGGCGCTCGATCGAGCCGGTGCCTGTGCACGGCGACTGGAAGGCGACGCTGCGGATCCAGAGCGGCTCCGACCTCGTCGGGGTTCCGATCTACATGCCCGAGGACACGGCGATCCCCGCCGCGGGGGTGGCCGCGCGCGACGGCGCGACACGGGAGTTCGTCGCCGACAAGGAGCTGCTCCAGCGCGAGGTGAAGGACGACGTCCCGCGCTGGCTGTGGACCGCCGCGTCCGGCGGCGTCCTCGCCCTGTATCTCGCCTTCCTGGTCACGCTCGCGTGGGGGGTCGGCCGGGTCGGGCGCGCCACCGCCCGCGACAGCGGTACGCATGGTCTTGCCACAAACCCGCTCGCCGCGGACGTGGGGCGAGCGAGCGCCTATGTCTGATTCCGGGCGCCACCTGATCATCGGCGCGGGGTACGCGGGCAACGGCGCCGCGAAGGCGTTCGCCGATGCCGGGGTCCCCTACGACCACGTGGAGCGAAACTCCTACGTCGGGGGCAACTGGGCCGACGGCGTGTATGACTCGACCCAGATCATCAGCTCCCGCGACTCGACCCAGTACAGCGACTTCCCGATGCCGCGCAGCTATCCGGACTTCCCGAGCCGCGAGCAGGTGCTCGCGTACCTGAACGACTACGTGGACCGCTTCTGGCTGCGCGAGAGGATCGAGTTCGAGACCGAGGTGGTTCGGTGCCGCCCCCTGAACGAGGACGGGACCGCCGGCTGGCGGGTGGAGCTGGCGTCCGGCGAGGCTCGCCACTACGCCGGGGTCGTGGTCGCGAACGGCCACCACTGGGACCGGCGCTACCCCGAGTTCCCGGGGGAGTTCAGCGGCCACACGATCCACTCCAAGGACTACAGGCGCCCCGAGAACCTCGAGGGCGAGCGGGTGCTCGTCGTGGGAGCGGGGAACTCGGGCTGCGACATCGCCGTCGAGGCCGCGAGGGAGCTCGGCGGCGCGGAGATCTCGATGCGTCGCGGCTACTGGTTCCTCCCGAAGACGATCTTCGGGGTCCCCACCGCCGAGCTCGACCGCCCGCTGTTCCCGGTCTGGGCGCAGCGCCTGTTCCTGCGCTCGATGCTGCGGATCGTGTACGGGCGCCCCGAGCGCTACGGACTGAAGCCACCCGACCACCGGCTGTTCGACAAGCACCCGACGGTCAACTCCCAGCTCCTGTACGCGCTGCGCCACGGCCGCGTTCGAGCGCGGCCGGACATCGAGCGGCTCGATGGACGAACGGTGCACTTCGAGGACGGGACCAGCGCCACCTACGACACGATCGTGTGGGCGACGGGCTTTCACATCAGCTTCCCGTTCCTCGACCGCGACGTGTTCGAGTGGCGCGGCGGTGCGCCGGTCCGGGTGGGCGGGTTGCTCGCCCCCGGGATCGCCGGCCTGTACGTGTTCGGCGTGCTTCAGCCGCGCGGCGGCGCCGGCTCCCTGATCACGGCCGGGGCGAGCCTGCTGGCGGAGATGGTCCGGGCCCAGGACCGACTCGACCACCCACTCGCCGACGACCTCGCGCGGCTCGAGCGACCCGACGCCGGAATGCTCGTCGGCGTCTCCGAGACGATGCGCCGGATCGCGCTCGGCCGCCGGGCGCTCAAGGCGATCCTGCTCGCCAACCGAATCGCCGGCCGCGCCGACCCGGCCCCGCCCGTGCTCTCGGCGAGCACGTAAGGCGTCGAGAGCCACGGCGTGCTGGAGCGGGTCGGAGACTGAGCTCGGTGGGCCGCCACCGCATCGCAGGCTGAACACCGCAAGTAGGGGTCACGAGCGGCGCAGGGGGGCGCCGTTGCCAACGCTAACTCCACAATCGCGGGGGCTCGCGGAGCTGTTGCGTTGACCGCTTGAGCTCGCCGCGGCAAACCCAACACTCGATCGACGGCGGGTCTCGGATGTGGGGTTGTTGCTCCCTGCCGAGACCCGAGGACGATTTGAGCGACCGGCCGCGAGAACGTGCGATCGCAACGCTTGCCGCACGACAGCGCGGAATCGTCACTCGCACCCAGCTTCTCCGCATCGGGCTGACGCGGGACGCGATCGACAATCGCGTCAGGGCTTCCTCCCTACATGCCCTCCACCGTGGCGTCTATGCGGTTGGCCACCCGTACCTCGCTCCGGGCGCTCGGGAGCTGGCGGCCGTGCTCGCCTGCGGGCTGAACGCCGTCGTGAGCCATCGCAGTGCAGCGCGGCTGTGGCGACTGCTTCCGGCAGCGCGGAACGACATCGACATCACCGTGCCGGGGCGCTTCCAGGGACAGAGGGCCGGGATCCGAGTTCACCGGGTTGCGGTGTTGGATCCGAAGGAAGTCCGCGCTGTGATTGGAATCCCGGCCACGACACCCGCGCGCACGATCCTCGACATCGCCGCCGTTGTGCCCATCCGCGAGCTGGAACGCGCGCTGGCCGAGGCCCAAGCACGTCATCTGACCCGGCGCAACGACCTCGTTGCCCTACTTGCCCGCGCCGGACCTCGGCCCGGCGTCACGAAGTTGCGCTCGCTCCTCGACAGGGACTCCGCTCCGGCCATGACGAGGTCAGAGGCCGAGGAGCGCCTGCTCGCCCTGCTGCGTGCGGCCGAGCTTCCCCCACCGGAGGTCAACGTTCGCCTCGGCGGCCACGAAGTCGACTTCTTATGGCGCGAGGAGCGGCTGGTCGTCGAGGTCAATGGCTTCAGGTACCACTCCTCGCGGTCCGCGTTCGAGCGCGACCGCGTTCGGGACGCGAAGCTCGGAGCGCTCGGGTTCCGGGTGGTTCGGGTCACCTGGCGGCAGATCGTCGAGCGTCCGGAGGCGCTGGTCGCCCGAATCGCGATGGCGCTCGCACCCGGCTAGCGGCGGGATGACCCGGCTCAGGCCCTCTCGAGGCGTCCGAACCACTCCGCCAGGGCGGCGACGCCCTCGCGCTGGGACTCGCCGCCCCCGAGCTTTCCGAGGACGCCGTCGCCCGGGCGCATCATCATCAGCTTGAGCTTGCGCCCGTCGGTCGTCCGGAGCTTGAGCGTCACCGCGACCCGGTCGGCGATCGCCGCCTCCAGCGACGGCCAACCGCCGCCGGCGCCGCCGGCCTTCGCCGAGGCGACCTGGTCGGGGAGGATCGACTCCCCGGCCCCGGAGGGGTCGCCGCGCCGGTCGAGCGGCAGCAGCACGAGCCGGCGGTCCGTCGTCGCGAGCGCCACCAGCCTTCCCTTGAACGCGCTCTGCTGGTGGTTCGCGGCGCAGACCCCGCGCAGCTGCTCGCCGTCCTCCAGCAGGGCCTCGAGGTGGGGGCGATACTTGGCGGCGAAGTCACCCATCGGTCTCCGAGCGCTGCAAGAGTAATGACCCGAGGTTTCCCCCGGTGGCGATCGACGACCGACTGATCAAGGCCCTTCACGTTGAGACCCTGCGCAGGCAGGACCTGCACGCCGAGCGCGAGCCGCACGTCCTCTTCCAGGCCTCGACCTTCGAGGCCCTGCTGGAGTCGAACTACGACGGCGAGGTCAGCTTCGCGGAGCTCGCGGAGCACGGGGACCTCGGGCTCGGGACCTTCGACGCCGTGGACGGGGAGATGATCGCCGTCGACGGGGAGTTCTTCCGCGCCACGGTGGACGGGCACGTCCAGCCCGTGGATCGATCCCGGACGACGCCGTTCGCGGTCGTCACCTTCTTCGAGCCGACGCACGCATTCGAGCTACCCGACCCGCTCGACCCCGACGGGTTCATGCACGCGCTCGACGCCAACCTCGGGGACCCAGCGGTCGCGCACGCGCTCCGCGTCGACGGGCGCTTCGAGCGCGTTCACGCGCGCTCGGTCGCCCGCCAGCAGAGGCCCTATCCGCCGATGACCGAGGTCGCGGCGAGCCAGCACGTGTTCGACCTCGACGCGGTCGAGGGGACGATGGTCGGGTTCCGGTTTCCCGACTACGCCAAGGGCATCAACGTCCCCGGCTACCACCTCCATTTCGTCACAGCCGATCGTTCCCGCGGCGGTCACGTCCTCGGCTGCGAGCCCCAAGGCGTCAGAGTCCGGGTGGACGACTCGGTGGACCTCCACGTTGAGCTCCCCGCGGGCGTGGAGTTGACCTCGCCGGGGGCGACCTCGGACGACGCGCTGCGCGAGGTCGAGCGCGAAGGCTAGCCGCGCGGCGCGGCGCCCCCTACCCCCGCTTCCTCCGCTTCACCTTCCAGGTCCGGGTGGCGACGGAGGTGTCCCTGTTGCCGTACCTGTCGGTCGCGAACACGTCGAAGAAGTGCCTGCCCTTCTTCGTCTTCACCTTGAACGGCGACGTGCACGGCCCGAACCCCTTGGCGTCGACGGCGCACTCGAAGCTGACCGCGGCCTCGGTCGAGGAGAAGCTGAACCTCGCCTTCGCCTTGCGCTTCCTCGTCTTCAGCTTCCGCTTCGGCCCCTTGTCGATCGTCGTCTCCGGCGGGGTGTCGTCGCATGCCGCCTCGCCGCTCACCGAAAGGCTCTCGTCGGTCAGCTGCTTGACCCTCGAGACGACGTCGCCACGCAGAGGAGGGCAGCCGACACGCGCGTAGATTCCCGGCTTGAACGGCCGTGCGCAGCCGAGCCCGAAGCTGGTCACGCCGACGAGCCGACGCGGGCCGCCCGCAGGGGTCGTGAGCGGCCCGCCGCTGTCCCCCTGGCAGGAGTCCGTCCCGCCGTTCAAGAAGCCCGCGCAGACCATCACCGCGGTGACGTATATGCCGCCGTTCACCGCCGGGTCGTCGCAGATCGACGTGCCCAGCATCGGGACCGTTGCCTGCTTGAGCGTGTTGCTGAGCGGGCCGTCCTCGGCGATAGCCCCCCACCCGCTGGTCACGGTCTCGGCGCCCGGTCTCCACAGGTCGCGGTCGTCCGAGCCCGCCAGCCTGATCGGGGTCTGGGCGGAGGGGGCGGTCAGCACCAGGTACCCGACGTCGTTCTCCGACGTCTCCGGGTCGTAGCCCGGGTGCACGTCGACCTTGTGCACGTCGCGTTCGGGCACGGCGGTGTTGGTCACCTGGGTGCGGCCGAGGATCACGTCGATCTCGTACGGCTCCGGCCTGGTGCCGTCGTCGTCGGGGTCGGTGTCGAACAGGCAGTGCGCAGCGGTGAGCACGACCCTCGGAGTGATCAGGGAGCCTCCGCAGACGAGCCGATCGAGGTCGTCCTCGCCGCCGACGGCGGTCTCGCCTCGCAGGAGCCCCGCCTGCCACGGGTGCTGGGCGATCGTCGTCGTGCTCCCGCCGACGATCTTCGGCTCGCGATCCCCGGCGACCGCCTGGGCGGGAACCAGTCCCAGTGCCGCGATCGCGCCGAGCACCGAGAGCGTCCGGAATCCCCTGGCCACCACGACAGCGTAGATCGTGGAGTCGGTGGCGGCCTGCCCGCCTACACGAGCAGGATCGTCCCCAGCGTGAGCAGGTAGATCGCGAACCCGCCGGGGACGATGATCTCTATCGCCCACTTGTGCCGGGTGAGGAAGTCGTTCAGCGGCCCGAACACACGGTGGGCCACCGCCGGCGCGAAGACCGTGAGTCCCAGCGGCAGCCACACGGGCAGAAGGATGATCACCGATGCGATCGCGATCGCGATCGCATCGTCGGCGGTCGAGACCTCGGAGCGCACGATCTCCGCGTCGAGCGAGAGGTAGAGGACGAGGGTGGTCATGTTCACGCCCATGGCTCCCAGTCCCGCGAAGACGAATCGCCACGCCGGCTTGTCGCGCTGGTGCTCGGGCGCGACGTCCTCGGCCTTGGGGGGAGGATGCGGACCCCTGATCAGCGCGCGAATCGCGAACGCCGCCGACGCCGTACCAACGACGAGGTGGATGATCGCGGCGACTGTTCGCGGCGCGGTCGAGACCCCCGCGATCACGGTCACTCCCGCGATCCCGAACCCGACGATCACGATCGCGCACCCGATCGCGTACCAGGACGCACGCGCGATCGGCCGCGTGCGGCTGGAGAGCAGCAGGACGTTGACGATCAGAACGACGGGGCTGATCGCCGCGCCAAGCGCGATCGGGATGATTCTCGGGAGCAGCGTCTCCACGATGCGACCGCGCGACGCTACCAGTGCCGGCCGCGCCGGCCCGGTGCGATGCGGCTATGCCGGGGCTGGCTCGACGTTCGGATTGAGGCGGAAGAGGTTGTCCGGGTCGTACTCCGCCTTGACCCGCGCGAGGCGGTCGTAGTTCTCGCGGCCGAACCCGGCGACGAGCCGATCCTTGCCCTCGTCGCCCATGAAGTTGTGGTACGTCGCGCCGGTCGCCCACGGTTGAAGGTCGGCCCGGATGTCCTTCGCCCACTGCCTCCCGCGCTCGTCGTCGTCCGGGTCCTCCCAGAGCCCGAACGGATGCACGACCCAGCTCGCTTCGCTCCACGAGATCGGGATGTCGCCGTCGCCGCGACCGACCTCACCGCCCTGCGGGAAGAGCACGTGCTGGGATGGGGACGGGACGATCATGTCGCTCGCCCGGGCGCAGAACAGGTCGACCGCCTCGTCCGGGACCTCCTCCAGGTACTCAGCCGACCAGTAGTTGCGGTAGCCGGGGGGATCGTCGAGCATGCACTGAAGCTCCGCGTAGGGCATCGACTCGATCATCTGCCCCGCCGGCTTCTGCTCGAGGATCGGCTTCATCACCTCGCGCGCCTCCGATCCCCCGCCCGCGTAGGTGACGAGGACCGCGCACGCGAGCTCGTTGACGAGCTTCTCGGGCACGAAGTCCTCCTCGGGTCCCGTGAGATAGAGCACTCCCCCGCCGACTTCGTCGGGCGCGGATTCGAGGAAGTCGCGGTACCGACGCATGACCTCCGGGCCCCGCTCCGGTGGCCAGATCAGGAGCGCGGCGGTCACCACCGGAACCGGGTCGAGCCGGAAGCGGAACGACGTTGCGACGCCGAAGTTCCCGCCGCCCCCGTGCAGCGCCCAGAAGAGCTCCGGGTTCTCGTCCTCGCTCGCCGTCACGACCCGACCGTCGGCGGTGACCAGCTCGGCCGAGAGCATCCGGTTGCAGGCGAGGCCAAGCTTCCGATCGAGCCACCCCGCCCCGCCTCCGAGCGTGAACCCACCGACTCCGGTGGTCGAGACGCGTCCCCCCGTGGTCGCGAGCCCGTGCGGCTCGGTCCCCCGATCGAGGTCGCTCATCGTCGCGCCGCCGCCAACCGTCGCGGTTCGCGCCTCCGGATCGACCGAGACGGCGTTCATCCGCCTCAGGTCGATCACGATGCCGTCGTCGCAGAGCGACTTGCCGGCGACCGAGTGGCCGCCCCCCCGGACCGCGGTCGGAAGGCCGGAGCCGCGAGCGAGCTCGAGGACGGCCTGGACGTCCGCAGCGCTCGCGCACTGCGCGATCAGCGCCGGACGCCTGTCGATCATCGAGTTGAAGATCGCCCGGGCGTCGTCGTAGCCGGGGCCGCCGGGGCGCAGGAGGACGCCCTCGAACTTACCTCCCAGCTCGTCCACCTGCGCGTCGCTCAACCCCATGCTCACCTCCGGCTCCCCTTGGAAGAGCAAGCATATGGGCTCGCCCTCGTATATCGTTGCCGACCGGCTGCTGAGGAGATGGCAGGGAACGGGTACAGGAGGTACGTGATCCGGCGCTTCGCGTGGCTGCTTGCGGCGATCGGAGTCTTGGCGAGCGCTCCGGCGGCGAGCGCGCAGGGCGATCCCGCGGAGACGGCGCTCAACATCATCCCCTCGGGCCAGTACGGCGACGTTCCCGCTCCCCCGGAGGCCGACCAGCAGGCGAGGATGTACGACGGCCTCACACCGCTGTTCGACAACGTCACCGACGCCGACCTGACGAGGTACTTCAAGTCCGAGGCGCTCGGCGTGGGCCCCGACGGCCCGACGACGAACGAGCCCGTTCCGCGTCCCGGCGTCACGATCACGCGCGACAGGTTCAACGTCCCTCACGTCAAGGCCCAGACCTACGAGGACGGGATCTGGGCGGCGGGCTGGATCGCCGCCGCGGACAGACGGCTGCTCGGCGAGCTCGCGCGCTACAACGCCCGAGTCGACGCGATCGATGTTCCGGGGCTGAGCGGGTTCGGCCTCCTCACCAGCCTCCAGAACTTCCAGCCCAGCGAGGAAGCTGAGGCCGAGATCGCGAAGCAGAGCGATGTGCTCGAGCGCAAGGGGAAGCCGGGACGCGCCGTGCTGCGCGATATCGACACGTTCATCTCGGGGATCAACGACTTCATCGCCGAGAACGACCTTTCCGACGAGCCCTGGACCCGAAACGACGTGTTCTCGCTCAACGCCTTCAAGGGCCAGTTCGTCGGCCAGGGCGGCGGCGATGAGGCGCGCCGGACGCAGTTCTTCTCGGGCCTGGCGTCGTCGCTCGGATCGCAGCGCGGACTGAGCGTGTTCAACGACCTGCGCCAGTTCAAGAACCCGGGCAGCCCGACCTCGGTCGACGAGAAGTTCCGCTACGGCCACCTGCCGAAGCGCCGGCGCGGCAACACGATCATCGATCCCGGGAGCTTCACGCCGACCCCGGCCGTCGACGATCGCGAAGCCGCCGCCGCGGCCGCCCCCGATCCCACCCAGGCAAGCAACACGCTGATGATCGGCGCGGGCCGCTCTGCCACCGGCAACCCGCTGATGGTCGGCGGCCCCCAGATCGGCTACTCCTACCCCGGCTTCACGTGGGAGGTCGACATGGACGCGCCTGGCCTGAGGTGGCGCGGGGCGACCTCGGCACCGTTCCCCGGCTACCTGCTGATCGGACGGGGTGAGGACTTCGCGACCACGTTGACCTCGTCGAGCGGCGACATCATCGACCAGTTCGCCGAGCGGCTGTGCGGCGGCAGCGAGGAGATGTACCGCTACAGGGGCGAATGCCGGCAGATGGAGCGCTTCGACGCCGGCACCCTGGACGGAGAACCGGTCAGCTTCCTGCGAACCGTGCACGGGCCGGTGATCGGCTACGCGACCGTGAACGGCAACAAGGTCGCGATCGCCGAACAGCGCTCCAGCTACGGCAAGGACACCCTCGATCAGCTCTTCTACCGCCGGCTCTCGACCGGCAGGGTGCACAACCCGCGCTCGTTCTACAACGCGGCGGATAAGACGCCCCAGACCTTCAACTCGTTCTACATCGACGAGAAGCACATCGCGGAGTTCACGAGCGGCAAGATGCCGCTCCGCGCGCGCGGCGTCGATCCCGGCCTGGTGACGAAGGGGAACGGCAAGTACGAGTGGCGGGGCTTCCTCTCGAGGAACAGGCACATCCACGGGACCGACCCCCGGGACGGGACGATCACGAACTGGAACAACATCTCCGCCCACGGGTTCGGCGCCGCCGATGACAACTGGGGCGGCAACGGGTCCGCGGCGCGCGTGGACCTGCTCGACTACAACCTCAACCGGTTGAAGCGCGACGGGGAATGGTCGCTCGCCTCGGTCACCGCGGCGATGAACGCGGCCGCGACCCAGGACGTACGCGCGATCCGAACCGTGCCGCTGCTCGGCAAGCTGCTCAGGGGCGCCTCCGCCCCCTCGTCGCAGGCGCAGCAGATGCTCGACCTGCTGCTCGCGTGGCGAGCGAATGGCGGCAACCGCCTCGACCTCACCGGCGACGGGTTGATCGACGACCCCGGCGCCGCGATCATGGACGCCGCCTGGGACCGGATCGCGAACGCGTTCATGGGCACCCGACTCACCCCGGAGCAGCTCGACGAGCTCGACTCGCTGTTCTCGCGCTTCAGCGAGCCGCCCGGCGGCCAGTACGACGGCTGGTACCAGTACTTCGAGCGCGACATCCGCAGCCTGCTCGGCAAGCGGGTCCCGAGACCACTGGAGAACTCCTACTGCGGCAAGGGGCGCAAGGGAAACTGCCAGAGCGCGATCTGGGCCGCGATCGCCGCTGCCGGCCAGGAGCTCACCTCCGAGCAGGGAACCGCCGACCCCTCGGCGTGGCGCGCGGACGCCGACGCGGAGCGGATCGAGTTCCTCCCCGGCATCCTCCCCTTCACGATGCGCTACACGAACCGCCCGAGCGGGATCCAGCAGGTGATCTCGTTCGACGGTGGCTGAGCGCTCGGGACCCGCTACGACTTCACGACGCTCGACGGATCGCGCCGCGACCGCGACGGCTCGGGAGTGCCGCGCAGCCAGGCAATCGCCTCACGGCGACGAGTGGGAAGGCGCAGCGCGAGCACGACGATGTCGTCGCGCGGCTTCGCGTCGCCGTCCCCGGGAAGGACCGCGCTCTCGATCCCCTGCACGATCCCGCGGGCATTTCGGCCCGCGCACGAGCGCAGGGCGGCGTGAAGCTGCGCGTCGCTGACGATCTGCCCCGAGTGGGCGTCGGTCAACCCGTCCGTGTGCAGGACCAGCGCGTCCCCGGGGCCGAGATCGACACCGTAGTCGGCGAGGTCCGGGGTGGAGGACGCGCCCAGGATCGTTCCCCGACCGACCGGCTCGACCGCGCCGTCGGCGCGGAGCACGAGCGGCGGGGGATGGCCACCGACCGAGAGGGTGACCCGGCTTCCGCCGGTGCGGTGGAGATCGAACCGCGCGAAGGCGGCGGTGCACGTCGGGCCCGCAGCCTGGCGCAGGACCGCGTCGTTGAGAAGCTCGAGGATCCGGCTCGGCGAGGGTTCGTTCAGCGCCGCCGCCCGCAGCGTGTGCCGGGCGAGCCCGGCGGTCGCCGCGGCGGACGCTCCCTTTCCGACCACGTCCCCGATCGTCACCGCCCAACTTCCGTCGTCGTTGCGGAACCAGTCGTAGAAGTCGCCGCCGACGAGCTGGCGCTCGCCGGCGGGCCGGAAGTCCACAGCGATATCGACCCCGGGGATGTCGGCGGGATGCGGAAGCAGGCTCTCCTGGAGCGTCCCGGCGATGTTCTCGAGCGTGTCCTCGACCCGCTGGCGCTCCGTGACCACCGCCGCGAGAACGAGCGCGGTGATGCTGGTGACGCCGAGGAACGCCTGCGCGAGCAGCAACCTGTCGTCGGGCGCGTTCCCGGCGAACGGCCCGAGGTCGCTCTCCGTCAGGGGGATCGCGATGCTCGCGACCACCAGCACGGTTGCGACCGCGCCCAGCCGCCAGAAGCGCAGGCATGCCCAGATCACGACCGGCAGGAGCAGGAAGGTGAGGCTCGTCTCCCGCGTGAACAAGAAAGCCGCGAGGGCGCCGGCGAGGAGCAGCAGGGCCGCGGCCTCGAGCAATCGCCCGCGCATCGCCCGGAATGGCCAGTGGGTGACCGCGACGAGAATCGCGGGGGCGACAACGAGATCGCCGCCCATGTCGCCGAGCCACCACGTCCGCCACACAGAGCCGAAATCGCCCGCGGAGATCGCGTCGGCGACGAGCAGGCTGGTGACGCCGAGCGTGGCGCTGACCATGGTGCTGACGACCGCGCCTCCGACGACCAGCGCGAGCACGTCCCTGACCCGCTCGAGCGTCGGCCGGAAGTCCGTCAGCCGGTGGACGAGATACGCGCCGACGACGGCCTCCAGGGTGTTGCCGACCGTGATCCCGACCACCGCGTAGATCGGAATCCCGGTCCAGCTGTTCGCGAGAAACGCGCCCAGCGCCACCCCCGGCCACAGCCGGTAGCCCCCGAGCACGAGCGCCGCGAGCGCGATCCCGGTCGGCGGCCAGACGGCGGTGACGCTGCTGGTCTCGAAGGCGAGCTCGAGCCCGAGCTTCGCGGCGCCGTAGTACACGGCGGCGAGCGCGGCGATCTTCGCCGCGTATCGCACCCGCCCGTCCTCGGTCCAGCGCCCGGGCCAGCCAGAACCGCTGGACCGCGATCGCTCCGTGACCTTCCCCGCTCCGCGCCTGTTGGTGGAGATGCCCCAACCCTACCGCGCGCCGGCCGCGGGGCAACCGTCGAAAGGGGCCGGTGCTGGGGATCGACTAGGCCGCGGCGAACCGCTGCTCGGCGCGGGCGCGGCGCTTCGCCGCCTCGACCTCGCGGTCCTTGGGCGGGGCCGCGGTCACGAGCTCGGAGAGCAGCTTCTCCGAGGCCTCGGCGACCTCGTCGAGGGCGCGCTCGAACGCCTCGGCGTTCGCCCGCGACGGCTTGCTGAACCCGCTGATCTTCCGCACGTATTGGAGCGCCGCGCTGCGAACCTCTTCGTCCGTCGCGGGCGGCTCAAAGTTGTAGAGCGTTCGAATGTTCCGGCACATGCGGCGGAGGTTAGCCGCTCGCGTTCAGCGGCCGAGCGCGCGGTCGCCGATCCAGTAGCGGGGGCCGGGACCGTGGCGCGCCGCCCGATCCTCCGGATTGGCGAGCTTGCAGCGATCGAGCGAGAGGCAGCCGCAGCCGATGCACTCGGTGAGCCCGAGCTTCAGTCGTTCGAGCTCGGAAATCCGCTGGTCGATCCGATCCGTCCATTTGCTCGAAAGGCGAGACCAGTCGCGGCGCGTTGGCGCGCGGTCCGGGGGGAGCTTCGCGAGCTCTCGGCCGATCTCCTCCAGCGTCAGCCCGACTCGCTGGGCGAAGACGATGAAGGCGATCCGCCGCAGCACCGGCCGCGGGTAGCGGCGGTGTCCCGATCCGGCCCGCTCCGACGTGATCAGGCCCCGGTCCTCGTAGAAGCGCAGCGCCGAGGACGCGACGCCGCTGCGCTGCGATACCTCGCCGATCGTGAGCAATTCGGCCACCAGAGAAGCCAACCACAATTCCGGCTTGACTTCAAGCTCACTTTAACTTGTAACTTGTGGACATCCCCCGAACTCGCCCCCAGGAGGCTGCGATGACGACCAGGACCCAGACCGCGAGCGAGCGAATAGCCGAGGAGGTCACCTCGTGGCCCGGCGTCGAGGCCGGCCCGGGGCGGCGGGGCGAGTTCGCGTTCACCCTCGGTCGCCGGGAGATTGGCCATCTCCATGGCGACCACGCGCTCCACGCCGGCTTTCCCAAGGACGTGTGGAAGGAGCTCTACGAGGCGGGACGGATCGACTATCACCCGGTGTTCCCCGGAAAGCCCGGCTACGGCGCGCGAAGGATCGAGAGCGAAGACGATGTTCGCGATGCGATCGCGCTCCTGCGCCTGAACTACGACCGCGCTGTCGCGAGCCACGGATTGCCGGCCACTGAGCCAGCCTCCCCGGCGGCGGCGATGCAGACCGGGATCCCGGGCCTCCACGCCTCGACGCCGGAGCCGCTTCCGTTCGCTCCCTCGCTCGACGTTCGCGCCTTCCTACTGGAGCGCGACGGGGGAAACGTGCTCGTCTACAGCACCGCCGAGCTCGAGTCGGACGCGGCCGCGATCGGGCGCCTCGGAGGCATCTCGCGCCACTACCTGAACCACCGCCACGAGGCCCTGTTCGCCTCCGAGTGGGTCGAGGCCCCGCTCTTCGTCCATGAGTACGAGCGAGAGTCGGTCGCGGGCTCCTACGAGGTTCGGGGAGCGTTCTCGAAGCGCCATCTGCTCGACGAGGACTTCGAGGTGATCCCGACCCCGGGGCACACGCCCGGGGCAACCGCGTATCTGTGGGACAGCGGCGAGAACCGCCTCCTGTTCACCGGGGACACCATCTACCTCGACGAGGGCGAGTGGGTCGCCGCCGTGCTCGAGTCGAGCGATCGGAGTCTCTACATCGACAGCCTCGAGTTGATCCGCGAGCTCGAGTTCGACGTGCTGGTTCCGTGGGCGGCCACAGGGGGTGGGCCGTTCTACGCCCGCACCGACGGCGCCGACGCCCGGCGCCGGATCGAGGCGGTCCTGCGGCGCGTCCGAGGCGGCGAGAACCGCTAGTGATCCAGCCGCAGGCGGCGGTTGCCGAGACCGCCGTGCCCGGCGGCTACGCCGGCGTGTGGCAGACGGCCTCGACGTTGTTGCCGTCGGGGTCGAGCACGAAAGCGCCGTAGTAGTCGGGGTGGTAGATCTCGCGCACGCCCGGCCCGCCGTTGTCGGTCGCGCCGGCCTCGAGCGCCGCGGCGTGGAACGCGTCGACGACCTCACGGCTCTCGGCCGTGAACGCCACGTGGACTCCGGTCTGCGATCCGCGACCCCTCGCCCCGATCCAGAAGAACGGCATCCGACCGTCTCCGAACCCTCCGACGCGCGGGGCGGGCTCCATCATTAGCTTCAGTCCGAGCGGGGCGAGGGCCTTCTCGTAGAACTCCCTGCTCCGGTCGTAGTCGTCTACGTCCAATCCGACGTGGTCGAGCATCTCGCGACCTTATCGTGCAACCGATGCGAGTCGACGTCAGAACGAGGATCACGCGAGCCAGCCTCCGGGTCGCTGCCGCGGCGGCGGCCGCCGTCGCGCTCTCATTGGCCGGCTGCGGCGACGACGTCGACGATCGCCCACCCGGCGGCCCGCTGGCCGAAGCTCTGGGCGCCGTCGGCGGAGGCGGGGCGCATGGCTCGCTCGGCGTGGGCTGGGCGGAGCCACGGCTGGTTGAGAAGACGGACGCCGGACCGGAGCTGATCGCCGCCGCGCTCGGTCCGAACGCCGGCACCGTGATCGAGGCCGCTCCGGTCCTTGACCGCCGCTTCGGCTTCGATCCGTTGAGTGCCGAGCGATTGCTGTCGGTGGGGGGCTCCTACGCCTTCGGCCTCCGACTCGACGGGGTCGACGGGGCACGACTTCGCCGGGCGCTGATTCACGCCGGTGGCCGGGCGAGGCGGGCCGGCGGGCTAGAGCTCGTCGACATCGGCGAGTACGCCGTGGTTCCCGACCCGCTCCTGCGCGCCGATGTCAACGGGCTCGGCGCCCGTGACGCCTTTGGCCGCGACGCGACCGTGCTCGCGATCTCGGACACCTCGCGCGCGTCGCTGATCGGCCGTGGCGATCGGCTGCTCGACGAGCCGATATACCGCGCGGCGGCCGACTGCCTCGGTGAGGTGGTCGCGGCGCGCATGATTCCCGACAGGCTCCTGCTCTCAACCGACCTCGGCGTCGATCTCGTCGCCCTGGGCGTCCACGCCTCCGGCGAGGAGATCCTGTGCGTGCTCGGCGGCACGGCCGAGCGCGCGGACGAGATCGCCACCGCGCTCGATGCCTCCCTGGCTCCGGACGCCCGCGAGCCCCGTGGCGGAGGTCCGATCGGCAAGTCGGTGACGGGGGTAGACGTCGCGGCGACCGGGCCCTACGACGGCGTCGAGGTCGTTCGGGCCGCGCTCACACCCGCCCGGGGCGAGTCACCGGGATTCTTGTTCGGCACCGTGGCGCGCGGAAGCCTGGTCGAGATGATCACGGGAGGCTGAGCCGTTGCCTCCGAGGGGCCGAAGGTCGGGCACGCCTCCGTCCCACACCTCCTCGGGCGCCGGGGGCCCGAACGTCGAGGTGACGTCGCGGTCGTCGGCGCCGGCGCGGCGCATGTATCGATACCAGCGGTGGTACAGCGGCGCGGCGAGCACGGCGAGCGCCGTGAGCAGGATCAGCCCCGCCAGGAGCCAGAGCTGGGCGTACAGCGGCGCGCCCTCGCCTTCGACGAGCGAAGCAAGGCCCGCGAGCGCGATCGAGACCCCGATCCCGACGTAGTAGTCGAGCGGGAACCGCCAGATCCACGGGACCTGGAACCACCACACGTTCTCGCGCCGGAACCTGCGCACCGTGTAGGCCGGGTTCATCACGAACCAGATGTAGTCCCAGATCACCGCGAGGGCGAAGTAGATCGCGAGCTGGGAGAGCTCGGCGCCCACGCTCCACTCGAGCCCGAAGGCGAACGGCACGTGGACGATCACGAGCGGGATCGTGAACGCGAAGACGTGGTAGCCGGTGAGCGGACGGTGTCCCATCGCCAGCCCGAACACACGACCGAAGCGACCGCGCTTCAGGTACCAGGTCGGCAGGCGCTCGGCCCATCCGTGACCGCCCTCGATCTCGATCTCGATGCAGCCGAGCCCGAACGCCCACAGCCACAGCAGCACGATCCTGGCGACGTCGAGTTCCTCCACGGTCGGTGGAGACTACGCAGTGAGACGCGGGATAGGTTGTCCATTTCCCCGTCCCCCGTTCGTCTCGGTGGCGACCATTCCCAAAAGGAGGAAGCCATGAAGTACATGCTGCTGATTCATCAGGGCGACGCCCCGACGCCGCGCTCGCCGGAGGAGTGGGACCGCCTCTCGGAGGAGGAGCGCGAGGCGGTCTACGCCGACTACCAGGCGATCAACGAGACCCCCGGGGTCACCCCGGGCCTCGAGCTGGAGGAGCCCGAGACGGCCACCACCGTCCGCGTGGAGGACGGCGAGACGCTGACCACCGACGGGCCGTTCGTCGCCACCAAGGAGGCGCTCGGCGGCTGGATGCTGTTCGAGGCCGACGACCTCGACGCCGCTATCGAGCTCGCGTCGCGGATCCCGGCGGCGCGGATGGGCGGCGCGATCGAGGTGCGCCCGATCGTGGAGCGGTAGCGATCCCGGTTCTGGAGCAGACGTTCCGCGACGAGTGGGGACGCGTCCTCGCCACCCTGATCGGCTTCCTCGGCGACTTCGAGCTCGCCGAGGAAGCCGCGCAGGAGGCGTTCGCGGTCGCGGCCGAGCGCTGGCCACGCGACGGGACACCCGACAACCCGCGCGCCTGGTTGGTGACCACCGCGCGCAACCGGGCGATCGACCGCGTACGGCGCGATCGCACGCTCGCGGCGAAGACCCGCCTGCTCGACGTGCCGGAAACCGCGGAGGACGAGATGGACGAGACGACGATCCCGGACGAGCGGCTCGAGCTCGTCTTCACTTGCTGCCATCCGGCGCTCGCGACCGACGCGCAGGTCGCGCTGACGCTCCGCACGCTCGGCGGGCTGACGACCGACGAGATCGCGGGCGCGTTCCTCGTCCCGACGGCCACGATGGCGAAGCGGCTGGTCCGCGCGAAGCACAAGATCAAGGCCGCGGGGATCCCGTTTCGCGTGCCCCCGGCACATCTTCTGCCGGACCGCCTCGCCGCGGTGCTCGCGGTCGTGTACCTGATCTTCAACGAGGGCTACGGCGGCCGCGCAGCGTTGGCCGCCGAGGCGATCCGGCTCGGGCGCTCGCTCGCCGAGCTGATGCCCGACGAGCCCGAGGTGCACGGGCTGGTGGCGCTGATGCTGGTGAACGACTCGCGACGGGAAGCGCGATTCGCCGACGACACCATGGTCCTCCTGCGCGATCAGGATCGGTCGCTGTGGGACAGCGACCAGATCGCGGAGGGCCGGGCGGCCCTCGACCGCGCGCTGGCGCTCGGCGGCCGCGGCCCCTACGTGCTGCAGGCGGCGATCGCCGCGCTGCACGCGGACGAGCCCCAGGACTGGCCGCAGCTCGCGGCGCTGTACGGCGAGCTCGCCCGCCGGACCGGCTCACCGGTGGTCGAGCTCAACCGCGCCGTCGCGATCGCCGAGGCCGGCGACGTCGAGGCCGGCCTCGCCCTGGTCGAGCGCCTCGAGCTCGACCACTACCCCTATCTGCACGCGACGCGCGCGGAGCTGCTGCGCCGCCTCGATCGCACAGACGACGCCCGCGCGGCCTACGACCGCGCGCTGAAGCTCATTCGCTCGGATGCCGAGCGGCGCTTTCTCGAGCGGCGGTTGGCGGAGCTTCCGGGCTGACGGAACTCGCAGCCATCGAGGTGGTCGTTGACCAGCCCGGCCGCCTGCATCGTCGAATAGGCGGTGGTCGGACCCACTTGCGGGCGGTTGGCTCGTTCACTTCGGCGGCCACGACCGCCTTCGTGAGCGACCACCCTTGCTCGACGATGCGTTGAACGAGCAGCCGGCGCTTGTTCAGGCTGAGCGCGGCCTTAGCGTAGAGCTTCATCCGGTGACCTCCTCGCGGCTGGGTTGGGGTTGACACCCCCAGCCTTCTGGGGCCCGGATGAAACAACGGGCTCACCTGAGAGGCCGTCAGCCCGCCCATGAGTCCGCCCCGAGTCACGCCGACGCGGCAGCAGCATTCCCGCAAATAAGATCTGGAGATCACGAGCGCTGCGATCAGCGCGAGCAGGACGTCGGGTGGACCGCCTCACACGATCCGAAATCGGCAAAGTCCCCGAGGGTGGCCCAGCACTCGTCGAAACCGCCCCTCCCGCCGTAGGCCTCGTCGCCGCCTGCTCCGTCATCGGCGACGCACACGTCGTCGGCGAGGCCGTGGTTCCCGCGCGCTACATCACAGCAGCTGGTTCCGCCGAACAAGTCGTCGCTGCTTCCTCGACCAAAGACCCGATCATTGCCAGGGCCGCCGCTTAGGTTGTCCACGTGATCGTGTCCCTCCAGAAAGTCGTTGCCGTTCCCGCCGTTCGCGGTGTGGGAGGACGCGGAAACGGCGAAGACGAGAAGGCCGCACACGGCAAGTGCTCCGATAGCCGCCGTTCTTGGCATTGAGGAGATCAGTGTCAACCCCCAGGCCTCGGAGGGGGGTCAGTCAGCATCTTTGCATCGGCAGGACTAGGTGCTTCGGCTGGGTCTGGACAGGGGCCAATGAAACCATCCACCGGGGCGCCCGCCGCCTCGAAAGCCGCAGCGGCCTCAGGACACGCGCTCGCCGACTTTCCCCACTTGGCCAGGGCGTCACCGACCTGAACCAGGTTCTCGTTGGAGTCGCCGGCGGCCGGATCCGCAAGGCTGTTGAAGAGCACGCAGGAAGGCGAGCCACCGCACACCTCCTCGAGCGCGGCTTCCTGCTCAGCCGGCGTTGCATCCTCCTCCCCGTTCCCGGTCTGGGCAACCGCGACTCCAACCGCCGCCGCGAGCACCAACACCGCAACCGCTGCTGCGATCAGATGGCGCTTCGCAAATCGCATCATCTCCGACCGTCCAGGCAGAATCCCTCAGCACCTTGAGGATGTGACAAAGCACACATTACTCACTCACCCGGGGGCAGTCAAAGGGATGTCCCGATCCACAACACCTGGCCAAACCTCTCCGTTTTCGATACGAACCGGAAGTGGTGAGCTGGGCATACAGGCCTCGCGAGCGCCCCTACGTCGAGCTACCAGTCGCCTACCAGCAGCTCCCTGAGCCAAGCGTCCCGCGAGATCTACCCGAGAATCCCTCCACCAGCGTAGGTGAAGTAAAACCGATGCTCCGCGAGGGATTGGCGTCCGACGCCTGACGCGACCTGTCGCCGAGGGCGAATGAATCGGGGCGACTGGATTTGAACCAGCGACCTTTCGGCCCCCAGCCGAACGCGCTACCAGACTGCGCCACGCCCCGTGAGGGCCGAGTTTACGCGAGATCCGTCAACCCTCAACCGCGTGGATTCACTCCCCTTGTGTGTGGCAAATCCACGTTCGCCGCGCCGGCAAGAGAGCGGGCGACCGGAATCGAACCGGCGATGGGAGCTTGGAAGGCTCCAGTGTTACCAACTACACCACGCCCGCCTGCGGGCGATTATAGGCGCGCCGGTTGGCGCCGCCCGGGACTCCACGGCCGTCGCGGCGGTCGCGCTCAGCGCTTGTAGCCGAACGTCGTCGTGTAGACGGCGGCCTTGGCGCCCGAGCTCGAGGGAGTGCCCCACGTGACACCGACCCCGATGTGCTGGTAGGCGCCATCGAGGATGTTCCTGCGGTGCCCCGGGCTGTTCATCCACGACTCGACGGTCTGGCTCGGTGTGCCGCGCCCGCGCTTGCCCCAGGCGATGTTCTCCCCCACGCCCCAGGAACAGTTGCAGGGGAGGTAGCTGGTGGCGGAGACGCGGCCCGCGAGGTCCTTCTCCCCCGGGCAATGGTGGGAGAAGCAGCTGCGGCGCTTCATGTGCCGGGAGTGGCGCCCGGCCGCCTTGCGCAGGCCCGATTGCGCGTCCAGCCGGCCCTTGCCCCTCGAGGCGCGCCGGTTGTTGATCAGGCAGACGACGGCGTCGCGCGCCTGCCCTCGGGTGATCTCGCGCGGCTGCCCGTCCGCGTACGCACACGCAGCCTCAGCACGCTCGAGCGAGAGGGCGCCAACCCCGGGCGCCACCAGCAGGCACGCGATCGCAACCGGCACGATCGCCAACACGATGAATCCCCTGTGCAGCCGCCGCGGGCGGCGGTGATCGCCCTCGAACATTCGATTCTCCTTTGACGCTTACGGGGTTAGCTGTCGGGCTCGCGCCGGCGTTGCGGCGCTACGCAGGCATCAGCCCGCGATTCGCCCCTGGTACCTGTGGGTCCCCCGATTCCCTCCACGATGTGTCGGGAACTCAGCGGAAAGCGGCGAGATCCTAACAGAAGCCTCACACAGAAAGCTCGCCTCGGCCACGGATTCGCGCTCTTAGCGCACTTTCCTCCCCCGGCGTCGGCTCAGCGCCTGTACCCGAAGACCGCGGT
Source organism: Solirubrobacterales bacterium (assembly GCA_050697195.1). Taxonomy (GTDB): domain Bacteria; phylum Actinomycetota; class Thermoleophilia; order Solirubrobacterales; family 70-9; genus DASPWW01. Next base: position 23,085 of record JBOGZL010000058.1, read on the forward strand.
GTAGATCGCGTCATTCCCGTTCGACGCGACCCCGACGCCGAAGTGGCGGAAATCGCCGTCGAGGAGGTTCGCCCGGTGTCCCGCGCTACCCATCCATCCCTTCACGATCCTGCGCGGCGTCCCGCGCTCGCCGCTGCCCCACGCGATGTTCTCCCCCAC
>JBOGZL010000059.1:0-5438 GCA_050697195.1 Solirubrobacterales bacterium
CGAACCCCGCGAGGCCGATCACGAACAGCCGCCGGCGCCCGAACTGGTCGCCCAGCGAGCCGCCCACCATCAGCAGCGCGACGAGCGCGAGCAGGTAGGACTCCACCACCCACTGCTGGTCGGCGAGCCCCGTATCGAGGTCGTCGCTGATCGCCGGCAGGGCGACGTTGACGACCGTCGAGTCCAGGAACACGATCGGTCGAGCCGAGGATCGTCGCGACCAGCGTCAGCAGTCCGCGGCGTGAATCGGTCGCGCATTCCAGTCTGACAAGGGCGCGAGAGCCCCCGCTCGCCACGTCGGGCGCTGATCCCGAGACGTTGGGCACGTTGCGTCCCCCATTTCGTCGAAATGTGCCCAACGTCCCGATGGGACCTCTCGCCGGCCCGCGACCGTAGTCAAGGCGCAACCGACATTCGGCGAGGAGGATGAGATGAGGCGGATTTCGGGTTTGACGATCGTTCTGGCGATTGCGGCGTGGCTCGCGTTGCCCGGGAGCGCCGCCGCCGGTGGGATATCCGGCGGCGCCCCGGTCGCCAAGGGTGTGCCGGGAACCATCGGAGCGGACACTGCCGGGCTGACGGCGCCGGGAGTCTCCGAGCGCATCATTCAGCTCCCCTCCGACCGCGGCACCGTGATCGCGCGAGTCGAACAGGACGGTGGCGACCTGATCCGCTCGGCGTCGTTTCGCGAGGGGCTCAACATCCCCGCTGTGGCCTACGACGGCTCGCCGGGTGGACTCTCTGCAGACGGCAAGACTCTCGTCCTCCTCCCCTCGCAAGCTTCACCACGGAGCACCACCCTCGCCGTGCTGGACGCGGAGCGACTGCGGGTTGAGAAACGTGTCTCGCTGCGTGGCGCCTTCAGCTTCGATGCGATCTCGCCGGATGGCTCGCGGATCTACCTGATCGAGTACCTGTCCCGGGCGGATCCGACCCGGTACGCGGTACGGGAACTCGATCTGCGGTCGGAACGCCTGCTGCCCGCCCCGATCCTCGACCCCGACGAGCCGCCGGGCGAGATGCGCGGCACGGCGTCGACCAGGGCGACCAGCCCTGACGGTCGCTGGGCGTACACGCTCTACGACGGCGCCGAGTATCCCTTCATCCACGCCCTGGACACCGTGAAGGGGCGTGCCGTGTGCATCGACCTCGACATGCTTGCCGTCAACCGGGGCGCGTATCGCCACGACCTCGCGCCGAACTCGGATGGGTCCGCGCTCAACGTCGTCGATCGGAAAGGGGCGACGGTCGCCGTGGTCGACAGCCGGACCTTCGAGGTCAGCCCGCCGACCGCCAATGACGACGGCGACGGCTTCCCCTGGGTGCTCGTGATGATCGCGGCGCTCGCGCTGATAGCCGCGACTCTGACGCTCGGCCTCCGCCGCCGCCGTCACGGCGTCGCTCCCGGTGGTGCCCGGTAGCCCTGGCGGCGACAAGTGGACCTCCCGCGCTTCGGTGGACGTATGGTCAGCGGGAGATGCCTCGATCGGGGCGCATCGCCGCGGCCCACCTGCGCGGGGCGCGCGCGGGGTCGGTGTCGAACTTCGATGCCCTGTTCCGCGAGCACTGGCCGCGCGCGCACCGCGCCGCGTACCTGGTCGTGCGAGACGCGGCGGCGGCGGAGGACATCGCGCAGGAGGCATTCCTGTCGGCGATCCGCGCCCTCGACCGCTTCGATCGGCGACGCCCATTCGGGCCGTGGCTGCACCGGATCGTCGTCAACCGCGCGATCGACTGGACGCGGGCGCGGAGCATTCGCGGGGAAGTGGCGACGGAGGCCGTGGGTGAGGCGGCGCTGCTCGAACGCGAGGGGGCGGACGCAGTCGAGGCCGCGGCGCCGGCGGGCGCAGGCGCGAACCCGTTCTCGGACGATCTTTCCGCCGCGCTCGGGGAGCTGTCGCCCGAGCACCGCGCGGTGGTCGTGCTGCGCTACCTGCTCGAGTACACGCCGGGCGAGATCGCGGGAATGCTCGAGCTTCCACGCGGGACTGTGAACTCCCGCCTGCGACGTGCGCTCGACCAGCTCGGGGCGAGCCTCGGGGAGGTGCGGTCGTGAACGAGGACCGGCTCCGCGAGCTGCTGCGCGATCGACCCATCCCCGACGAGGAGGCCGCCGAGGAGCGGGCCTGGCGCGTGGTCCGAGTCGCCTTCGAGGAGCGAGATCGTAAACCCGCTCCGGCCGTCCACCGACGCCGCGCTCGACTCGTGCTCGCGCTTGCCGCGGCGCTCGTCCTCGCCGCGGCGCTCGCGCTCACCCCCGCCGGCGCGAAGGTCGGCGACCTGATCAGCGATGTCGTCGATCCGGGCCGCGAGCGCGCGGAGCCGGTGCTGACCGAGCTTCCGACCGGTGGCCGGCTGCTCGTGGAGTCCTCCCGAGGGCCATGGATCGTGCAGCCCGACGGCTCCAAGCGTCTGCTCGGCGACTACGACTACGCGACCTGGTCGCCAAGCGGGCTGTTCGTAGCCGTCACCCGAGGCCACGAGCTGATCGCCGTGGTCGGCGACCAGAGCGCCGTCGGTGAGCCGGCGGGGACGGTGCGCTGGTCGCTGGCGAGACCGCAGCGGGTCCGCGACCCAGTGTGGGTCGGACCGCAGGTCGCGACCCGGATCGCCTACCGAAGCGGCGACTCGTTGCGGGTCGTGGCCGGGGACGGAACGGATGATCGGCTCCTCGACCCGCGCGTGAGCGACACCTCGCCGGCTTGGAAGCCAGGCGGGCGTCATCTGCTGTCCTACGCCGATCGCAACGGCCGTGTGAGGCTCGTGAACGCCGATTCGGGGCGCGAGCTGTGGGCATCCGGCCGGATCACGACCGACATCGAGAACCTCGCCTGGTCGCCCGACGGGCAGAGTCTGCTCGTGTTGACCAGCTCCTTCTTCGTGCTCCTTGACGAGAGTGGCCGCTCCATCGCGAAGGGCCCGACCGGGGAGGCGGCCGAAGCAGCCGCCTTCTCGCCCCGGAGCGGTCGCATCGCGCTGGTCCGCCGCTCCGCGGGGAAGGCGCCCACCGGCCGGAGCGAGCTCGTCCTGCTCGGCCCCGATGGGTTCGGCGAACGCCGGCTGTTCAATGGCCCCGGTCGCTTCACCGACGTCACGTGGTCGCCGGACGGTGAGTGGCTGCTGCTCTCCTGGAAAGAAGCCGACCAATGGCTGTTCATTCGCCCAAGCGACGAGAGGGTCGTCGCGGTCTCGAACATCTCGCGCCAGTTCGATCCCGGCGCAAGCGAGCCGGCACCGTTCCCCCGCGTCGCCGGGTGGTGTTGCTCGCCGTAGCGCGAGCCGGGTTCCGGCGGCCCGATAATCCGGGCATGCCCCCGCTTCGCCCGATGCTCGCCCGCGAGGCCAACGAGCCGCCACCGGGCGAGGGCTGGGGATTCGAGATCAAATGGGACGGAGTGCGGGCGCTCGCGCACTCGGGCCCGGACGGGTTCCGGGTCGAGAGCCGCCGCGGCGAGGACATCACGGCACGCTACCCGGAGCTCGCCGGGCTCGGCGAGGCACTCCAGGACCGCTCGGTCGTCCTCGACGGGGAGATCGTCGCGTTCGACGACGGCGGCCGCCCGAGCTTCCAGCGCCTCCAGCTCCGGATGGGCCTGACCTCCGCCCTCTCGATCCAGCGGCGGGTGCCCGAGATGCCCGTGACCTACGTGATCTTCGACCTCCTGCGGCTCGACGACCGCTCCACCGCGACGCTTCCCTACGAGGAGCGGCGGCGGCTGCTGGTCGAGCTCGAACTCGACGGCCCGTGCTGGCAGACCCCCCGGCATCACCTCGGCGACGGCGCGGCGCTGCTCGAGGCGACCCGCGCACGCGGGCTCGAGGGCGTGGTCGCGAAACGGCTCGACAGCCCCTACCGCTCTGGGAGGCGGAGCGGCGAGTGGATCAAGGTGCGCAACTGGCGTCGCCAGGAGCTCGTGATCGGAGGTTGGATGCCCGGCGAGGGCGGGCGCACCGGGCGCGTGGGCTCGCTGCTGGTCGGTTACTTCGACTCCACCCCGGAGGAGGAGCGCGATCTCCAGCGGCCTCCGCTTCTGATCTACGCCGGTGGCATCGGAAGCGGGTTCACGAACGAGGAGATCGATCGCCTCACCCGGATGCTCACCGCCCGGCGCCGCGAGCGGACCCCGTTCGACGTCGGCGCGCCGAAGCGCCGCGGCGCCCGGTTCTGCGAGCCCGAGCTCGTGTGCGAGGTCAAGTTCACCGAGTGGACCCACGAGGACACGCTGCGCCAGCCGGTGTACCTCGGCCTGCGGGAGGACAAGGATCCGCGCGAGGTGGTAAGAGAGCAGCAATGAGCGAGACGAACCGCACCCTGATCCGGACGCTCTACGAGGCGCTCGATCGCGGCGACGGCGAGGCGATGGCGGCGTGCTACGCGCCGACGGCGCGGTTCCGCGACCCGGCGTTCGGCGAGCTGGGCGGCGAGGAGGCCGGGGACATGTGGCGGATGCTCACGGAGGGCGCCGAGGACCTCTCGGTCGAGCTCGCCGAGCACGATGCCGACGAGCGGAGCGGGACCGCCCACTGGATCGCCCGCTACACGTTCACCGACACGGGACGCCCGGTCGTCAACGACGTCCGCGCCAGGTTCCGGTTCGCCGACGGGCGGATCGTCGAGCACGTGGACGAGTTCAGCTTCTTCGCGTGGTCGCGCCAGGCGCTCGGCCCGCTCGGGCTCGCGCTCGGGTGGACGCCGCTGCTTCCCGCCCTCACGAGGCGCCGCGCTCGTGGGAGGCTCGAGGCGTTCCGCGCTCAGCGCGCCGATCAGCGAACGACCAGGTAGGTGCCGAGCAGGAGCAGCGCGATGCCGGCGACACGGCCGACGGTGATCTCGCGCTCCGCGAGGCCGAGGATGCCGAGGCGGTCGATCACCACCGAGGCCGCGAGCTGGCCCGCGAGCGTCGCCGCGGTGATCCCCCCGGCGCCGAGCGTGCCCACGGTGACGATCGCCACGACCACGAACGCCGCCCCGACCGCGCCGCCTCCGAGCGTGTAGTACCAGGGCAGCTCGCCGGCGGCGGACAGGGAGCCGAAACCGCCCGCGAACGCGAGCGTGACCGCGATCAGGATCACGGCGCCGACGCCGAAGTTCACCGTCGCCGCGGCGACGTTCCCGATCGAGCCACCGAGGACCGCGTTGATCGGCGCCTGGAGCGCGATCAGCCCACCGGCGCCGAACGCCGCGAGGCTGGCCAGCAGGACCTTGTCCATCCGCTCAACATCTCAGTCGCGACGGACGCCAGAGGCAAGCTCGCGGGCACGGGCGAGCCGCGGGTCGTCCGGCGCCCCCGCGAGGTTGAGCTCGATCAACCGCGCCGCCGCCCGGGTCGCCGCCCCCGCCACGAGCGCCGCCGTCTCCGCCTCGCCACGGACGGGTCCGGTGACCTCGGCGGCCGACGCCGACGCGAGCGCCACCGTTTCGGCGGACGCCTCCGCGA
>JBOGZL010000060.1:0-1998 GCA_050697195.1 Solirubrobacterales bacterium
TCACTGTGGCCTTCGCATGCTGGGCCGTGGCGGCCGGGCTGGCGGGCGAGGGCGAGATCGCGGCCGCGACCGCTGCGATGAGTGCATTGGCGCTGAGCGTCGCGGCGCGGTCAGCGATGTGCGGCCGTCGCGTCTAGCGGAACTCGCAGCCGTCGAGGTGGTCGTTGACCAGCCCGACCGCCTGCATCAGCGAGTAGGCGGTGGTCGGACCGACGAAGCGAAAGCCCCGGCGCTTGAGTTCGCTTGCCATCGCCTTCGACTCCGGGGTCGTCGCGGGGATGTCGCCGCCACTCGCCAGGGGACGAAAGCGATCGCCGTCGGGCGCGAAGCTCCACAGCACGGCGTCGAGGGTCTCGCCGCTGTCGTGCAGGACGCATGTCGCGGCGGCGTTGGCGATCGTCGCCTCGATCTTGCCCCGGTGCCTGACGATCCCGGCGTCGGCGAGAAGCCGATCCACGTCGCGGTTGTCGTACGCGGCCACCTTGCCGCTGTCCCAGCCGTCGAACGCCCGACGGAAGCCGTCGCGCTTGCGCAGGATCGTCAGCCACGACAGGCCCGACTGGAACGACTCGAGGACGAGCGTCTCGAACAGGTCGCGGTCGTCGTGCATCGGCCGGCCCCAGACCCTGTCGTGGTACTCGATGTTCTCGGGCGCGCCGAGGCACCACCAGCAGCGCGCGCGGCCGTCCGGGCCCGCCTCGATCGCCATCGAGGTCGGTGGCATCAGCCCACCGCGACCTCGCCGCGATGGTGAGCCAGCTCCTCGGCGAGGAACCCATGGATCCCTCCAGCCTCGGGAACCTCCGCGAACTTCTCGATCGCCGCGTCGGCAGCTTCACGCGACTCCCACCGCAAAACGTCGAGGTAGGTGCCGTCTTCGAGCCGGACGAGGCGGATGTCCAGCAGCCCGGGCAGCTTCTCGCGGACCCCGGCCTCGAGCACGGGGCGGCGACTCAGCATCTCCTCCTCGGCTCCGTCGCGGACCTTCGCGTGGACGATCTCGTAGAACTCGGGCATTTGCCCTCCTAATGGGATGGGAGTGATCAGACGTTAGCCGACCCTATCAAGTGCTAACGTCATCTGCGCAGAAGGGCATTAGATGTTCCAAGACAACCTCGAGTGGCTCGTCTTCCCGCCCGCGGTCGACCTCTCGAACACCGTGCTGGTCACCCCGGGCGGAACTCACGACCTGCTCGAAAGCGACGATCAGCTCGAAGCCTGGATCGCCGCCGAGCGGGGTCGGATCGCCGGCGTCGAGGCCGCGTCCGGGCGACTGACGGAGGTTCGGCAGCTGCGTGAGAGCGCTCGGGAGCTCCTTCACGCCCGTGCGCGCGGCGAGCGACCGCCCGATAAGGCGCGGCGGCGGATCAACGCGATCTCTGCCTCGGCGCCGATCCGGACCGAGCTGACGACCGACGGCCGCGCGGTCGCGGAGCCCACGTCGGACGATCGGTACGCCGTCTTCGAGGCGGCGGTGGCGCGCTCGGCGATCGAACTCGCCGACCGCGAGGAGGACAGGCTTTCGGTCTGCGAGGCTCCGAGCTGCGGGATGCTGTACCTTCGCGACCTCCCGCGGCAGGTCTGGTGCTCTAAGGCCTGCGGCAACCGGGCTCGCGTCGCGCGCCACGCCGCCCGACGAAGGCGCCGGAGTCGGACCCGGACGGTCGCCGCCTACTAGCAGCCGAGGCAGATCTTCGCGAACGCGATCACCGCGGCCGCGAGGAAACCTGCGCTCAGCGCGAGTTGGACGACGGGCCCGACGACCGCTGCGCTCACCTCGCTTCGACCCCGCGTGCCATGGAACGGTTCGGCCGTCGACACGATCGGTTCAATCCCGGATCTCGGCGTCGTCGAAGAACGCGGCCAGCGCAAACCAGAACTGATCGTCGTGCGGGACCTGACGCAGGCGCGTGCCCTCAAGCCGGCCAGCGCTCGCGCGGCCGCTCATGTCCCACGTGGAACCGGTCTGGCGGTCGCGGAACGTGCCGGGGTCCGCTC
>JBOGZL010000061.1:0-10487 GCA_050697195.1 Solirubrobacterales bacterium
CCGCCGCCGGAGCGAAACCCTGCCCCGACCCGCACCCGGCGGCGCCCAGCGCGGCCATGAGCAAAGCTCCGCCGGCGAGCCTGAGCTCGGTCGTCGGCATCCCTCATGCCGCGATGCGGCGCCATTCGGCGTCGAGGGCGCGCACCGCGGCGGCGAAGCGCGTCGCCGGAGCCTGGGCGGCGACGGCGACGGCATCCTCGATCACGTCGACGTCGCGCAGCTCGGGCAGCACACGCGTGCGCAGTCCGAGCCCGTCGAGCCGGGCAAGCTGCGCCTCGAACGTGTCCCCGGTGGACATCGGCACGCCGTCGAACGCGCCGGGAGCCGGGGCGCGGAAGCCGATCGTCCAGTAGCCCCCGTCCTCGGCCGGTCCCAGCACCGCGTCCACCCCGTCCTCGGTCAGGGCGCGCAGCGACTCGCGCAGCAGCGGGGCGTCGAGCTGCGGCGTGTCCATCCCGACCAGCAGCGCCGGCCACGAGCCGGCGCGCCGGAAGGCGTGGCCGAGGCGCTCGCCCAGCCCCGACCCGCGCTGTGCGGCGAGCTCGAATCCCGGCGCCAGCCACGGCCCGGGGGCGCCCTCGAGACACAGTAGCCGGCGACCCACGTCGAGGCGGCCGACCGTCTCGAGCGTGTCGATCAGGGCCGCCCGTGCCAGCGCCGCGGCCTCCTCGGGGGTACACGGTGGGCACAGCCGGGTCTTCACGCGCCCCGGCCGCGGCTCCTTGGCGATCACGATCGCGGTGGCGGCGGGCATCGGCGCGATCGTGGCAACGGCCGATTACGAGGTGCTTACAGACCCGCAAGTTCGCTCGCGAACCCCGAGACCACCCCAAGTTCGCTCGCGAACTTGCGGTTCTGTTTCTTTCTTCGTAATGGATCTGCGCGAGCCTTGATCCGTGAGCTCCGAGCGGATCCTCGTCACCGGAGGCGCCGGGTTCGTCGGCTCGCACGTCGTCGACGAGCTCGCCGCGGCGGGCCATCGTGTCCGCGTGGTCGACCTGCTCCACGACCTCGCGCACGACGACCGGCCGGGCTACCTCAATCCGGAGGCCGAGTACGTGTGGGGAGACGTCCGCGACACCGAGCTCGTCGGGCGTGCGCTCCGGGGCGTGGACGCCGTCTCCCACCAGGCGGCGATGGTGGGGCTGGGCGCCGACTTCGGCGACGTCGGCGAGTACGTGTCCCACAACTCGGTCGGCACCGCGGCGCTATTGCGAGCGATGCACGACGTCCGCTTCGACGGCCGCCTCGTGCTCGCTTCGAGCATGGTGGTGTACGGCGAGGGTGGCTACCGCTGCCCCGCTCACGGCTCCGTCACCCCAGGCCCGCGCGCGCTCGACCGCCTCGGCGCGGGGCTGTTCGAGCCCACCTGCCCGGACTGCGGGACGGAGCTGAGCCCGCAGGCCGTCCCCGAGTCGGCCGGCCTCGATCCCCGCAACGTGTACGCCGCGACGAAGCTGAACCAGGAGCACCTGTGCGCCGCCTACGGGCGCGAGTCGGGTGCCACGCTCTTCGCGCTTCGGTACCACAACGTGTACGGGCCACGGATGCCCCGCGACACGCCGTACGCGGGAGTCGCCAGCATCTTCCGCTCCGAGCTCGAGGCCGGCAGGGCCCCGCGCGTGTTCGAGGACGGCCGCCAGCTGCGCGACTTCGTGCACGTCGGTGACGTGGCGCGGGCCAACCTGCTCGCGCACGCCGCGCTCCCCGACGCGGCCGGCGCCTACAACGTGTGCTCTGGGACCCCGCGGTCGGTCGGCGAGCTGGCGCGCGAGCTCTCGGCGGCGATCGGCGGGCCCGAGCCGCGGACCACGGGCGAGTTCCGGCTCGGCGACGTGCGCCACGTGTTCGCGTCCCCCTCGCTCGCCGTCGAGCGGCTCGGCTTCGCCGCCGCTGTGCGGTTCGCCGACGGGGTTGCGGAGTTCGCCCGCGCTCCGCTTCGCGAGGCCGCCGCGTGACTGTCGCGCTCGCCGGCCTCGCCACCGGGCTCGCGTTCGGGGTGCTGCTGACCCGGGGCGGGATCTGCTTCAACCGCGGCATCCGGCGCGCGTTCCTCCAAGGCGACGCCGCAATCCTGCGCGTCTTCGCGCTGATCGTCGCGGTCGAGCTGCTGGCGGTGCCGGTGCTGGTCGCGATCGGGGTCGCCCCGGTGGAGCGAAGCGTCGACGCCGGCGCGCCGGCGCTTCTCCCGGTCGCCCAGCTCGCCGGAGGGCTCGTGTTCGGGGTCGGGATGGCGCTCGCGGGGGGCTGCATCACCGGGATCCTGTGGAAGACGGGGGCCGGCTCGGTCGCGACGGGGATCGCGATCGCCGGCTTCGCGGCCGGCGAGCTGCTCGCGACGGGGGCCGGCAAAGACGTGCTGAGCGAGCTCGACGACGCATCGCGGCCGAGCGAGGGCTCGGTGAGCCAGCTGTCGGGGCTGCCGTACGAGCTGGTGGCCCCGATCGTCGGCGTGGCGGGGCTGGCGCTGCTGCTCCGTGGCCGGCGGGACGGCGTGTGGCTCGGCGCCGCCCTCGGCGTCGTCGCGGCCCTCGCCTGGGTCGCGGCGGACGTCGCCGACTACGGCTACGGTCTCGGCTTTGTCGGAGCCGCCGACGGCACTCGCGACGCGATCGAGTCCGGAGGCGAGCTGCCGTTCCAGCTTTTCCTCGCGATCGGCGTCGTGGCTGGCGGCGCCGTCGTCGCCAGGCGGGCGCTGCGGCTCCCCGGCCCCGCGCGCGCCGCGGGGGCGCTGCTCGGGGGGGTGCTGATGGGCGTTGGGGCGAACGCCGCCCACGGGTGCAACATCGGCCACGGGGTCACCGGACTGGGGCTGCTTTCGGTCGGCTCGCTGCTCGCGATCGCGGCGATGGCGACGGGCGCCGTCGTGACGGCGCGGTTCGTGAGGCGAGCGTGAGGTCGCCCGCGATCGGCCTGCTCGTCGCGGCGCTGCTCGTCGCCCCGGCCCTCGGGGCGTGCGGCAGCGACGACCGGCCCGCGGACGGGGGGGATCGGTCGGCGGCGGCGTTCGGCGACCCGCCCGACGCTCCGGAGGGGCCGCTCGCGCCCGACACCGCGGATGCCGCTGCGGCGGTGGTCGATGCCGGCGCCGGGGGCTCGATCGACCGCGACGCGCTGGAGGTCGTCGCCGGCTCGCGCGACGCCCGCCTCGGGTGGCTGCTCTCGGACCTGCTGCGCTTCGCTCCTCCCGGCGCCGGAGAGCAGCCGATCACGTCGGCGTTCGCGAACCTGACCGGGGTCGACGTCGGCACGCCCGGGGGCGCGGGCACCGCGTGGCTTGAGCTCACCGACCACATGATCGCGTGGGACCTGCCGGCGCCGCCCGGCTACCGCGGGCTGAAGGCGGAGCTGTTCACGGCGCTCGAGCCGGGCTGGAGGCCGTTCTTCGCCGACCCCCGCTCGGAGATCGACTGGCGGCTGGTCTCGTGGGGCGGGGTGCTGATCGACGACCGTCCGCCAGGCGATCCGCGACCGTGCCCGAACGGCTGCATCCCCGCGCTCGACGACCCGGAGCTGACCCCGGCGGCGGATGGCGACTGGCACCCGGACGATCGCACGGTGTTCGGGGTGGTTGTCGGCGGCGAGGCGGTCGCGTTCCCGAAGAACGTGATGGAGGTGCACGAGATGGTCAACGTGACGATCGGCGGGCGCCGGGTCGGGATCCCCTACTGCACGCTGTGCGGCTCGCCGCAGGCCTACTTCACCGACTCCGTCCCGAGCCGCTTCGCCACGCCCGTGCTCCGCACCTCCGGGCTCCTGTCGCGCTCCAACAAGGTGATGTACGACCTCCGCACCGCCTCCGTGCTCGACACGTTCACGGGGCGGGCCCTGTCGGGTCCTCTCCACGACCGGAATGTCACCCTCGAGCAGACCTCGGTCGTCGCCTCGAGCTGGGGCGAGTGGAAGCGCGAGCATCCCGACACCAGGATCGTGGCCGAGGACGGCGGCATCGGTCGCTCCTATCCCGCCGATCCGCTCGGCGGTCGCGACGACGACGGACCGATCTTCCCCGTCGGCGACGTCGACCCGCGGCTCCCGGCACAGGCCGAGGTGGTGGGCGTCGTCGCGTCCGGGGGAAGGCCGATCGCGTTCCCGGCCGAGCAGGCCCGCGCGGCGCTGGCCGAGGGCGAGGAGGTCTCGCTGGCCGGCGTCGAGGCGGTCGCGGACGGCGACGGGCTGCGGGTGCTGGGCCCCGGTGGCGACGAGCTCGCCGCCCATCAGGCGTTCTGGTTCGCGTGGAGCCAGTTCCACCCCGACACGGAGCTGTGGAGTCCGCCGCGCTGACGAGCGAGGCGTCCGGCGCCCGCCGCGTTCTGCCCGAGGCCTGGGCACTCGGGGCGTGGGCGGGACTGATCGCCGCCTGCTGGGCGGTGGGCACGGCGCTGAACGAGGCGGGGTCGCCGATGCTGCTCGGCGCGCCGCCGCTGTTCGGGGGGTGGGACGTTCAGCTCGGGCCGGAGATCCTTGCCCCGAGCGCGGTAGCTGGGGCGATCGTCGTCGGCGGGCCGGCGGTGGCGCGGCACGCGCCATGGTCCGTGTTGCTCGTCGCCAGCGTGCTCGCGCTCGCCGCGTGGTCTGTCGCGCTGGCGCTCACCGACGGCGTCGGCGGGCTCACCGGCCCGCTCGAGGGAAGGCCGGAGTACCTGAGCGTGGTGCCGGTCCTCGACTCGCCCGGCGAGTTCCTCTCCACCTTCCTCGAGCGCGCGGACGACTACCCCACACACGTTCGGGCTCACCCGCCCGGGATGGCGCTGATCCTGCTGTGGCTCGACGGCGCGGGGCTCGGCGGTTCGGGTGTGGCGGCGGCGCTGATGATCGCGACCGGAGCGACGGCACCCGCGGCGGCGCTCGTCGCGATGCGGGCCGTCGCCGGGGAGAGTGCCGCCCGGCGCGCCGCCCCGTTTCTCGTCCTCATCCCGGCGGCCGTCTACGTGGCCACCACCGCCGACGCTCTGTACATGGGGGTCGGGGCGTGGGCCGTCGCCGCGATCGTCGTCGGAACCGTTGGCGACGGCCGCCGCGCAGACGTCATGGCGGCGCTCGGGGGCCTCCTATTCGGCGTCGTCCTCTTCCTCTCCTACGGGCTCGCGCTGCTCGGCGCGATCCCGCTTGCGGTCGCCGTCGCCCGACGCCGCTTCCGTCGCCTGGCGCTCGCCGCCGCCGGCGTCGCGGCGGTGATCCTCGCCTTCCTCGCCGCCGGCTTCTGGTGGCTGGACGGGCTGCTCGAGGTGCGCGAGCAGTACAACGCGAGCGTGGCGCGCAATCGCGCCTACGAGTACTTCGTGTTCAACAACCTCGCCGCGTTCGCGCTCGTCGTCGGCCCGGCGGTGGCGATCGCGCTGGCGCGACTGCGCGATCGCCGCGTGTGGCTGCTCGCCGGCGGCGGGCTGGCGTCCGTGCTGCTCGCCGACCTGAGCGGGATGTCGAAGGCCGAGGTGGAGCGGATCTGGCTCGCGTTCGTGCCCTGGGTCGCGCTCGCGGCCTGCGCGCTCCCCGCGCGGGGGTGGGCACCGCGAGCGCTGCTCGCGGGTCAGGCGCTGGTCGCGATCGCGATCGAGTCCGGCGTCGAAACGCTGTGGTGACCGTCACGCGGTCGAGCGCATCGCCCGCGCCATGTCGGCCACGGCGCGACCCGTGCCCCGCACGGTGCCCGTGACCTTGGAGCGCCCTACCCGGGGTCGGTAGGCGACGGGTACCTCGCGGACGCGCCATCCCGCGCGCGCGGCGCGCAGCACCATCTCGAGCGGCCACCCGAAGCGGCGGTCCTCAATCCCCAGCTCCATGAGCGCCTCGCGACGCGCGGCCCGCATCGGCCCCAGGTCGCGCAGGCGGATGTCGGCCCGTCGCGACAACTCCGCGGCCAGCGCCCGGTTGGCGAGCCGCGCGTGGAGCGGCCACGCCCCGTCCGCCGGCCGCCGCTCCCCGAGCACGAGGTCGGCGGCGCCCCCGCCGACGGGATCGGCGACGCGCGGGAGCTCGCGGGGATCCAGCGACGCGTCGCAGTCCATGAAGCAGACGACGCCCGGGTTCGCCGACCGCAGGCCCGCGTAGCAGGCGGCGCCGAAGCCCCGGCACAGCTCGGTGACGACCTGCGCCCCGAGGTCGCGGGCGATGACCGCGGAGCCGTCGCTTGAACCGTTGTCGACGACGATCGGGCGATAGCCCGGCGGCATCCGCTCGAGCACCCAGGGGATCGCCTCCGCCTCGTCCAGCACCGGGAGGACAACGTCGGGCATGGCGCGAACCTACGCGGCGCTGGTTACGGATTTGCGAACGCGGCGGGCGTCGATTCACATCTTCGTAATCACGGTCTGGTCAGCTGTTGCGCCTGCATGGGCGTCGGAGTGATCACCGGCTCGGGCACCTACGTCCTACCGGGGATCGTGGGCGGCGAGGAGCGGCTTGTCGCGACCGAGTTCGGGGCCGTGGAGCTGACCACCGGCCGCCTCGCGGGACTCGAGGTGATCCACGTGTCTCGCCACGGCGATGGCCACCCGCGACTCTCGCACCAGGTCAACCACCGCGGCAACGTCGCCGCCCTCCACGAGCTGGGCGCGTCGTGCGCGATCGGGCTGGCGACATGCGGCGGGGTCGACCCGTCGGTCGACCCAGGCGACCTGATCCTGTTCGACGACCTCTACTTCCCCTCCAACCGGCTCCCCGACGGCAGCGCCTGCACCCTGCACGCGCAGCCGGGCGCCCCCGAGCGCGCGCACTGGATGTTCGAGCGGCCGTTCTCGGAGCAGCTGCGCGCTGCGGTGGGTCGGGCGATCGACGCCGGCCGCCCGCCGCGGCTCGGCGGCTGCTATGGACACGTGGACGGCCCGCGGTTCAACACCCGCACCGAGGTACGAGCACTGCGGGAGCTCGGGGTGACCGCGATCGGCCAGACGGCGGGACCTGAGACGGTGCTGTGCGGGGAGGCCGGGATCCCCTACGCGCTCGTCGGGTACGTGACCGGCCGCGCCAACGGGGTCGCGCCGCAGTCGATGGAGGCGATGATGGCCAGCATCGGCCGCAGCGCCGAGCTGTTCGGCGCGGTGCTCCCGGAGCTCGTGGTCGCGGCGGCCGCCGCCGGGGCGGAGTCGTCCGGCGTCAACCATGGGTTCGAGACCCGACCGGACCTCTACTCGGCCACGTCGAAGCAGGTCGGCATGCCCGCCGCGCGCTCCTCCCGGTAGCGTGCGTACTCGCCGACGCACCCGGCCGTCGGCAGCAGGTGGCGCGTGGACAGGATCTGGGTCTCACCGCGGGTGAACAGCGCCGAGCCGTGGTCGCGTGGGGCGAGGTCGACCTCGGTCTCGATCGGCCTGATCTGGTCGGTGGCGCGACCGTCGGGGCGCTTCTTCTCGACCGCGATCCGACGGCGGATGGCCTCCTTCTCGAGCGTCGCGAAGGTGCGTGCGGCCTCGGCGCGCAGCTCGGAATCGGGCTCGCCGTCGCGCGCAGCTCCTCCATCAGGCCGAACAGGCTCTTGATCTCGGCGTGGGCGATGTCGAGCGCGTCGAGGACCTCGGCCTCGGTGACGCCGTCGGCGCCGCACTCGACCATCAGGATCGCCTGATTGGAGCCGGAGAAGACGAGGTCGCCAGCGCCGCGGAGGCGCCGTTCATCGCCAGGATGTCGTAGGGGTGGACGTGGTCGACCGACATCGGCTGGCAGACGAGCTGGGTCTCGTAGTGCCAGCCGTTCGGGAGCAGCCCCGGACCGGGCGGTCGATCATCCGCGCGGTCAGCGTCGCCTTCTCGCCGGCGCGCGCCTCGCGCCATCGGATGGCGAAGACGCCGATCTGCGCCCTGATGCGCGTCCGCCGGGAGACGGTCGGTCGGATCGTCGAGCGGGTGGTTGGAGACCACCTCGACTCCGAGCGCCTGCGAGGCCTCGTGATCATCGGGGTCGATGAGGTGTCCTACCGCACGGGCGAGGAAGGCGACGACGTCCTCGAAGTCGCGAGCGTGGCGGGCGCCGGCTCTGGCGAACGGCGCGCGGGCTCTAACCCGAGCTCCGTGGCGAGGGCGGCGAAGACGGGGCGGCGCTCGGCGGCGATCCGCCGCGCGCGGCGCAGCCAGCCTCGCGCGGTCGTCTCCGGCACCCCCGCCCTCGATGACGCGGGCCGGTGGCCGCGGCCTTGCGCGGCCACCACCAGGGCCCCGAAGACCGCCTCGGCGAGGTCAAGCCGCCGGCCGTAAAGGGAAGGACGGAAGCAGCGTGTGGGTGCGAGCGCAGGAGCGGGAGATCGCCCGCCGGATGCGCAGCGAGAGGATCTTCCCCGCCCGGCGCACCCAGCGCGGATAGCTTCCCCAGCCCCCGAGCTCGCCCTCGCAGTCGGGGCAGCGCGCGGCGGGCGGGAGGTCGGGGCCGACGCCGCGCTCGAGCGCTGCCTCGACCTCGGCCTCGGGAACCCCTACGATCAGCATGCGACGCACCTACGTCGTTGGCGAGGGGCCCCGTGATCGCCAAATCAGGGGGGCCTCTCGTCTTCTGCTTTGACTGGGAACGGCGAAGGCTTGCAGCACGGGCCCCGCCACGCGAGCCCGCGCCCCCGCCGCTCCGCCTCGCGCTACGCGCTCGGCTCCGCGCGGCCGCGGCTACGACGAACAGCAGCTGGTAGTCCTCAGCGTGAGTGACGCTGAGCAATGCCTCGGTGCTCGATCTGAGTGGCGCTCAACACCAGCCGCTTGGGGAGTCATGCCAAGGGCCTAGGTGCTTCTCACATCGACCCAGCTCCCGTTACTCATGGTGCAGTCCGGCGCTGCCGATTCAATACCTGAGAGCGCGCCGTGGAACGAGGGATGCGAGAACTCCTGGAGGCAGAGCTGGCTCGTGCGACGGCCGAGCTGAAGGCCTTCATGGCGACATGGAAGTATGCCTTCGCGATGGCCGGAGGCTGCCACGCCGGGCGCGACCATCCGGTGCATTGGGCCACGCAGGCCCGCACGGAGGAGCTCGCGGCTCGCTGTCGTGAGCTGCGCGCCCGGCTCGCCGAGCATCAGCTCTAGCCCCGCTTCGCGCGGCCGCCCCGATCCTCGCAGGCGCGCTAAGATCTTCCGTAGTTCGAGTGCGCCAGGTGGAGCTCCCGAGAAGCGGACCGCCTCGCGCAAGAGAGAGAGCGAGTCGTGGGAGTCCTCCCATGAGCGCGGATCCAGCCCGGCGCCTCTTCGCGGAGGCGATAGGAACCGGGATGCTCGTGCTGTTCGGCGCTGGGTCGGTGGTCGCGGCACTGACGCTCGGCGGAGGCGAGCTGGACTATGCCGGCCTCGGGATGGTGGCGATCACCTTCGCGCTGGCGATCGCGCTCGCGATCTACGCGTTCGGCAACACGTCGGGCGCGCACCTGAACCCGGCCGTGACGGTGTCGCTCGCAGCGGTCGGCCGCTTCCCATGGTCGGAAGTACCGGCCTACATCGGCGCGCAGCTGGCCGGCGGCCTGGTGGGAGCGGCCCTGATCGTGGCCGCTTTCGGCGGCGATGCGGTAGATCTCGGTACCGGCCAGACGAGCATCGCCGACGGTACGAGCTACATCCAGGCGATAGTCGCGGAGGCGATAGGTACGTTCCTGCTGCTCACCGCGATCATGGCGCTGGCTGTCGACAGGCGGGCACCCGGCGGCTGGGCGGGGCTCATGATCGGCCTCGCAGTGGCGGCGGCGATCCTGTTGATCGGCCCTCTCACGGGCGGCTCGCTCAATCCCGCGCGCACCTTCGGGCCCCTCGTCGTCAGCGCGATCGGAGGCGGGGACACCTTCTGGGGGGACCTGCCGGCGTACGTGATCGGGCCGCTGATTGGAGGCGTAGTAGCCGCAGTGGCTTACGACGCTGTCGCGCGCCCGCGTGCGTTCGACGAGGTCGAGCCGGCGCAGGGGACGCAGGGGGACATCGAAGGCCAGCGCGACCGTGCGGCCGAGCCGCCGGCGGAACCCTCAGAGCAGGGAACCGCTGGCGACATCGCCGGGAGGCGCGTTTGAGACCGGCTTCCAAGCAAAGTAAAGGAGTGAGGTATGGCTGAGAACAGAGGCGTCGCCTACATGGGCGCGGGCAAGGTTGAGGTGCAGGACATCGATCTCCCGTCGTTCGAGTTGAAGGACGGCCCGGGCGTCAACCCGGCCAACGTGGGACGCAAGGTCCCGCACGGGGCGATCCTCAGGATCGTCTCTACGAACATCTGCGGCTCCGACCAGCACATGGTGCGCGGCCGCACGACAGCGCCCGAGGGGCTGATCCTCGGTCACGAGATCACCGGCGAGGTGATCGAGACGGGGCCGGGCGTCGAGTTCATCAAGGAGGGCGATCTCTGCTCGGTGCCCTTCAACATCGCCTGCGGCCGCTGCCGCATGTGCAAGACGGGCAATACGGGCGTGTGCCTGAACGTCAACCCCGACCGGCCCGGCTCGGCGTACGGCTACGTCGACATGGGCGGCTGGGTCGGCGGCCAGGCGGAGTACGTGCTCGTGCCCTACGCCGACTGGAACCTCCTGAAGTTCCCCGACA
>JBOGZL010000062.1:0-4753 GCA_050697195.1 Solirubrobacterales bacterium
GGCCGAAGGCGCCGAGCGAGCCGGCAAGCGCCGCGAGCGCCACCAACAGCGCCCCCCCGATCCCCAGCTGCAGGGTCGAGGCGCCGAAGGGGCTTCCCATGGCCGTCGAGAGCTGGACGTTGGCGGCAGCCTGCAGTGCCAGCAGGCTGCCGACGAACAGCAGCAACGGGATCGCGAATGCCTCCATGCGAGGCTCCTCTCGTAAGCGGACTAAGCGTCCGGATCAACCTAGCAGACAACCGGACGTAGCGTCCGGATACCGCGGTAGCATGGCCTCGATGGAGCTCCCTCGCGCCGATCCCGCCCCTCCACGCGAGCGCGCCGACGCCGCGCGCAACCGCGCCCGGGTGCTCGCGGCGGCGGAGCGGCTGTTCTCAGAGTGCGACGGACGCGAGCTGACGATGGAGCAGATCGCCGCCGCGGCCGGCGTCGGCAAGGCCACGCTCTATCGCCGCTACCCGGATGTCCCTTCGATCGCCGGAGGGCCCCACCAGCGTTCGAGCTTGCGCGGATTCGACCAAAGCTCCCACACCCGCTCGATCGGAGCGTCGAAGTCCGAGATCATGGTGACGATCAGGCGGTCGGGGTCCGTATCGACGCTGGTGACGCTCAACCTGTTCCTTTCATCGTGGAGTCCCTGCCTTCTGACTCGGTGTCCTCGGCGAGCAGGTCCGACATCCGCTCGACCCGTCCACGCCAGGTCGTCTCGAGCTCGTCGAGGGCGTGCCGCACCCGGCCGATCGCGTCGGCATCGGTGCGCACGAGCTGCTCTCGCCCGCGGCGCTCCTTGGTGACGAGGCCGGCACGCTCCATCACGGCGACGTGCTTCTGGACGGCCGCGAAGCTCATCGGGTACGCGTCCGCGAGTCGCGAGACCGAGGGCTCGCCGGTGGCGCAGCGACGAAGGATGTCGCGGCGCGTGGGGTCGGCCAGGGCATGGAACAGCTCGTCGACCGCCTCCTCCGCCAGCTCATCTACAACCATATTGTTGTAGGTTATCCAAGAGACCGGACCAGTCAATCGACACAGGGAGCCACGACATGAAGCTGACCACCACCACATGGGTCTCCGTCGACGGAGTCATGCAGGGACTCGGTGCGGCGGACGAGGATCGCAGAGGCGGATTCGAGCGCGGCGGGTGGGCGATGCCGCTTGCCAATACGGAGGTCGAAACGGCCCTCAACGAGGTCTACGGTCGCGCCGACGCCTTCCTGTTCGGTCGCTGGACCTATGAGGTCTTCGCCGGATCGTGGGGAACGATGGCCGACATGCGCCAACACCCGATCGGACTGGCCTTGAACTCGCGACCCAAGTACGTCGCCTCGACTACGCTCACGGACCCTCATTGGGCGGACACGACTGTCCTATCCGGTGACCTCGCGGACGCCATCGGCGAACTGAAGGCAAAGCCGGAAGGTGAGCTGCAGGTCCACGGCGGCGGCACCCTGATCCGGTGGCTGCTCACCAACGATTTGGTCGACGAGATCAACCTCTTCGTTGCCCCTGTGGTCATCGGCCAGGGCACACGGCTCTTCCCCGAAACCGGCCCGGACATGGCGCTCGAGCTGGCGGAATCGCGAGCCACCTCCAACGGGGTAATCGTTCAGGTGTACCGAACGAACGGTCGTCCGCAGTACGGAGCGACAACAGACACGACGCCGGCCTGGAGCAAGTGAATGGCTACGTACACAGCCGACCTATTCACAACCTTGGACGGCTTCGGCACGGGTCGTGTTCCCTACTGGGGCAAGGAAGGCCCAGAGTTGCTGGAGCAGCGGGCTCGCACCTTCGCCGAAGATCAGACGCTCGTGTTCGGGGCGAACACCTTCCGCTTGACGGCGCGCTTCGCCCCGGCGGAAGACGACCCGAGTTCCGCGCCGCTCAGGGCGGCGCGGAAGATCGTGATCTCCCGGACGCTGGAGGAGCCGCTGATCCTGGAGAACTCGACGCTTATCGCGAAGGATGCGCTTGACGCCGTTCCACACCTAAAGGCTGAGTCGCCCGACCCGCTGCGCTCCCACGGCAGCATCGCGATGAACCGCGCGCTCCTCGCCGCCGGCCTGGGGCGATGTCAACGACTTCTTGCCCAGCGTTGAGGAAATGTGTGACCCGGGGGTCGTGCTTTGGGGGCGGGCACCCGCTTTCCCGAGGCTGGCGAGTGGCAGGGACACAAAGGGATCTGATCGGGAAGGCGCGGCGGTGTGCGACAGCGGGTCGGCGCAATTCATCGTGTTGAATCTCGGCGGTCCCGACTCCGACCGCCGTTAGTTGAGCAGATCGTCTATCGAGGCGTGACCCGGCGTTTTCGCTGCGGCCGGAGCTGCCTGCGACCTGGACACTCGAGCTCGCGGCTTACCGTTGTTCTGGTGATCTTCCGCAGCAAGCTGCTGGAAACCACTCAAGTCGGGAACGGCGAAGCGCACAGCTGGTACCGCCGGGAGGCACTAGTAGGTGACGGCTTCCGCTACCTCGGCGACGGTTGGCTCGCTCTTCACCGTTACGCGGTCCAGGGCGCCCGAAGCCAGCAGCCGCTCGCGGGCCGCATGGGCTTCGTCAGGGGAGGCGAACTCCACCTGAACGAAGACCTCGTTCGGGTCCTCCACGCCGCGAGCGATCCGATGCCCCTTGGCATCTTTCCTTACGTCCTCGCGGCCAGAGTCGAACATCTGCTTCCAGGTGTCGTAGTCATTGACTTGAATACGGGTGAACATGAACGCCATGTGAACCACCTTCCTTGAGCCGATAGAGATTGATTACTCACAGGGAGTAATGAATTCTCCGATAGGATAACGAAATGGCGCAGCGTGTCAAGTCTCGCCCCTACAACTCGCCTCGCCGGCGTGAACAGGCGGCTGCGACACGGAAGCAAATCCTGGAAGCGGCGCAGCGCCTTTTCGAGCAGCAGGGGTATGCCGCGACCACGATGGCGACGATCGCGAACGAGGCTGGCGTCGCACTCAAAACGGTCTATGTCGTCTTCGAGACCAAAAGCGGCCTACTGCGCGCGCTTTGGCATCTGCTCCTGCGCGGCGACGAAGCCAGTGTCCACGTGAGGGAGCGGCCTTGGTACCGCGAGGTGCTCGAGGAGCCTGTCCCCGAGCGGCAGCTGCATCTGAATGCCCGCAACTCACGCGTGGTCAAGACCCGTGCCGGCGGGCTGCTGGGGGTGATTCGCAGCGCCGCGCCCACCGACCCCGACATCGGGGCGCTGTGGGGCCGGATCCAGACAGATTTCTACGAGATCCAGCGGAAGATCGTGGTCTCCCTCCACAAGAAAAAGGCCCTGAAGCCCGGCCTCGGTGTGGATCGTGGAACCGACATCCTATGGACGCTCAACCACCCGGAGCTTTGGCACCTACTTGTCGGCGCGCGGGGCTGGACGCCCGAGGAGTACGAGCAGTGGTTCGGCGATGCGGCCTGCTCGCAACTACTGCCGAACCGCAGACGCAAGAAACCTCAAAGAACGAAGTGAATCCCCGTATCGGCACTCTCGTAACCTCGGAGCGATGACGCCTTCACAGCTCGAAAAGGGACAGACGTTCCAGGACCTGCACGAGGGCGAGCCTTTCGTGATCCCGAATCCCTGGGACGCGGGTTCGGCCCAGACCCTGGCGAAGCTGGGCTTCCAGGCGCTGGCGAGTACCAGCGGCGGCTTCGCACAGACGCTTGGTCGAGCAGATGGAGAGGTCAGCTTCGAGGAGGCAGTCGAACATGCACGGACACTCGATCGGGCGACCGATCTGCCCGTCTCCATGGACCTCGAGAACGGCTACGGGCCCGCGCCAGCAGACGCGGCGCTGGCGATCACCAGCGTGGCCGTCGCAGGGGCTGTTGGCGGCTCGATCGAGGACTGGGACCGCGACGGCGGTTTCATCTACGAGCCCGATCAGGCGGCGGAGCGCGTGGCCGCAGCCGTAGATGCCGCCCGCGCGCTGGACTTCCCGTTCACGCTCACCGCACGGGCCGAGAATCATTTCCGCGGCAATCCCGATCTCGACGACACCATCCGCCGCCTCCAGGCCTACGAGGCCGCCGGCGCCGATGTGCTCTTCGCGCCGGGGCTGCGTAGCGACGAGGAAATCCGCACCCTCTGCGGGGCGGTCTCGAAGCCGGTCAACGTGCTTGCCTTTCCGGACATGTCGATGGAGCGGATCGCCACCGCCGGAGCCCAGCGGGTCAGCGTCGGTAGCTGGCTCGCGCACATCGCCTCGCAGGCGGCGATGGCCGCGGCAAGCAAGATTCGCGAAAGCGGCGTCTTCTCGGCGCTTTCGGCCTGATCGCGCAACCTAACCCTCCGGCTCTCCCAGGTGCAGTATTGGGGTGACTGAGCTCGTACTACTCGCACAACTGCGGTGCCCGACGCCGGAGCGGATCGCCGCCGCCCCGCACCGGCCCCGGCCACCTGACTCATTGACCGCGGAACAGCAACTCCTCGCGGGACTTGATTTCAAGCTCACTTGAAGTCCTATCCCCGCTTGGCGATGAGGGGACTCGAGCCGGAGGAGAACGGATTGCCGGGCCTCCACGCCCTGGCTTTGGAGCCACCGCTCTTCGCGCCGTCGCTCGAGATCCGCTCCTTCTGCTGCGCCGCGAGCCCGGCAACCTCGTCGCTTACGCAACTATCCCAGCGTGATCAGCGCCACTCCGGCGAGCAGGACGGCGACGCCGGCGAGGCGGCGGCGAGAGATCGTCCGCCGCGGGAGGCGCAGGAGCCCGTAGCGATCAACCGCGACCGAGGCGAGCTGCTGCCCGG
>JBOGZL010000063.1:0-28163 GCA_050697195.1 Solirubrobacterales bacterium
GTGCGGCCCGCAGTCACGGCGCGCCGCGCCGCGCCGGCGGTGGCGATCGGGCTCCTCGTCCTCGTCGCGGCTGCGGCGCCGGAGCTCGGGCGGGTGGTTGATTTCCAAAGCAACGCGGTGAAGGTGGCGAACGCGGGGGACCGCGGCGAGCCGCCGTTCCACACCCGCCCGCGCCCGCCGGACGCGCCGGACGGCACTGAGGGGCGAGGTGCCGCGCGTGCCGAGGGCGAATCCCGGCAGCGCTTCAACAACGACCGCGGGAACCTCTTCCACCAGATCTCGCCGCTCGAGGCGCTCGGGATCTGGCCCACCGGCGACTTCCGGCTGGACCCCGGAGAGGGGGCGGTGCCCGCCGCCGTGTACTACCTCCTCGCGCTGCTCGGGGCCGCCGCGCTCGCGATCGCGCTGCCGCGCTGGTTGCGCCGCGGCGAGATTGCCGTCCCCGCCGCGCTCGCCGCCGCGGTCGCAATCTACGTCGCGGCGCGGGCGGTGGGAACGCCCTACACGGCAGCGAAGGCGGTGATGATGATCGCCCCTCTGGCGATGCTCGTCGCCGTCCGCGAGCTGCTTTCGCCCCAGGTCCTCGCGAGAACCGTCCGCGGGCCGCGCGCGCGCGCGCTCGGCGCGCTCGCCGCCGCGTTCCTGCTCGGCGCCGGTGTGTCGAGCCTGCTCGCGCTCGGGAACGCCCCCGTGGGGCCCGAGGACTACTCGCCCGGCCTGGCGAAGACGAGATCGGCGTTCGAGGGCGAGCCCACCCTCGTCCTCGCCGACCCGCAGGCGCTGGACGGCGAGCACGGTCGCGACTTCCTCGCCTGGGAAGCGCGGGGGGGCGACCCGGTCTGCATCGAGCCGGCCGGCGCGGCGAGCGGCGGCGCCCCGCCCGACGGGATCCGCTACGTGGTAACAACCGGCGGGGAGAGCGAGCCGCCGTTCACCGGCCTCGCCCGGGTGCGGGCGCAGGACCCGTACGCGCTCTGGGTGCGGCGAGGCCGGGTGGACGGCCTCGCTCCGATAGGCGAGCGCGGCAATCCGAGCGAGTGCGACCTCGGGCTGGGCGAGGTCTAGCGCGGCTCGAACACCCGCTCGGAGGTGAACGCCGGCCCGTCCACGGCGCCGGCATAGGCGCGGCGCGCCCGGCGCGAGGAGTCGATCCGCAGGTTGGAGACAGCGCCGTCCGACGGCCCCTGTCGCCGTGGATAGCATGGATCGACGATGGCCGACGAGGAGCGGGACGAGCTCTGGACCCTTCGCCACGACGCGGCGCACGTGCTCGCGACCGCGGTGGTCGAGCTGTGGCCGGGGACCAAGATCTCGATCGGGCCCCCGATCGAGGACGGCTTCTACTACGACTTCGAGTTCCCCGACGGCGAGCGTCCCGGGGAGGAGGACCTCCCGCGGATCGAGGAGCGGATGCGCGCCCACATCGAGGCCGACGAGCCGTTCGAGCGTCGCGAGCTCCCGGTCGCCGAGGCGATCGAGAAGTTCCGCGCGGAGGACCAGCCCTACAAGGTCGAGCTGATCGAGGACCTCGTCAGCGACGAGGGCGTGGAGACCGTGTCGCTTTACCGCAACGGGCCGTTCGAGGACCTGTGCCGGGGGCCGCACGGGGACTCCACCGGCCACATCGAGGCGTTCACGCTGAACTCGCTCGCGGGGGCGTACTGGCGCGGGGACGAGACCCGCCAGATGCTGACCCGGATCTACGGCACCGCGTTCGCGTCCGAGGAGGACCTCGCGGAGCACGTTCGCCTTCTAGAAGAGGCGCGCGCCCGCGACCACCGCCGGCTCGGCCCCGAGCTCGGCCTGTTCCTGTTCCGCGACGAGGCCCCGGGGATGCCGTTCTGGCTTCCGGACGGCACCGTGCTCCTGCGCGGGATCGAGGCGGAGGTTCGCGTCCAGCTCGACAAGCGCGGGTGGGTGGAGATCAAGGCACCCCAGGTGCTCGACGAGGAGCTGTGGCACCGCTCCGGTCACTACGACCACTACCGCGAGAACATGTTCTTCGCCGAGCCCTCCGAGCGCGACCGCGCCGGGGAGCGGCGGTTCGCGCTTCGACCGATGAACTGCCCCGGCGCCTGCCTCGTGTTCGCGTCGGAGCGCCACTCGTACCGCGACCTGCCGCTGCGGATCGCGGAGTTCGGCCTCGTGTCGCGGTTCGAGCGCGAGGGGGTGCTGCACGGGCTGCTGCGCGTGCGCGCCTTCACCCAGGACGACGGACACGTGTTCTGCACCCGCGACCAGATGACCGCCGAGGTTGACGCGATCTGCGAGGCGATCGACGAGCTCTACGCCGGGTTCGGGTTCGACCAGGTGCGGGTCGAGCTCTCGACCAGACCCGAGAAGTCGCTCGGGACCGACGAGCAGTGGGAGCGCGCCGAGTCGGGGCTGCGCGAGGCGCTCGAGCGCCAGGGGCGCGCCTACGAGGTCAGCCCCGGGGAGGGGACGTTCTACGGCCCGAAGATCGACTTCCACATCACCGACGCGCTCGGGCGGTCGTGGCAGTGCGGGACCTGCCAGCTCGACTTCCAGATGCCGGAGCGCTTCGAGCTCACCTACACGGGGGCCGACGACGCACCCCATCGCCCGGTGATGATCCACCGCGCCCTGCTCGGCTCGATGGAGCGCTTCGCCGGGATCCTGATCGAGCACCACGCCGGCCGCTTCCCGCTCTGGCTCGCGCCGCTTCAGGCGGCGATCCTGCCGATCGCCGACCGTCACGCCGGCTACGCCGAGCACGTGGCGGGGCGGCTGCGGGACGCCGGGATCCGCTCGCGGGTGGACCTCCGCTCGGAGTCCGTTGGCCGCAAGATCCGCGACGCCGAGCTCGCGCGGGCGCCGTACATGCTCGTCCTCGGCGATCGCGAGCAGGAGGCCGGCGAGGCCTCGGTCCGCCGCCACGACGAGGGCGATCTGGGCGCGATGGCGCTCGAGGATCTGGTGGGCCGGCTGCGTGGCGAGATCGAGCAGCGCTGAGCCGGCTGCCTCTATACTGCGCGCGATGCCGGGTACCGACACCACGCCGCGCCGCTGAGCGCCCCGTGCCCGCCTGTCCTTGCCCCCTCACCGCGAAGCTCGCCTCTCATCCCTAGCTTGAAGCTCGCCCCCATCCTCTAGTGCCGGTTCCGCGCAGGTTCGACCGGCGCCCGCCGGAGCGGGACACCACCCGGATCAACGAGAAGATCGGGGCGCGGGAGGTGCGGCTGGTCGGTGCCGACGGCGAGCAGGTCGGGATCGTGTCGCGCGACGAGGCGCTCGAGCGCGCTCGTGACGCCGACCTCGACCTCGTCGAGGTCGCGCCGCAGGCCGACCCGCCGGTGTGTCGCCTGCTCGACTACTCGAAGTACAAGTACGAGCAGGAGCAGAAGGCGAAGGCGGCGCGCAAGCACCAGCAGCAGGTCAACGTGCGCGAGATCAAGCTCCGCCCGAAGATCGCCGACCACGACTACGAGACGAAGAAGGGGCATGTGGTGCGGTTCCTGCGCCAGCACGACAAGGTCAAGGTGACGATCATGTTCCGGGGTCGCGAGCAGGCCCATCCGGAGCGGGGACGGATGCTGCTCGATCGCCTGTTCACCGACATCGAGGAGCTCGCGACGATCGAGCAGGAGCCCGAGCAGGAGGGGCGCAACATGACGATGCTGCTCGCCCCGACCCGGGCAGCCGGCCAGGCCGCCTGAGCGTGTCCGAGCAGGCCGCGCTCGAGATCCCCGTCTTCGACATCCGGATCGAACCGGAGGACCTGCGCGCGGTCGAGGAGACCCTGCGGTCCGGATGGTTGAGCGCGGGGCCGCGAACGGAGGAGTTCGAGTCCGCGTTCGCCGAGCACCTGGGCGCGCGTCACGTGCTCGCCGTCTCGAGTGGCACCGCGGCGCTCCACCTCGCGTGCCTCGGAGCCGGGGTCGGCCCCGGCGACGAGGTGATCGTCCCGTCGCAGACGTTCGTCGCGACCGCGAACGCGGTCGCGTACTGCGGCGGCGATCCCGTGTTCGCGGACATCGCCGGGCCGCAGGACCTGAACCTGGATCCGTCCGCGGTCGAGGCCGCGATCACCGAGCGAACCAAGGCGGTGATCGTCGTCCACTACGCGGGCTACGCGGCCGACGTGCGCGCGCTGACCGAGCTCTGCGAGAAGCACGGCCTGACGTTGATCGAGGACGCCGCGCACGCGCCGAGCGCGACGAGCGCGGGCCGCAAGCTCGGCACCTTCGGGCTCGCCGGGTGCTTCAGCTTCTTCTCGAACAAGGTGATGCCGTGCGGCGAGGGCGGGGCGCTCAGCACCGACTCCGACGAGGTCGCCGAGCAGGCGCGACTGCTGCGCTCGCAGGCGATGACCGCGACGACGCGCGACCGCCACCTCGGACGCGCGATGGCCTACGACGTGGTCGGGCTCGGGTTCAACTACAGGCTCGACGACCCGCGCGGGGCGCTGCTCGGCTCGCGACTCGCCCGGCTGGATGCCGACATCGACCGCCGCCGCGAGCTGGTCCACCGCTACAGGGGCCTGCTGGCGGAGGTGGAGGGCTTGATCGTGCCCTACCGCGACGAGGAGGTGGACACCTCGTCCTGCTACATGATGGGGATCCTGACCGCGGACCCCGAGCGCCGTGACCCCGTCCGCCGCGCGCTTCGGGACGAGCACGGGATCCAGACCACGATCTACCCAGCCGTCCACGAGCTGAGCGTCTACCGGCGTCGGTACCCCGACCTCGTGCTGCCGAACTCGGAGCGGGTGGCGCGCTCCCTGTTCTCGATCCCGCTCTTCCCGCACATGGACGACGCGACCCAGGACCGGGTCGTGGGCGCGCTGCGGGAGGTGGTGGCCGGGTGAACTGGAGGGTCCCGCTCACGAAGCTGGAGCTGTCCGACGAAGAGGTCGAGTCGGCGCTGGAGGCCGTTCGCAGCGAGTGGCTGACGATGGGGCCGCGCACGCAGGCCCTGGAGGCCGCGTTCGCCGAGTACACGGGCTCCGAGCACGTCGTCGCCGTGTCGAGCGGGACCGCGGCGCTGCACCTCGCGTGCCTCGCCGCCGGGGTCGGCCCGGACGACGAGGTGATCGTGCCCGCTATGACCTTCGTCGCCACCGCGCACGCGCCCCGCAACTGCGGCGCGACGGCCGTCCTGTGCGACTCCGTCGGGACCCTCGATCCGGCGCTCGACCCCGCGGCCGTCGAGGCCCTGATCAACGATCGGACGCGAGCCGTGATCGCGGTCCACCTGTGCGGATATCCGGCGGCGATCGAAGAGCTGCGAGCGATCTGCGAGCGGCGCGGCGTCGCCCTGATCGAGGACTGCGCCCAGGCGGCGGGGGCTCGGTACGGGCCCGGCGCGTCGCGGGTCGGCACGGAGGCCATCGCCGGCTGTTTCAGCTTCTTCTCGAAGACGCAGCTTGGCGTCGGCGAGGGGGGAGCGGTGACCGCGCAGGACGCCGACGTCGCCGACAGAGTGCGGTCGCTGCGCTCGCACGCGATGACGACGGTGACCTGGGACCGCCACCGCGGACACGCCGAGACCTACGACGTCACAGACCTCGGCTTCAACTACCGGATCGATGAGCTTCGCGCCGCGCTCGCCCACGCGCGGCTCGAGGCGCTCGACGGGGGGCTCGCCCGGCTCCGCGCGGTTGCGGAGGGGTACCGGCGGCGGCTCGCCGACGTGGACGGAATCGAGCTCCCGTTTGCGGCCGAGGCCGTGGAGTGGAGCGGCCACTTCGCGTTCCCGGTTCTGCTCGCGGACCTCCAGACGCGTGACGCCGTCCGCGAGCGGCTCCACGAGGAGGGCGTCCAGACGACCTTCTATCCGGCGCTCACCCAGCTCGCGGAGTACCGAGACGCCGCGCCCGACGGCGCAGCCCGCGCCGAGCAGTTCGCGGACCGCCACTGCGCGCTCCCGCTGTCGCCCTCGCTCGCCGACGAGGAGCTCGACCTCGTGGCCGGGGCGCTCGCCGACTCGCTCGCGGCCTGACAGCCACCGCGCGCCCCGACCCTGCTTCAATACTCACCCGATGCCGAAGATGAAGACACATTCCGGCTCGAAGAAGCGCTTTCGCAAGACCGCGAAGGGCAAGCTGCGCGGGCGCCGCGCGAACTCCAGCCACATGCTCGAGAAGAAGCCCCCGAAGCGCAAGCGCCGGTTCGCTCGTCCGGTCCCGATCTCGGCCCAGGACCGGCCGCGGGTCCGCGCGCTTCTCGCCGGGAAGGGGCGGCACCGGTGAGCCGCGCGAAGGCATCGGTCGCGTCACGCAAGCGGCGACGCAAGACCCTGCGCGAGGCGCGCGGGTACTGGGGTCGCAAGCACTCGAGCCCGCGGCTCGCGAACGAGCAGCTGATGCGCTCGGGCCAGTACGCGTACCGGGATCGCCGCAACCGCAAGCGGGACTTCAGGCGCCTGTGGATCATCCGGATCAACGCTGCCGCGCGCCGCGAGGGTCTCAGCTACTCCGAGCTGATCCACGGCCTGAAGCGGGCCGACGTCGAGGTGAACCGCAAGATGCTCGCGGACATCGCCGTCCGCGACCCGGAGGCGTTTCGCCGATTCGCCGAGCTTGCCCGGGAGGCCGCCGCGGCCTGACGATCTGTCACACGCGAGGACTCCCGGGGCGGACCGCGACGCGGCCGCCCCTTTTCGTTCCCGCCGAGACGCGCCCGAACCGATGATCACGAGCCCACAGAACGACAGGCTGAAGTTGATCCGCAGGCTCCACGACCGCGGGCACCGCGACCGCGAGGGCCTGTTCGTCGCCGAGGGGGAGGACCTGGTCGGCGCCGCGGTCGCCGCCGGGGTCGAGCCGGAGCTCGTGCTCGTGGCGGGCGAGGACGTCGAGGCACCGCTGCTCGACGCGGTCAGCGCGCTCGGGTCGGGGGCGCGGGTGATCGGGGTCTACCGCCAGCGGTGGGCCGAGCCGGCGGGCCCGGTGTGCGTGTACCTGCACGCGATCTCCGACCCCGGCAACGTGGGCGCCGTGATCCGCACGGCCCACGCACTGGTCGAGGGAACGGTCGCGCTCGGCCCGGGCTGTGCCGATCCCTACTCGCCGAAGGCCGTGCGGGCGACGATGGGGTCGATCTTCGCCCACCCGGTGGCGCGCGCCAAGGCCGGCGCGACGCCCGCGCCGCGGGTCGCGTTGAGCGCGCACTCGGGCCGGCCGCTCGCGGACCTGGATCCGCCGCTGACCGTCTGCCTCGGCGCCGAGCGCGAGGGGCTGCCGCCCGATGTCCTGGACCTCTGCGACGACGAGGTGACGATTCCGCTCCGTCCCGGCGCCGAGTCGCTCAACGTCGCGGCGGCCGCAGCGATAGCGCTCCACGGGATCAATCGCCAAGTTCGCGAGCGAACTTGGCGGTGATCGGGATATCGTCGGCTCGCCCGACAGAGGTGGTAAGCGATGCTTGACCGAATTGAGCAGATTCGTGAGGAGGCCGAGGCGGCGATCAACGGCGCGGAGGACCCGGGCGCACTCGAGGAGCTTCGGATCCGGTACCTCGGTCGCAAGGCGGATCTGACCCGGATCCTGCGCGGGATCGCCGAGCTCCCCGAGGACGAGCGCGGTCCGGTGGGCCGGGCGGGCAACGAGGCGCGGGGGGCGATCGAGGCGCTGCTCGGCGCCCGAGAGGCGGAGCTCGATGCGGCGCAGCTCGAGACGCGGCTCGCCACCGACGCGGTCGACGTCACACTGCCCGGCGTGCCGATCGTCGCCGTGGGTTCGCGCAACCTGCTCGTGCGGACGATGCGCGAGATCGAGGACGTGTTCGTCGGGCTCGGCTACGGGGTGATGGAGGGGCCCGAGGTCGAGCTCGACTACTACAACTTCACGGCCCTCAACCATCCTCCGGGCCACCCCGCCCGGATGGCCCAGGACACGTTCTACGTTGACCCGGGGAGCCTCGACCCGGAGCTGCGGCTCGACCCGGCGCCGTCGTTTCCGGGCGAGCCCGCGGACGGCTCGCCGCTGCCTCCCGGCCCCGAGGACGTCGTGCTGAGGACCCACACCTCGCCGATGCAGGTGCGAGCGATGGAGGCGACCGAGCCGCCGATCTTCATCGTCGTCCCCGGCCGCTGCTATCGCAGCGACCCGTTCGACGCCACCCACAGCCCGATCTTCCACCAGGTCGAGGGGCTCGCGGTGGGCGAGGGGATCACGCTCGCGGACCTCAAGGGGACGCTCGACGAGCTCGCGCGGGCGATCTTCGGCCCCGAGCGCGAGACGCGCTTTCGGCCGGGGTTCTTCCCGTTCACCGAGCCGAGCGTCGAGGTCGACGTGTCCTGCTTCAGGTGCGGGGGGTCGGGCGAGCTCGACGACGGATCGCGCGATCCGCTCTGCAAGGGCACCGGGTGGATCGAGATCCTCGGCTCGGGGATGGTCGACCCGAACGTGTTCGGGTTCGTGCGCGAGCGCGGCTACGACCCCGAGCGGGTTCAGGGGTTCGCGTTCGGGATGGGGATCGAGCGGATCGCGATGCTCAAACACGGCGTTCCCGACCTGCGCAAGTTCTTCGAGAACGACGTTCGCGTCCTGGAGCAGTTCAAATGAGGGCCCCGTACTCCTGGCTGCGCGAGTACTGCGATCCCGGCCTCGAGGTCGAGGAGCTCGCGGAGCGGATCGCGCTGCGGACGACCGAGGTCGAGCGGATCTCCTACGTCGGCCCGCCCTCGGCGGACGGCTTCGTGGTCGGCAGGGTGGCGTCGGTGGAGCGGCATCCCGACGCCGACCGCCTGACCGTGTGCGAGGTCGAGACCGGCGACGGCACGCGGACGATCGTGTGCGGCGCGCCGAACGTCGCCGCGGGCCAGACCGTCCCGGTGGCCGTCCCCGGCGCGGTGATGCCCGGCGGGGAGAAGCTGGGGCGGGCGAAGCTACGCGGCGTCACCTCCGACGGGATGATCCTCTCGGAGGCCGAGCTGGAGATCGGCGACGACGCCGCGGGCATTGCGATTCTGCATCCCGCCGGGGACCCCGCCGCCCCCGGACGCGAAGCGGAGGAGGCGGCGGGCCTGATTCCGGGAAGTCCGCTTGCGGACTTCCTGCCCGTGGCCGAGCCCGTGCTCGAGCTCGAGGTGAACTCGAACCGCGTCGACTGCCTCGGCGTGTACGGCGTCGCGCGCGAGGTGCACGCCTTCAGCGACGCGCCGCTCGCCGATCCCCCTTGGGAGGGCGACGCGGACGCCGCCGGGGAGGGCGAGGCCACCGAGTACGCCTCGGTCGCGGTCGAGGCCCCCGAGCTCTGCCCCCGGTTCACGGCACGGGTGTTCACCGACGTCTCGATCGCGCCCTCGCCGCTGTGGCTGAAGGCGCGTCTGATGGCCGCCGGGCAGCGCCCGATCAACAACGTCGTCGACATCACGAACTACGTGATGCTGCTGACCGCGCAGCCCATCCACGCTTTCGACCTCGACCGGGTCCCCGACGGGGAGCTGATCGTCCGGACCGCCGCCGACGGCGAGCGGATGACAACCCTCGACGGCGTCGAGCGCAGCTTCGACTCCGAGACGGTGCTCGTCTGCGATCGAGACGGGCCCTCTGGGATCGCCGGGATCATGGGCGGAGCGCACTCGGAGGTCTCCGAGGCGACGACGAGGGTCCTGCTGGAGATCGCGACCTGGAACGGGGTGAACATCCTCCGCAGCTCGCGAAAGCTGGGGCTGCGGTCCGAGGCGTCGAACCGGTTCGAGAAGCAGCTTCACCCGGAGCTTGCGATCAGGGCGCAGCGAATCGCCTCGAAGCTGCTCGTCGAGGTGTGCGGTGCACGGCTGGTTCCCGGGGCGATCGACGAGGCGGCGGACATTCCGCCGCGCCGCCGAGTGGGCCTGCGCCCGGCCCGAGCCGAGTCCGTGCTCGGGATGCGGATCGAGCCCGAGCGGTGCGCCGCCTACCTCGACCGGCTCGGGTTCGGGGTCGAGCACGACGGCGACCGGATCGAGGCCGAGGTTCCCGTCCACCGCCACTACGACGTCACCAGGGAGGCCGACCTCGTCGAAGAGGTGGGCCGGATCCACGGCTATGACGAGCACCTTCCGTCCACCCTTCCCGAGGCCACCGGCCAGGGTGGCCGCCTGACCCGCGACCAGGCGCTTCGGCGGCGAGCCGAGGACGTGATGCGCGACCTGGGGTTCGACGCCGTGGTCACGCTCAGCCTCGTCGATCCAGGGCTCCCCGAGCGCCTGCGCCTCCCGGAGGGCGATCCGCGCCGGGCGCCGATCCGCGTCTCCAACCCGCTCTCGGTCGAGCACTCGGAGCTGCGGACCACGCTCCTCGGCTCGCTGCTCGACGCCGCGCGCTACAACCTCGCCCGCGGCGCGGAGCGGGTGGCGCTCTACGAGTCGGGGCGCGCCTACCTCGCCCGGGGGCGGTCAGAGGTGGGCGGGCCGCTCGGGGGGGAGTTCAGCGGCGAGCGGCCGGCGCCCGCGTACGAGCCGCACTGCATCGGCGCGCTGGCGGTCGGATCGCTGGCGCCGCCGAGCTGGGGTGGGGGGGAGCCCGCACGCGGGTTCTTCGCGCTCAAGGCCGTACTGGAGGCGCTCGCCGCGCAGCTCGGCGCGGAGCTGACGGTGGAGCCGGCAGAGCAGCCGTTCCTGCATCCCGGTCGGGCCGCCCGCGCGACCGTGGCCGGCGTCGAGGCGGGCTGGATCGGCGAGATCCACCCGCTGGTGTGCCGCGCGTGGGACCTCGACGCTGCGACCGGCTTCCAGATCGGCCTCGCGGAGCTGCTCGGCGCGTCGAGCTACGGTCGCGAGGCGTACGAGGACGTCACCACCCATCCCGCGGTCTACCAGGACCTCGCGATCGTCGTCGCCGAGGACGTCCCAGCCGCCGCGGTGCGCGAGACGGTCCTGCGCGGGGGCGGCGACCTGCTGCGAGCCGCGACCGTGTTCGACGTATACGGCGGCGAGCAGATCGGAGAGGGGCGCCGCAGCCTCGCGCTGCGGCTCGAGTTCCGCGCCCCCGACCGCACGCTCACCGACGAGGAGGTAGCCGAGCGCCGCGCGGCGATCACCGAGGCGCTGCGCGAGATCGGAGGGACGCTGCGTGAGTGAGCCCGCTCAGCCGCTCGACGGCACGCCCGCCGCGCGGGTGCTGGTCGCCGGCGCCTCCGGGTTCACCGGGGCGCTCGCGGCCCGCCTCGTGTGGGGCCATCCGCGGCTCGAGCTCGCCGGGGTGACCGCGCGCGGTGAAGTGGGGACGCCGCTGAGCAGCCTCTACCCGCGCCACCGGGTGCCGCTGCGGCTCGAGGAGCTGGACCCGGACCGCGCCTCCGAGCTCGACGCCGCGATCGTCGCTTACCCACACGGCGCCGCCGCGCCGGTGGTCGCGGCGCTGCGCGAGCGCGGGCTCAAGGTCGTGGACCTCTCGGCCGACTACCGGCTTCGCGATCGCGCGGAGTACGGCCGCTGGTACGGGGACCACGGGGCCCCCGAGCTCGCCTCCGAGGCGGTCTACGGGCTCACGGAGCTGTATCGGGAGCGGATCGCGGGCGCCGACCTTGTCGCCAACCCCGGTTGCTATCCGACCGCCGCGGTTCTCGCGCTCGCCCCGCTCGCCGAGCACGGACTGCTCGAGGACGTGGTCGTGGACGCGAAGTCCGGCGTTTCGGGCGCGGGGCGAGGGGGCGGGGAGCGGCTGCACTTCGTCTCGGTGGACGAGAACTTCTCGCCCTACGGGACCGCGGGCCATCGCCACCGGCCCGAGATCGCACAGGAGCTGAGGGCGCTCGGGGCCGACGTCCCGGTCACCTTCGTCCCCCATCTGCTCCCCCTCGACCAGGGCGAGCTGGTGAGCTGCTACGTGCGGCCCCCCACCGAGCCGGGCGACGGCGAGATCGAGGAGCTGTACCGCGAGCGGTACGAGGGAGAGCCGTTCGTGGAGCTCGTTGACGCGCCGCCGGGCGTGCGCGACGTTCGCGACACGAACCTGTGCCGGATCCACCTCGCGCGCGACGACGCCGCCGGGCGGGTCATCGTGTTCGCGGCGATCGACAACCTGTGGAAGGGCGCTTCGGGCCAGGCGATGCAGAACCTCAACCTGATGCTGGGGCTGCCCGAGACGGAGGGGCTGAGGTGAGCAAGCAGTCAGCAGTAAGCAGTCAGAGGTTCTTTCACTCGCGATGGGTCGAGGCGCCGGCCGACGTCGAGGAGCTCGATCCGGCCGAGCTCGCTCCCGGGTTCCGGGCGGCGGGGGTCGCGTGCGGGCTCAAGGACGGGGGGAGCACCGACCTCGGGCTGCTCACCTCCGAGGCCGAGACAGTGGCCTCGGCACTGCTCCTGACCCGCAACGCCGCGGCCGCCGCGCCCGTGCGGGTGTGCCGGCAGGACTGCGATCCGAACGCGATCCGCGCCGCCGTCGTCAACTCCGGGAACGCCAACGCCGCGACCGGCGAGCAGGGCTACGCCGACGCGCTCGCGATCCGCGCTGCCGCGGCGGAGGCTCTCGACGTCGAGCCGCGGTCGGTCGCGGTCGCGGAGACCGGGACGATCGGGGTGCCGCTCGCGGTCGACGCCGTTCGGCGTGGGATCGCCGAGGCGTCCGGCGCGCTGTCGGAGCGCGGCGGGGACGACTTCGCGCGCGCGATCGTGACCACCGACCGGGCGCCGAAGCGCTGCACGGTGCGCGCGAACGGTGTGACGGTGTCCGCGCAGGCGAAGGGCGCCGGGATGATCGAGCCCGGGTTCGCGACGATGCTGTGCTTCGTCCAGACGGACGCCGCCGTCGCCGACCCGGCCGCCGCGCTCCGCGGGGCGGTGGACCGGTCGTTCGAGCGGATCACCGTCGACGGGCAGCTGTCGACGAACGACACGGTGCTGCTCCAGGCGAGCGGCGCGAGCGGCGAGCCGCTCCCCGAGGGGCTGCTGGACGCCGTCCTGCTCCAGCTCGCGCTCGAGGTCGTCGGCGACGGCGAGGGCGCAACCCGGACCGCCCGGGTGGCGGTCTCCGGCGCGGCGTCGGCGCCCGAGGCACACCGCGTCGCGCGCGCGGTCGCCAACTCGCCGCTCGTCAAGACCGCGCTCTACGGTCGCGACCCGAACTGGGGCCGGGTCGCGCAGGCCGCGGGGATGGCGCTCGCGGGCGAGGAGCTCGACGAGCTCGGTTCGGGGGAGATCGACGCGGCGGAGCTCGGCTCCGACTCGGCCGAGGCCGAGCTGAGCGTGCGACTCGGCCGAGGCGGCGCGTCGGCGCACGTGTACTTCTGCGATCTCACGCCGGGATACGTCGAGCTGAACTCGGCGTATACGTCGTGAGCGCGAGGCTCTACAAGGGTGGGGGGCGGGCGGGGAATTTGATGTTGGGCCGAGCCCGAACTCTGGTGATGATTTGATGGCATCCGAGCAGGAACAGAGCGTCCACACGCTGCTCGAGGCGCTCCCCTACATCAGGGAGTTCCACGGGCGAAGGGTGGTGATCAAGTACGGCGGCGCGGCGATGCGCGACGAGGAGCTGCGCGAGGCGTTCGCCACCGACGTGGTGCTGCTCAAGTACGTCGGGCTCGACCCGGTCGTCGTGCACGGCGGCGGGCCCGACATCACGACGTACATGGAGCGGCTCGGGATGGAGGTGCGGTTCGTCGAGGGGCTGCGGGTCTCCGATGCCGAGACGGTCGAGGTCGCGAAGATGGTCCTGCTCGGGAAGGTGAACTCCGACATCGTCCTGCGCCTCAACCGTCACGGTCAGCCGGCGGTCGGGCTGAGCGGCGAGGACGGGACGATGTTCGAGGTCGCACCGGTCCCGAACGCCGCCGAGGTCGGGTTCGTGGGAGCGATCGAGCGCGTCGACGCCGACGTCCTCAACCACATCGCGGCGGACTACATCCCCGTGATCGCATCGATCGGCGCCGACCGGGACGGGAACTCCTACAACGTCAACGCCGACGAGGCCGCGGGCAAGGTCGCCGCGCGGCTTCCCGCCCACAAGGCGATCTTCCTCACCGACGTCGAGGGATGGCTCGCCGACCCGGACGATCCCGGCTCCCGGATCTCCGAGACCACCGTCGCGGAGATCGAGGCGGCGCTCGAGGGAATCGGAGGCGGCATGCGACCGAAGCTGCAGGCGTGCGTGGACGCGATCCGCGGCGGCGTCCAGCACGCCCACATCATCGACGGCCGGCGGCCTCACAGCCTCCTGCTCGAGCTCTTCACCGACGCCGGGATCGGAACCAAGGTCACGCCTTGAGCCTTTCGGAGCTCCAGGAGCTCGAGCGGCGGTGGGTGATGCCGACGTACAGGCGGGCCCCGGTCGAGTTCGTGCGCGGGGAGGGGGCGCGGCTGTGGGACTCCGACGGCAAGCGGTACCTGGACTTCTTCGCCGGGCTCGGGGTGATGAACGCCGGCCACTGCCACCCGCTGATCACCGCGGCGATCCGCGAGCAGGCCGGGCGCCTGGTCGGGGTCTCGAACCTCTACTACTCCGACCCGGCGATGAGGCTCGCCGAGCGGCTCTCCGAGTCGAGTCTCGGCGGCCCCGTGTTCCTGTGCAACTCGGGTGCCGAGGCGAACGAGGCCGCGATCAAGCTCGCGCGCAAGCGCGCCCGCACGCGCGGGATCGAGGCGCCCGAGATAGTCGTCCTCGACGGTGCGTTCCACGGCCGCACGATCGCGACGCTCACCGCATCGCCGGGGATCGCGCGCGAGGACCTCTTCGGCCCGCTCCCGGCAGGCTTCGTGACGACCCCCCGGGACGCCCCCGCGGCGCTCGAGTCCGCGGTCGGGGAGCGGACGGCGGCGGTGATGATCGAGCCGATCCAGGGCGAGGCCGGCGTCCACCCGGTCCCCGACCCCGTGCTCGCCGCCGCAAGGCGGGCGTGCGACGCCTCCGGCGCGCTCCTCGTGCTCGACGAGATCCAGACCGGGATGGGGAGGACCGGGTCGCTGTGGGCGTGGCAGCAGGGCCCCGCGCGCCCCGACGCGATCTCCGCGGCGAAGGCGCTCGGCGGCGGGCTCCCGGTCGGGGCGTGCGTGACGGTGCCGGGCCTCGACGTCGCGCTCGACGCGGGCGAGCACGGCTCGACCTTCGCGGGCGCCCCACTCGCCGCGGCGGCGGCGCTCGCCGCGCTCGAGACGATCGACGAGCCGGCGCTGCTGTGCCGCGTTCGCGAGCTCGGGACGCGGCTGTGCGACGGGCTGGGCGCGCTCGACGGGATCGAGGAGGTGCGCGGGCGCGGGCTGATGGTCGGGGCGGGCCTCGACGAGGGGCTCGACGCCGGAGAGGTCGCGGCGCGGGCGCTCGACGCCGGGCTCGTGATCAACGTCCCCGCGCCCGGGACGCTTCGCTTCCTGCCGCCGCTCGTGATCGGCGACGCCGAGGTCGACGAGGCGCTCGGGATTCTCGGCGACTGCCTGCGCCGACACTAGACTGCCGCGGGTGGATATGAGCACCCGGACCAGAGCCCTGCTCGCGATCCTCGTGGTCGCCGTGATCGGTCTCGCGATCGGGCTCGCGGTGGCGATCGACGGGACCGACGACGACGCGAGCGCGACCACGACGGTGACGACGAGCCAGGGCACCGAGACCGCGCCCACGACCACGACGCAGACGACCACGACGACCGCCACCGGCACCGTGGCGCCCGACGACGGCAGCGGCGGCACACCCTCGCCGTGAGCGGGTCGGATCGCCACGTCCTCGTCGTCGGCGGCGCGGGCTACGTCGGCAACGTCCTGGTTCGGAGGCTGCTCGCCGCGGGCAACCGCGTCCGGGTCCTGGACCGGCTCATATTCGAGCACGGGGCGGCGCTCGCTCCCCTGCTCGAGGAGGAGGCGTTCTCGTTTCACCACGGCGACACCCGCTCGGCCGAGGATCTCGACGCCGCCCTGGACGGGGTCAGCGACGTCGTCCTGTTGGCGGGGCTGGTCGGCGATCCCGTGTGCAAGCGCTACCCCGAGCTCGCGAGGGAGATCAACGTCGACGGGTGCCGGGGCGTCTTCGACGCGCTCGAGGGGCGGGGCATAGGGCGGTTCGTGTTCGCCTCCACGTGCTCCAACTACGGCCTGCGGGAGAGCGACGAGCCGGCGACCGAGGAGTCGGAGCTCGCGCCCGTGTCCCTGTACGCCGAGCACAAGGTCGAGGTCGAGCGCCACATCCTCGCCCGCGCCGGCGAGCTCGACTTCTGCCCCACGGTCCTCCGGGTCGCGACGGCGTACGGGCTCTCGCCGCGGATGCGGTTCGACCTCACGATCTCCGAGTTCACCCACACGCTCGCGAGCGGTCGCGAGCTGATCGTCTACGACGCCGACACGTGGCGGCCGTACTGCCACGTCCAGGACATCTCGAGCGCGGTCGAAACCGTGTTCGAGTCCCCGGCAGACGACGTTCGCGCCGAGGTGTTCAACGTCGGCCACTCGGACGAGAACTACACCAAGCGGATGGTCGTCGAGGCGGCGCTCGAGCGGCTCGGAGGCGAGGGCCGGGTCAAGTACACCGAGGGGGGCAGCGACCCGCGCAACTACAGGGTCTCGTTCGAGAAGATCGCCGCGCAGCTCGGATTCACGCCGGCGTTCCGCGTTCCGATGGCGATCGCGAGCCTCGTCGAGGCGGTGAGGGCGGGGGCGTTCATCGACCTCGACGACCGCCAGGGCTTCTACACCAACCACGAGGTCTCCGAGCGGGCCCTCGGGGCCCATCTCGCCGAGGCCGGGGCGGACTGATGCGCGCCGCGATTCTCGCCGGGGGGGCGGGAACGAGGCTGAGTCCATACACGATGGTTCTCCCCAAGCCGCTGGTCCCGGTCGGCGATCGGCCGATCCTCGAGCTGATCGTGCGCCAGCTCGGTCGCCGCGGCTTCACCGAGATCGACTTCCTCGTCGGCCACCTCGGCGAGCTGATCCGCGTGTACTTCGAGCAGGGCGCGAGCGTCCCGGACGGAATGGAGCTTCGCTACCACTGGGAGGACGAGCCGCTGGGGACGTCCGGGGCCCTGCACCAGATCGAGCCCCCGCGTGACTCGCTGCTGGTCATGAACGGAGACATCCTCACCACGCTCGACTACGACGAGCTCGTCCGCTTCCACTCCGAGCACGGGGCGGCGTTGACGATCGCGACGCACGCGAAGCAGGTCCAGCTCGCCCTCGGGGTGGTCGAGAGCGAGGGGGACGGAGTCACCGGCTACGTCGAGAAGCCGGCGCTGAGCTATGAGGTCAGCATGGGGATCTACGTGTACTCGCCGCGCGCTCTGGAGCACGTCCCGCGCGAGCGCTTCGACTTCCCCGATCTCGTCTTGAAGCTGGTGGAGGCGGGCGAGCGCGTGGCCCGCTTCCACTTCGATGGGCCGTGGTTCGACATCGGGACTCGCGACGAGCACGAGCGCGCGGTAGAGGCCTACGAGGCCGAGCCGCAGCGGTTCGATCCTTGAGACGGCGCCGCGCGGCTCTCAGGGGCTCGCGGCCGCCCCGCGGTTCTCCACCGGCGCGGCGCGGTACGCCTCGACAGCTCCGCGGAGGCCCTCCTCGAGCGGAACCCGCGCCTCGAAGCCGATCAACTCCCTGGCCCGGGTCACGTCGAAATAGCGCTCCGGTGTGCCGTCGGGCATCGAGTCGTCCCACACGATCTCGCCCTCGAAGCCGGAGATCTCGCGAACCATCTCGGCGAGGTCGCGAATAGAGGTGGGGATACCCGTCCCCACGTTCACCGGCTCGGAGGTATCGAGATGCTCCGCAGCCAGCAGCAGCGCCCGCGCCGCGTCGTCCACGTGGAGCAGCTCACGCGTGGGCCTGCCGGTCCCCCAGAGCACGACGGAGCCCTCTCTCCGTTCGGCCGCCTCGACGAACTTGCGGACCATCGCGGCCGCGACGTGTGAGTCCTCGAGGTCGTAGTTGTCGCCCGGGCCGTACAGATTGGTGAGGATCGGTGCGCACGAGTCGAGCCCGTGCTCCCGACGGTAGGAGTCCGACAGCACGAGCAGTGCCCGCTTTGCCTCCCCGTACGGGGCGGTCGACTCGTCGGGGTAGCCGCTCCATAGATCGGTCTCCCTGAAGGGAACCGGGAGGCGCTTCGGGTAAGCGCACGCTGAGCCGGCGCAGACCAGCTTGTGGACCCCCCCGAGCCGCGCGGCCTCGAACACGTTCGCCCCCATGACCATATTGTCGTGGGCGACGGTGCCGGGATTCCGCTTGATGAACCCGATTCCGCCCACCCGTGCGGCGAGGTGGAGGACCGTGTCGGCGCCCTCGAGCGCCGCCCGGCAGGCGTCGGCATCGGTGAGGTCGTGCTCGCGCGATCGCACCACGCTGACGTTCGTTGCCCCGAGTCCCTCGAGCGCGCGCACGACGGCGCGGCCAAGGAACCCGCCGCCCCCGGTAACGGTCACCGGTCGCTGGCGCCAGAAGCCGGAATCCGGTTCAGCTTTCACTCCACCCTCACCTTTCGGCCCGCGAGCTCGTCCTCCAGCAGCTGCACGTCCGCCTCGACCATGAGGCGGACCAGCTCCTCGAAGCTCACCGTCGGGCTCCATCCGAGCGCCGCCTTCGCCTTGGTCGCATCCCCCAGTAGCACATCGACCTCGGCGGGGCGGAAGTAGCGCTCGTCGATCTCTGTGAACGCCTGCCAGTCGAGGTCGAGCACCGAGGAGGCCCGCTCGAGGAACTCGCGCACCGTGTGCGTCTCGCCGGTCGCGATCACGAAGTCGTCCGGTTCGTCGGCCTGGAGGATCCGCCACATCGCGTCGGTGTAGTCAGGGGCGTAGCCCCAGTCGCGCTTGGCATCGAGGTTTCCCAGGTACAGCTTGGACTGCAGCCCCGCCTGTATGCGGGCCAGCGCCCGGGTGATCTTGCGTGTGACGAACGTCTCTCCCCGGCGCGGTGACTCGTGGTTGAAGAGGATCCCGCTGGCGCAGAACATTCCGTAGCTCTCGCGATAGTTGACAGTCATCCAGTGCCCCATCGCTTTCGCGACCCCGTAAGGGCTGCGCGGGTGGAACGGCGTGGCCTCCGATTGCGGCGGCGGCGTGCTGCCGAACATCTCGCTCGAGGATGCCTGGTAGAAGCGAGTGGTCACCCCGGTCTCGCGGATCGCTTCCAGCAGCCGCACGGTCCCCAGCGCCGTGACCTCGGAGGTGTACTCCGGGATGTCGAAGCTGACCCGGACGTGACTCTGGGCTCCAAGGTTGTAGACCTGATCGGGCTGAAGCTCGTAGACCAGCTTCACCAGGCGGGTCGAGTCGGCTAGGTCGGCGTGGTGGATGAAGAAGCGGACTCCCTCCTCGTGAGGGTCGCGATACAGGTGATCGATCCGCTCCGTGTTGAAGCTCGAGGAGCGGCGGATCAATCCGTGGACCTCGTAGCCGCGGTCGAGCAGTTGCTCGGCGAGATACGAGCCGTCCTGCCCGGAGACCCCGGTGATCAATGCGCGGGGGGTGACGCTCACGGCGGGATCGTACGACGCCTTGCGGCGCGGTGGAGGAACCGCATACTCTTGCCGATAGGTATGGGGACGGCATGACCAGGCTC
This sequence comes from Solirubrobacterales bacterium, assembly GCA_050697195.1. Taxonomy (GTDB): domain Bacteria; phylum Actinomycetota; class Thermoleophilia; order Solirubrobacterales; family 70-9; genus DASPWW01. The sequence continues at coordinate 19,423 of JBOGZL010000063.1, forward strand.
GAGCTTCGAGGGGATCGACGTTCCACCCTCCGGCCCTCGAGGCGTGCTCTGCAGTCCGCCTTCGGGCGGTCGGCGAGCTCGCTTCTGCGCGGCGGAGGGAAGGACTTCGCGACTCCGCGCATCCCGATCGCTGCACGCGAGGTCCTGGTCGACGTGATGATGCTCGCCGCGGCGGTGGCCGCGTCCGAGATCAGTGGCCAAGTTCCGGGGGGTACCCCGGTCAGCCTCGGTTGGCTCCTCGCCTTCTCGGTCGCCGTGCTGGTCCTGCTGGCGGCCGGTGGTGCGTATCGGGCGAGGTTCACTCTCCACCTCCTCGACGACTTCGGCGCGATCCTCGGCGCGACCGCGATCGCGGCGATGGGCATCACGTTCGTGCGTGTTCTGTTCGCCGACTCGCCGAGTGCCGCGCCGGAGGCGGTACGGGCGTGGCTGTTCGCCGTCACGTATCTCACCGCGGGGCGCGCCGGCATGGAGCTGGTCCTCTCCCGGAGGCGGCGGCGCGGAGAGTACGCCGAGCCCGCGCTGATCGTCGGCGCCGGGAGGGTCGGTCAGCTCGTCGCCCGGCGGCTGAGCGAGCGGCCCGAGTTCGGGTTGCGGCCGGTCGCGTTCCTCGACGACGATCCGCTCGAGATCGAGTTCGAGGGGTCACCGCCGGTGCTCGCCACCGGCCAATCCGGTCGGGAGATCGAGGACCGGCGAGCGTTCACGGACCGCCTCGAGTCGGTGATCCGCCGCTTCAACGTCGGCTACGTGATCGTCACCTTCTCGCTCAGCTCTCACGAGAAGGAGCTCGCGCTGGTGCGCTGCTGCCAGGACCTCGGCGTCTCGGTTTCCCTCGTTCCCCGCCTGTTCGAGGGAATCCCGGACCAGACACGCCTCGAGCGCTTGGGCGGCCTGCCGCTGGTCTCGATCCATCCCTCCGATCCGCGCGGGTGGCAGTTCGCGTTCAAGTACGCGGTCGATCGGGTGGTGGCCGCGATCGCGATAGCGCTGCTCTCGCCGCTGCTTGGAATCGCGGCGCTGGGGACCCGGCTGACGCTGGGCAAGCCCGTCCTGTTCCGCCAGCGCCGCGCAGGGCTGGACGGTCAAGAATTCGAGATGCTCAAGTTCAGGACGATGCGAACCGGCAGCGGATCGGATGAGGTCGACGAGGAGGACGTCGACCAGGGGATCGCGCCCGGCGGGGTCGAGGGAGAGGACCGAAGAACGCGGTTCGGCTCCCTGCTGCGCCGGCTCTCGATCGATGAGCTGCCCCAGCTGTTCAACGTCCTGCGCGGCGAGATGTCGCTGATCGGCCCCCGGCCCGAACGGGTCGCCTACGCGCAGTACTTCGATCGCATCGTCCGTCGCTACGCCGATCGCCACCGGGTCAAGTCCGGGATCACGGGGTGGGCCCAGGTCAACGGGCTGCGCGGCAAGACCTCGCTCGGCGACCGGGTCGAGTGGGACAACTACTACGTCGAGAACTGGTCCCTGTGGCTCGACCTGAAAATCGTCGCGAAGACGTTCGTCGCGGTGTTCAGGGATCGCAGCGAGTAGACGCTCTAGGTGACCTCGTCGTACAGCTCGACGGTGCGCCGGGCGATCCCGTCCCAGGAGTAGCGCTCCTTCGCAAGGCGGGCTCCGTTCTCCCCTCGACGTCGGCATTCCGCCGGCCCTGCATCGATTGCCTCGCGCAGCCCTGCCGTGAGCGCGCCGGGGTCCGGGCCGGTGCAGATCCAGCCGGTCTCGCCGTCGGTCACCGCCTCCGGCAGCCCACCGGTCGGGTAGACGATCACCGGCCTCTCGAAGCCGTAGGCGAGCAGCAGGACGGCGCTCTGGCTCGCCTGGCGGTACGGGAGCACGACGGTGTCGGCGGCCGCGAACAGCTTCGCGACCTCGTCCATCGGCTGGAAGCCCTCCAGCACGATGATTCGTCCCCCGAGCTCGTTGAGCAGATCCGACGCCGCGTGTAGTCCTCCGGCGTCCTCTCCCGCGATCACGACCCGAAGCGCCGGGACCTCCCGCGCGGCGAGCAGGACGTCGCGGATGCCCTTGTCGGCACGGAGCTGGCCGAAGAGGAGGGTCACGGGCGCGTCCGGATCGAGGTTCAGGTGCCGGCGGGCGCTCTCCCTGTCGAAACGCCCCCCCGAACGGGCCACATCGCCGTACTCGCCGAACGGGATCACCACCGCACGCTCAGGGCGGGAGAGGCCGGAGAGATCCGCCCTCGTGTGCACGATGGTCCGCGTGGCGAGCGCCTCGAACACCGGGAGAGCGCGCATTCTCGGCGCATCGCGATCGAACGTGGTCTGCAGCGAGTGGATCACGGCGGCCCCCACGGCGCGAAACATGCACATCGCGAGAATCTGGAGCGGAGGCCACTCCGAGCCGTGCATGTGGACCAACCGGCAGCGTCTCGCCAACGGGACGCAGCGCGCATACGTGAACAGAAACCGCAGTCCGTTGAGAACGCGGCCGAGCCCGACTCGCCGCAGTAGGCGTCGCCCGGGGGAGCTGCCGCGCAGGTAGTGAAAGAAGGGGAGGATCGTCACGCCCCTCGTCGGCGGGAACAGGTGGTCGCTCGCCGTGACCAGCTCCACCGGCTGGCCGAGACGGGCCAGCGCCGGCGCCAGCCCTTGCACGTAGTCCGCCACGCCGCCTCGCCCACCTTCCTCGGTCATCAGAACGGGAGCGCGCTTGCCAGTTCTCGGGGACACTCCGCCACTCTATGCGAGCGCCTGACGCTAGATTTGCCGTCCTCGAGTGGCGACTGCATCGAAAACGTGACCGGCGAGCTTCCGGCTGTCCTGCGCGGCCGCGTCATCGTGTGCGTTGGGTTTGCCGATTGGGATGCGAGCCCGTGGACCAACCAGCAGCACCTGATGTCGCGGCTCGCGCGTCAGAATCGAGTTCTGTTCGTGGAATCGCTCGGCCTGCGGCGACCCCAGTTCGCCGGACGCGACCTGAGCCGCATGGCGCGGCGAGTGCGCCGCAGCCTGGCCGGTCCCCGAGCCGCCGATGGGGTGAACGTGCTGTCCCCGCTGGTCATCCCGCTGCACTCCGGCAAGGTGGTGCGCGCGCTGAACAGCCGGCTCCTGCGTCGCCAGGTTGCCCGCGCCGTGCGACGGCTCGGGATCAGGCGCCCGATCCTGTGGGGCTACGTCCCGCAGGCCGAGGCATTGATCGATGCGATCGAGCCGTCGCTGATCGTCTATCACTGCGTCGATGACTTCGGGGCCTACAAGGGAATCGACACCAAGAGCGTCCGGACGATGGAGGAGCGCTTCGCGGCGCAAGCGGACCTGGTGATCGCGAGCTCGCCGACCCTCGCGCGTCGGATGCGTGAGCTGTCCGGCAATGTCCTCGAAGCCCCCAACGTCGCGGACACGGCCCTGTTCTCGAGCGCGCTGGAAGCCGGACCGGTGGACCCAGAGCTCGCCGCGCTGCGTGAGCCCCGGATCGTCTTCACCGGCGCGATCACGGCCACGAAGCTCGACTTCGGGCTGCTACGCGGTCTGGCCCGGCTGCGCGCGGACTGGACGCTCGCGCTCGTTGGACCCGTCGGGGTCGGCGATCCGGGGACGGACGTCTCCGGGTTGGCCGGACTCCCGAATGTTCACCTGCTCGGGTCTCGCCGCTATGCCGAGCTCCCGGCCGTGCTCAGGGGCGCCGCTGCCGGGCTGATCCCGTACCTGCGCAACGAGTACACGGCGAGCGTCTTCCCGATGAAGGTGTACGAGTACCTTGCGGCGGGCCTCCCCGTCGTCTCGACGCCGCTGCCCGCCCTCGAGGGCGTCACCGGGATCGCCTTCGGCACCGACGCCGCCGAGACGGGCGCCCGTCTCGACGAGCTGATCGCCGCGGACTCACCGGGGCGCCGCGCGGAGCGCGCCCGCCTCGCGGCGGGCCACTCGTGGGACGCCCGGCTCGATCAGATCGCCGCGGAGCTGAAGCGTCTCGATCGATGAGCGACCTGGTCGTCTCGGCCGACACGCCCGCGCTCACCGGAGGCCACGAGCTGCGCACGTATGCGATCGTCCGGGCGCTATGTGCGCTCGGCCCGGTCGACTTGCTGTACGCGCAGTTCGGGGCCTCGGAGCCCTCCCCCGAGTTCCGCTCGACCCCCGGGCTCACCTTGCACCGAGCGCGCCCCACTCGCGGAGCGCGCCGGCTGGCGTCGTACGCTCGGGCCCGACTCGGCGGCGTGCCCGACGGCTTTGCGCGGGGGGTCTCGCCGGAGCTGGTCGATCGGGCGCACGAGCTTGCCGGCGATCCCGGGCGCGGGCGGGTGATCGCCGACGGCCCGGTCGTCGCGGGTGCGCTTCGCGCCCTCGCGCGTCGCAGGCCCGTGATCTACAACGCCCACAACCTGGAGGCCCCGTTTGCGGTCGATTCGGACGGCGGAGACACCCGGAACGCCCGGCGGATGGAGAGGTTCGAACGAGGTCTGATCGAGAACGCCGCGGAGTCATGGATGGTCGGGCCGACGGACGTCGACGCGGCGCGTGCCCTCGTCCCCGGGGCGAGGGTCCGCTACGTTCCGAACGTCGTCGACGTCGCCTCGATTCGTCCGGTCACCTACCCGGCCGGTGAGCGCCGAGTCCTGTTCGTCGCGAACTTCACCTACGCACCGAACCTCGAAGGCCTCCGGTTCCTGATCGACGAAGTGCTTCCCCACGTGTGGCAAGAGATACCCGACGCGCGACTGGCCGTCGTTGGCCGTGGCCTCGAGGGCCCGCCGAGCGGTGATCCACGCGTGGAGTCGCTCGGCTTCGTGGCCGACCTGCCGCCGGTCTACGCGACCGCCGATTGCGTGACGGTGCCGATGCTGAGGAGCAGTCGCTCGCCGTTGAAGTTCGTCGAAGCCCTGGCCTACCGGGTGCCCGTGGTCGCGACGCCCACGGCCGCCTCCGGGCTCGAGGTCACGGCGGGAGAGGACTACCTGGAGGGCGACTGCGCGCGCGCATTCGCGGCCGCGATCGCGGTGGCGCTGCGCGGTGAGGCAGCGGGAATCGCGGCGCGCGGACGGGCGCTCGCCGAGCGCGCCTATTCCATCGAGTCGCTCGTGGATCGGCTGGCGGCGTGAACGCCGACCAGCGTCGCAGCGCCGCGATCCTGTTCTCCGAGGAGCTCAGCGCCGGCGCGATCGGCGCCGAGGACCTCGATCGACCCGCGGTGACCCACGCTGTCCGAAGGCGCCCGGTGGGGCCACTACCCGTACGGGTGCTCGAGCGGCTTGCGATGAAGGGGGGCCTTCGGGGTTATGAGCGCGATTGCGTCAGGCCCTTCGTCGCGGCTCGCCACACCGTCCTCGGTTCGCGAGCGCCCGGTACGCCGCGGCTGCTGATCCGGGTGGACGAGTTCCCGCACGTGATGGCGTTCGACGAGCCGGCGCGCTTCGGCACTGCGGCATTCGAGCGCTTCGACGCGATCATGCAGGGGGCCGGCGTCGAGTACATGATCGCGGCGCTTCCGAAGCTGGCGCACCGACCGTACGACCCCGGCGCCACCGGCGGCAGGGAGCTCGACGAGGGTGAGTGCGAGATGCTGCGTCGGCTGCACTCCGCGGGCGTGGGGATCGCTGTCCACGGGCTCGATCATCGCACCCGAGAAGCAGGGACACGCCACCACTCCGAGCTGCTCGGTCTCGCCGACGACCAGCTCGAGACCCGCCTGGACGCCGCTGACGAGGTCCTCGCCGGGCTGGGGATTCGCCCGCGCGTCTTCGTCCCCCCGTTCAATCGCTTCTCGAGCTCGCAATACGGAGCCCTCGCGCGACGCTACGACGTCGTCTGCGGAGGCCCGGAGAGCGTCGTCGAGATGGGCTTTCACCGCACCCCGCTGTGGCGCGGGGACGCCGTGTACATGCCCGCCTACCACCCGTTGTACGGGCGGGCGGGCGACGTGCGGCCCGCGCTCGAGCTACTGATCGAGCGCCAGGTCGCCCTGTGGGTCCCGATCGTGTTGCACTGGGGCTGGGAGCTGGATGACGACTTCGAGCAGCTCTCCCGACTCGCGGAGCTGGCAGCGCCCTACGCGCGGCCGTGGACCGAGCTGATCGCCGCCGCCCCGCGCCGGTCCTCGGGGGTCGTGCGATGAAGATCGTCAGCGTGTTGACCTCCGATGCACAGGGGGGGGCCGAGTTCGCGGCGGTCGCGATGCTCGACGCTCTCGCGACTCGCGGGCACGAGACGGTGCTGCTCACCAACCAGCCCGAGCTTGCGGCCGGTACCAGCATCCACGCACGGCGCGTCGCGCTCGGCCCGAAGCTGTCGAGGTCCACCTACCCGAGTCTGATCGCCACCTGGCCGGTGCTGCTGTGGCGTCTTCGCTCCGAGCTTGCCCGCGAGCGTCCTTACGACGTCCTTCTCGTTCACTTCAAGAAGGAGCAGCTCCTCGTGCCTAGCCTCCCTGGCTCGCTTCGGCCGATGCTGGCGTGGGCAGAATGGGGGAAGGTTCCGCTGGAGTTTCGTCGTGGGCTTCCGCGTCGCGCGTACCTGTGGGCGGCGCGCCGGGCGGCGTTCGTGATGGCCGTTGCGGAGGGGGCCCGCGAATCCATCAACGAGGTCGGGGTCCCGGCAGGGAAGCTGCACACGGTGCCGAATGCGGTCAGCAGCGATGAGATCGCCTTCCACGCCGAGGGCCGCCGGCGGGTGCGTGAGGAGCTCGGGATCGACGCCGACGCGTTCGTGGTCGGCTGCATCTCGCGGCTGAACCGGAAGAAGCGGAACGACGTCGTGGTGGATGCCGTGGCGGGCCTCGACGACGCTCATCTGATCCTCGCCGGAGAGGGGGAGACCGAGGCCGAGCTGCGTGAGCGCGCGCTTTCGCTCGGGGACCGCGCCCACTTCGTTCCCACCCCGACGGCCGAGGTGGCGGACGTCCTCTCCGCGTTCGACGTATCGGTCTTCTGTCCAAGCCCGATGGAGGGGGCCCCACGTGCCGTGATCATCGCGATGCTCGCCGAGCGGCCGTGTCTGGCAACCGGCCCCGAGGGGGTGGCGGACATGATCGACGCGGATGTGGGCGGCATCGTTTTCCCGCACAACGACCCCGGCGCCCTCGCTGCGATCCTGCGAGGGTACGTGGAGGAGCCTGCGCGGATCGAGCGGCAGGGCCGGGAGGCGCGCCGGCGGGCGATCGCCCGCTACAGTCCGCGGGTCGTTGCGGAGGAGATCGAGCACCTGGTCCGGCAGGCGGCGTAGGTGAGCGGGGCCTCCAAACGCGACAGGCTCGTACGGCGGCTGGTTCCGTCGCTTGTTCCGCTGTCGCACAAGCGCGCCTTCACAGCGCCACTCGACGCCGCGGACAGGGTGGTCTCGAGCCCCTTCTCGGAGTTCCGCGAGCTGCCGCCGAACCGCTACCGCATCCGGGTCGGGACGGGCAACCGGATCGTCTTCAACCAGGCCTACTTCCTGGTCCACAGCGCGAACGTTGCATTGCGTCTGTTCGCGCTGGGCCTCGCGCGCCATGACTCCGACATCCTCGACATCGGGTCCGGCTGCGGGCGCCTCGCGCTGGCGCTCCGAAATGCTGACGTGTTCGAGGGGACCTACACCGGGATCGACGTCGATCGGGAGATGGTGGAGTGGTGCAACGACAACCTCGGCGACGCCAGGTTCCGCTTCCTGCATGCCGACATCTACAACGAGCTCTACAACCCGGGCGGCTCGCGGGAGCCCTACGAGATTCCGCTCGCCGATTCCTCCCAGCAGCTCGTGACATCCAACTCGCTGCTCACGCATCTGCTGGACGAGGACTTGGACCGCTACCTGGAGGAGTCGCACAGGGTGTTGGAGGGAGGGGGCCACATGGCGATGTCGGTGTTCTGCATCGACGACATGCGAGCTGGGGGCGGGTTGGAGTCTCGCTGGACGTTCGAACATCGAATCGGGAGGGCGTTCGTCGAGTCGCTGGAGGAGCCCGAGGCGGCGGTCGCGTACGAGCGGGGGGACCTGGAGCAGCGGGCCCGAGCGTTGGGGTTCAACGAGGCGAGCGTCCGAGCCTACGAGCCCCAGAGTCTGCTCGTGGCCCGGAAGTAGGGAGCTCAGGTCATCAAGGCACAGCTCAAGCGCCTCCTCCCGCCGGCCTGGCAGCGCCGCGTCCGCAGCGTGAATCGCCTGCGCTGGATCGCGAAGTATCGGATCGTTCGCGATCACGACATCCGACTCCGGGATGACCTACGCACGAACCTCCGCTTCGTGCTGTGGGATCCGGAGCTCGAGAGTCATAGCTACGAGATCGACAACGAGGACGAGCTCGTGACCTTCGTGGCGGAGCTCCTCGGCGCGGAGCCGCGGGATGTGGAACGGCATGTGGAGGAGACGAGGAGCGACCCCGAGCTCAACGAGCGGCTTGCGCGCCGAACGCGCTGGCGCTTCGACGTCAAGACCCGTCCGCCGGCGGGGAACCGTCTTCTGTGGTACGCGCTCGCTCGCTCGCTCAAGCCCCGCCTGATCGTCGAGACCGGGATCTATCAGGGGCTGGGCTCACTCGTCCTGCTGCGGGCCCTCGAACGCAACGCCGATGAGGGTGTCGAAGGCGAGCTGCTGTCGATCGACGTCGACCCGGAGGCAGGGCGGCTTGTCGAGCCGGGGGTGGCCGCACGATGGCGAAAGGTGGTGGGCATGACCACGGACGTGCTGGAGCGCGAGCTCGATGGCCGATCGGTGCAGATGCTCGTCCAGGACACTCCTCACACCTATGAGAACCAGGCGTTCGAGTTCGGTGCAGCGCTTGCCCACGCGGGGGATCGACTG
>JBOGZL010000064.1:0-2278 GCA_050697195.1 Solirubrobacterales bacterium
GTCGTGCTCGTCGACGAGCACGACCTCCGCGGCGACACCCTTCAGCGCGCGGGCGGCCCCGATCCCGGCGAAGCCGCCGCCGAGGACGACTATTCGCGACCGCCGCGCTTCCGCAGCGGGGGGCTCAGAAGTTCGTGGCATGAGATTCTCCGGCGCCGCGCTGACACGACGCTGTCGCCGACCAGCCTCCCAAGAAATGGTGGATCGCGCAACTCTCAATCCTTCTCCGAGGCCGACGCGATGATGATCGCCCCGAGCAATGCGGCAGCAAGCGCGCCCACAGCCACCACGGCGTGCCACTCCGGTGTCTTGTCCAGCCGCTCCTGGAGGACGAGCGCGCCGAGCATGACACTGACGACAGGGTTGGCCACGGAGACCGTTGCCACCGATGTCACCAATCGTCCGGTGGCGAGCGAGAGCTGCTGGAAGTAGAAGCCGACGATCCCGCCGAGCGCCATGACCCAGAGCTGCCAGCCTGCGAGCACTTCCGCAAGGCCGTTGGCGTGCCACTCCTCGACCACCGGCTTCATCAGCGTGGCCGAGACGCCGTACAGAATCCCAGCCGTGGCGCCGAGCACCGCCGCCCTCACCCCCGGACCGCCGCGCCCGGCGAACAGCATCAGCGCGAGGCAGATCACCCCGATCACGAGCAGAGCAGAGATCCAGTCCGAGGTCGGCGCGTTGTCGACGCCGGCCGCGGGATCGCCGACGCTCGCGAAGGTCGCCAGCCCGACGACGATGATCCCCGCCCCCGCGACATGGCGCCGGTTGACCACCTGTTGGGTCAGGAAGTAGCCGAGCGGGAGCGCCCAGACGATCGAGGTCACCAGCAGCGGCTGGATGATCGCGACACGCCCCCGGTCGAGCGCGGCGGCCTGTAGCGCCACACCGAGGGTCTGGGCCCCAAGGCCGAGCAGCCACACGCCGCTAGTCAGGAGCCCGACCATCGCCTTCGTGTCGCCCGGGCCGAGCCCGCGGGACATCGACGCCCGCTGCCAGAGCGTCGCGGCGAGGGCGAAGGACGCCGCGGCGAGGATCGCGAGGATTGCCGCGAGCTCATCCACGGCGGCACCACGATGCGCGACATGCGGTAGTCACAGGAGCCGGACGAGGGCGTCGCTGGTGAGCAGGAAACCGAAAACGAGGCTCGAGGCGAAGGTGAGCCGCCGCTGGTTGGCCGTGAGCCAGTCCTCCGCTTGCTCCATCCAGCCGGCCGCGCGCCGCCCCGCGACGACGTAGATCCCGACTGGAAGCCACACGAGCACGCCCGCAACCAGGACATAGAGGACGCCGAGCGCGAGCTCTTCCACGGCAAGGAGGCTGGCGAATCCCACGGTGGCTCCGGCCACGATCGTGATGCTCAGGCGCTTCACGCCTCCCACTCCGAGGAGCGTGCCGAACACGAACGCCGTCCCGGGCCGCAAGCCTCTGAGGCGGGCCAGGAGTGCTTTCGTCCTGGCGTGGCCGCCGCCCGTGCCCGGCGCGCTTTGGCGTCGCTGCGGCCAGGCGATCGCGAGAAGCGCGAGGCCGAAGACGAGCTCGAGCACGGCAGCAGCCTGCTCGTTGCCCTCGTGCTCCGTCGTCGTCGCCGAGCCGACCAGGAAAGCCGCCAGGAAGGCGGCCGACTGCCCGAGCAGGAACCCGGCGACGAAGACGATCCCGTTCGTGCGCCCGCGCCTGCTCGTAAGGACGGCGAGCGTCGCGACGATCGCAACGGGGCTGGCCGCGGCCACGAGCCCGAAGAACAGTATTCGTAACCCGACCGCCACCCAGTCACGCGGCTACTTCAACCTGACGGCGAAGACCGGCCGCGGGCCACCCCCTGGCGACGAGCCCGAGCATCATCCGGCGTCGAAAACCTGGCCGCTGGCGGCAACCCCGGCCGCCGCGAGCGTCTCCACAGTCTGCTCCAGGTTCTCCTGTGCCTCGTCCCTCGCGTGGTCGTCGCCGGTCCAGTGCGACAGCCGCGAGCCGAGGGCCGATCGGTATCGCCATGAACTCTGCGCGAGGCTTCATGGCCAGGGACTCTAAGAGTCCTAACGCAATGAGGAGCGATGCCGCCTGGCCGCGCTGGGCGCCCCGAGGCGGCGTCCTCAGTCGCGCCCATACCGCTGTGGGTATGGGCGCTCCCTGCGTCCTTGCCTCGAACCACCCAGCGCACCCAGTCGGCGGGTCATCATTACGTTAGGACTCTAAGCGCTGTTCCCGGGCGCCGCGCCCGGCTTGAGTCGTCCGCTCGCGTCAGCGATCATGTCGTAACCTCACGGAGGTACTACAC
>JBOGZL010000065.1:0-8030 GCA_050697195.1 Solirubrobacterales bacterium
CCGACGCGGGGAGGCGCATCAACTTCGGCTGGGATTGCCGCGAGGGCCTGCACGAGGCGGCGTCGGCTTCGGCCGAGCACTGCGTGCAGTCGCCGGTCGTTCCGTTCACGGATCCCGTCTTCGAGTACGAGCAGGTTGGCGGCAACTGCTCGATCACGGGCGGCTATGTGGTGCGCGACCCAGGCCTCGGGGATCTGTTCGGCCGCTACCTGTACGCCGACCTGTGCGCGGGCGAGGTGCGCTCTCTGTGTCCCGCGGTGCCGCTCGCCGGCGGCGACCGCTCGGAGGGGATCGACGTGCAGACCCCGACCTCGTTCGGCGAGGACGCGGCCGGCCGCGTCTACGTAGCCGAGCGCGGGGGCACCGTGTCGCGATTCACCGCCCCCGCCGCCGCGGCCGCCTGCCCCCAGCCCCCGCCTCCACCCGGCCCGCCCGACCCGGTCGTTCCCCCCGACACGACCGCCCCCGCCCTGGAGCTCGACGCGAAGCGCCGCCGCGACGTCGGGGGCTCCCGGAGGCTGAAGGTCCTGGCGACTGTCGACGAGGCCGCGGAGGTCGAGCTGCGCCCCCGCCCCCGTGGCGACGCCGGCGACCGGATCGAGCTCAGGGACAGGACGAAGGAGCTCGAGGCCGGTGTGGAGGAGCAGGTCAGGTGGCGGTTGAGCCGCCGCGAGACCCGGCGCATGCGCCGCGCGCTTCGAAACGGGGGGGACGCCGAGGTGCGCTTCAAGGGCGACGCCACCGACCCGGCCGGCAACGCGAGCGAGCGAGCGTCGCTCGCAATCGAGCTCACGCGCTAGCTGTAGCTGGGGGTCGCCGCTACCCCTCGAGCGTGGTGAGCGCGATCCGCTCCTGCTCGGAGCGGTGGGCGGCCGGGTAGCCCTCCGACGGAGCGGCGCGCTGGGGCCGGCCGATGTAGCCGAACTCGACGCCGTCGGGGATCAGCTCGGGCATCCGCCGCGACATGATCTTCCACGCCCCCTTGTTCTGGGGCTCCTCCTGGACCCAGACGATCTCCTTCAGGTTCGGGTAGCGCGAGATCAGCTCCGCGATCTGGTCGCTGGCGAACGGATACAGGAGCTCCATCCGCGCGATCGCCACGTTTTCGGCCGCCCCCCGCCTCTCCTCGCCATCGATGTCGTAGTAGATCTTCCCGCTGCACAGGACGAGGCGCTCGACCTTGTCCCGGCGCTCGGCGGCGCGCGGGTCGTCGATCACGAACTGGAAGCCGCCCTGCGTCAGCTCATCGAGGGTCGACGAGGCGGCCGGGAGGCGCAAGAGCCCCTTGGGGGTGAACACGACCAGCGGCCGCGCCTTCGCGATCTTCGCCTGGCGCCGGAGGAGGTGGAAGTACTGGGCGGCGGTCGTCGGGTTGGCGAGCCGCATGTTCCCCTCCGCCGACAGCGCGATGAAGCGCTCGATCCGGGCGCTCGAGTGCTCCGGCCCCGAGCCCTCGTAGCCGTGCGGCAGGAGCAGGGTCAGCCTCGTTGTCTGCCCCCACTTCGACTCTCCGGAGGCGATGAAGCTGTCGATGATCACCTGGGCGGCGTTCGCGAAGTCGCCGAACTGCGCCTCCCACAGGACCAGGCTCTCGGGCGCGGCCGCCGCGTACCCGTACTCGAATCCCAGGCACGCCGTCTCGGACAGGGGGCTGTTGTGAAGCTCGAACGGGGCCTTGGCGCCGGACAGGTGCTGGATCGGCACGTAGCGCAGCCCCGTCTTCTCGTCGTGGAGCGCCATGTGGCGGTGGGAGAAGGTGCCGCGCTCGGTGTCCTGGCCGGTCAGTCTCACGGGGGTCCCCTCGGTGAGCAGCGACCCGAGCGCGAGCGCCTCCGCGTGGCCCCACTCCATCCCGCCCTCGGTCAGGGCGTCGTGGCGGCGCGCCAGCGGCTTGCGGAGCTTGCGGTGGATCGTGAAGCTGTCGGGGACCTTCAGCAGCTCCTCGTTCAGCGACCTCAGCAGCTCCTCGGGGACGGCGGTCTCGACCTCGGGGCTCTTTCGGCGGTCGAGCTCGATCGTCCCGGTGTCGGTGGTCCCGGGCTGCTCGTACTCGCCCGCGTCCATCCTCGTGCGGAGCCCGCTCAGCGCCTCGGAGAGCGCGTCGCGCCGGCGCTTGCCGTCCGCTTCGACGTCCTCGCGGGTGACCACCCCTTCGGTGATCAGCGTCTCGGCGTAGATCTCGCTCGCCGGCGGATGCTGCTTGATCAGCGCCGCCATCTTCGGCTGTGTGTACGCGGCCTCGTCGGTCTCGTTGTGGCCGTAGCGTCGGTACCCGATCAGGTCGATCACCACGTCGCGCTTCCACTCCTGCCTGTAGGCCATCCCCAGCCGGACCGCGGCGATGCAAGCCTCGACGTCGTCGGCGTTGACGTGGATGATCGGGACGTTGTAGCCCTTCGCCATGTCGGCCGCATAGGGGGTGGAGCGGGCCTCCCGCGGATCTGTGGTGAAGCCGACCTGGTTGTTGGTGATGATGTGGACCGTGCCGCCGGTCGAGTAGCCCTCGAGCGCGAGCAGGTTGAAGGTCTCGGCAACCACCCCCTGGGCTGGGAACGAAGCATCGCCGTGCAGCAGCAGCGGGACCACGAGGCTGGGCTCGTGATGCAGCTCCGCTCCGGAGTGCTCGGTCTGCTCGGCTCTGGCGGCGCCGGTGACGACCGGATCGACGAACTCGAGGTGGCTGGGGTTCGGGTAAAGCCGCATCTTGATCTGCTCGCCGTCGCCCGTAGCGAGCATCCCCCCGGCCCCGTGGTGGTACTTGACGTCGCCCGTGCCGCGGTGCGGGATCGCCGCCACCGCCTTCACCGCCTCGATCGCCTTTGCGCCCTCGAACTCGGCGAAGATCGACTCCACCGAGCGCCCCAGGTTGTGGGCGAGGACACTGAGCCGGCCGCGGTGCGCCATCCCCAGCACGACCTCGTTGGCGCCGTTTCTCTGCGCCAGGGCCGCGACCTCGTCGATCATCGGGACGACCGCGTCGAGACCCTCGATCGAGAACACCTTCTGACCCAGGTAGGCCTTCTCGACGAAGCGCTCGAACTGGAAGACCTCGAGCAGGCGGTCGAGCAGCGTGCGCTTCTCCTCCGCCGAGAGCTCCCTGCGATGCCAGTCGGTCTCGATTCGCTCCCGCAGCCACACCCGCTGCTGGTGCGAGGAGAGGTGCTCGATCTGGTAGGCGATCGTCCCGCAGTAGTCCTCCCGCATCCGGGGGAGGACGTCGAGCAGCGTCTCACCGGGGCACTCGACGCGCAGGATCGAGGCCGGGATCTGCCGCATCAGCTCGGGGGTCAGGTTGACGCTCTCGGGCTCAAGCGCCGGGTCGCCCTTGGGCTCGCTGCCCAGCGGGTCGAGGCGGGCGGCGAGGTGCCCGTGCGTCCGGTAGGCCTTGAGCAGCGAGGTGGCTGCCTGCACGGCCTGGAGCAGCTCCATGCCGGGCTTCTCCTCGACGACACTCGGGGCGCCGGCGGCCGGCGCGGCCGGGGCGAGTGGCGGCGCGGAGGCGGATGCCGCGTGCGCAGCGGTGACGACGCCCGCGGCGACGCCGAGCGACTCGGCGACCGACTCGTAGAACCCGTCCTCTCCCTGGAGCAGCTCGTCGATCCGTCGCAGGTAGGACCCCGACTCGGCCCCCTGGATCACGCGGTGGTCGTAGGTCGAGGTCATCGTCATCACCTTGGACACCCCGAGCGCCTTCACCTTGTCGGCGGGCGCGTGGCGCCACTCGACCGGGTAGGCGATCGATCCGGTGGCGATGATCGTCCCCTGGCCGCTCATCAGCCTCGGCACCGATGCGACGGTGCCCAGCCCGCCGGGGTTCGTCAGCGTGATGTTGGTGCCCTGGAAGTCGTCGGCGGTGAGCTTGCTCTCCCGCGTCTTGGTGATCAGGTCCTCGTAGTAGCCGTGAAAGCTCGAGAAGTCGAGCGTCTCGGCGCCCTTGATGCACGGGACCATCAGCCCTCGCGAGCCGTCCTTGCGCTCCACGTCGACCGCGATTCCCAGGTTGAGGTGCGTGGGCTGGACCGCGTGCGGCTTGCCGTCGCGCTCCTCGTAGGTTCGTGTCATCACCCGCCACTCGGTCGCCGCCGTGGTCATCGCCCACGCGACGAGGTGGGTGAAGGAGACCTTCATCCCGCGCTCCTTGAGCGCGGCGTTGAGCGCCTTGCGCTTCGCGTCCAGCGTGTCCACCGCGAGCGTGCGGAAGGAGGTCGCGGTGGGGATCGAGCGGCTCTCGTTCATCGCCTTGGCGAGCATCCCGGCGGGCCCTCGGAGCGGCTGCGCCTCTCCCGCCGCGGCGGGCGCTGCCGCGGCGCCGTCACCGCCGTCGGCGGCGGACAGCACGTCCGCCTTCGTGATCCGCCCCCCGACCCCGGTTCCCCGAACGTTGCCGAGGTCGACTCCGCGGTCTGCGGCGATGCGACGGGCCACGGGCGAGGAGCGCTCGCCGTTTCCGGCCGGGGCCGGCGGCGCGGGCGCAGTCGTGGGTGCGGGTTCAGGGGCGTCGGCGGCAGGCGGTGCCCCGGAGGCGGAGATCTCCGCGAGTGCCTCGCCCACCTGGACGGTGTCGTCCACGCCCTTCAGCAGCTTCGCGATCGTCCCGCTCGCGGGCGCCGGGACCTCGGCGTCGACCTTGTCGGTCGAAACCTCCACCACCGCCTCGCCCTCCTCGACGGCGTCGCCCTCCTGCTTGAGCCACTCGAGGATCGTCCCCTCGGTCACCGACTCACCCATCTCGGGCATCAGAAGCTGAATCATTCCGGCCGCTTGCTCCGCTCCCGCGTCCGCAGCGGCCGGGTGGTCGTCGGCTGGAGCCGCGCCGTCGCTCGTCCCGTCACCACTCGACGGCTCGCCCGACGGGTCGAGCTCGGCGAGCGCCTCGCCGACCTGGACGGTGTCGTCAACGCCCTTCAGCAGCTTCGCGATCGTCCCGCTCGCCGGTGCCGGCACCTCGGCGTCGACCTTGTCGGTGGAGACCTCGACGACGGTCTCGCCCTCCTCGACGAACTCCCCCTCCTCCTTGTGCCACTCGAGCACGGTGCCCTCCGTCACCGACTCGCCCATCTGGGGCATCTGAATCTCGACGGTTCCAGTCGTCGTCATGCGTCCCTATGTTGAGTCTAGGCGAAGCCCGTCAGACGACCCGAGCGATCACGTACACCTCGTTCGCGACCGTGTCGAACACGTCGCGAACGACGAACTCGCGTGCCGGAGCCTCGTGATCGCAGAACCCGCAACGCAGGCGGCGCGAGGCGGGGACTCGGTCCTCGATCAGGAGCGGCAGGCTGCAGGCCGGGCAGACGAGCGCACCGTGGGCGATTCGCTGCACGCCGTCGCGGGCAATCTGCCGCTGCGCCCCGATGTCGGCGGCACGCACCTTGCGCGTCTCGCGGATCGGCTCGTGCCCGAACGGATCGAGGTGGATGGCCATCTGGGCAGAGTGTAGGGTCCGGGGGAAGGATGTACTTCGTCACCGGCGCGACCGGCTTCATCGGACGCCATCTCGTCGAGTTGCTCCTGGAGCGCGAGGGCAAGGTCCACGTGCTCGTGCGCGAGGGGTCAAAGGGGAGGCTCGAGGAGCTGCGGCATCGCTGGGGCGTGGGCGAGGACAGAATCGTGCCGGTCGTCGGCGACCTCACCCAGCCCCGGCTCGGGTGCGATGACCGGATCGCGGACCTCCACGGCAAGGTCGAGCACTTCTTCCACCTCGCCGCGATCTACGACATGACCGCGGATGGGGAGAGCCAGCGGATCGCGAACGTCCAGGGGACACGGGGTGCCGTCGGGCTCGCCGCCGCGATCGAGGCGGGGCGATTCCACATGGTCAGCTCGATCGCCGCCGCCGGTCTCTACAAGGGCGTGTGGCGGGAGGACATGTTCGACGAGGCCACAGACCTCGACAACCACCCGTACTTCCGGACGAAGCACGACTCGGAGCGGGTCGTGCGCGAGGAGTCCGAGCGGCCTTGGCGGGTGTACAGGCCCGGAATCGTGGTCGGCCACTCCGAGACCGGCGAGATGGACAAGATCGACGGCCCGTACTACTTCTTCAACCTGATCCGGCGGCTGCGCAACACGGTTCCGCAGTGGATGCCGCTGATCGGAGTCGAGGGCCGCGAGATCAACCTCGTCCCGGTGGACTTCGTCACCCGGGCGATGGACCACATCGCACACCTCGACGAGGGCGACGGGAGGGCGTTCCATCTCACCGACCCCGCGCCGAAGACCGCCGGCGAGGTGATCGACATCTTTGCGCGGGCGGCGAACGCGCCGCAGTCGGTCGCCCGCGTCCCGGCCGGGGTGCTGGACGCGTTCTCCCCCCTCGTGCACGGCGCGCTCGCGACCCTCCCTGCGGCCGAGTTCGTCACCGATCGGCTGCTTAGGGACTTCGGGATCCCGCGCTCGGTCCTCACCTACGTCAACTACCCGACCACGTTCGACTCCCGCCGAACGCAGAAGGCGCTCGCCGGGACGGACATCAGGGTCGCGCCGCTCGAGGCCTACGCCGACAAGCTGTGGGACTACTGGGAGCGTCACCTCGACCCCGACCTCTTCCGCGATCGGTCGCTTGCCGGAGCCGTTCGGGGTCGGGCGGGCGTGATCGGCGGGGCGACCCAAGTGGTCGGCCAGCAGGTGCCCGACGAGGCGCTTCGACTGGTGCGCCAGCTCCGCGGCGTCGCCAACCTCGACAAGGCGGTACGTGGGCGCGTGGTCCTGATCACCGGTGCGTCCTCGGGCATCGGCCGGGCCGCGGCGCTCCAGATCGCCGACGCCGGAGGGATCGTGCTGCTCGTCTCGCGCACGCGCGAGAAGCTCGAGGAGGTCGGGGCCCAGATCGAAGAGGGCGGCGGCGCCGCGCACGTCCATCCCTGCGACCTCAGCGACACCGACGACATCGACCGGATGGCCGACGAGGTGCTCGCGGAGCACGGTCACGTGGACGTCCTCGTCAACAACGCGGGGAAGTCGATCCGGCGCTCGGTTGCGCTGTCATACGACCGCTTCCACGACTACCAGCGCACGATGCAGCTCAACTACTTCGGCCCCGTGAAGCTGATGCTCAAGCTGTTGCCGCGGATGCGGGAGCGCAAGCAGGGACACGTGGTCAACATCAGCTCGATCGGCGTGCAGACGAACACGCCGCGGTTCTCGGCCTATGTCGCCTCGAAGGCGGCGCTCGATGCCTTCTCGCGCGCGATCGCCTCGGAGATGATCGACGACGGGGTGACGGTGACGACGATCCACATGCCGCTCGTGAGAACGCCGATGATCGCGCCGACGAAGATGTACAACCGCTTCCCGACGATCACGCCGGAGAAGGCGGCCGACATGATCTGCGAGGCGATCGTCCACAAGCCGAAGCGGATCGCGACCCCGCTCGGGACCCTCGGCCAGCTCCTGTACGCGATCAACCCGCGCTCGATGGACTACATCCTCAACACCGCGTACCAGCTCTTCCCCGACTCGCGCGCCGCGAAGGGCGAGAAGGAGAAGCCCGAGGCGCCGAGCACTGACGAGGAGGCCTCGCGCGAGCAGGTCGCGTTCGCGTACCTGATGCGGGGCGTGCACTGGTAGGGACAGCGACCGAGCGGCGGCTGAGCCACTGGGGCTGGGGCTATGCCGACCGCAAGTCCACTCGCAGGGAGCTCGAGGCGGCGGCGCCGGGGATCCGGGAGCGGCTCGGGTTCGGCGGCGACGAGGTGGAGGAGCCGGTGCCGCTCGAGGCGATCGAGCTCCCGCCGGCCCGGCTGAGCGCGCCGGACTCGCTCGCCGAGATCGTCACCGACGAGCGCTACGAGCGCGTATCGCACGCATACGGGAAGGCGTATCGCGACGTCGTGCGCGCCTTTCGGGGTCGGATCGACAACCCGCCCGACGTCGTCGCCCGTCCGCGGGACGAGGGAGAGGTCGAGGCGGTGCTCGAATGGTGCGCCGACGCCGGCGCAGCCGCGATCCCGTTCGGCGGCGGGACGAGCGTCGTCGGAGGGGTCGAGGCCCGGGTCGGCGACGACTTCGCGGGGACCGTGAGCGTCGAC
>JBOGZL010000066.1:0-19208 GCA_050697195.1 Solirubrobacterales bacterium
CTCGAGCCCCGCGGCGGTCCTGCCGCCGCGGCGGCTCGAGGCCCCGAGTCCGCGCTATGGCGAGAAGGCCATCTACGTCCTTCTCGCCGCCTGCGCGGCGCTGTCCGTGATCACGACCACTGCGATCGTGATCTCGTTGCTCGGGCCCGCCTTCGGGTTCTTTGGGGAGGTATCGCCCGGCGACTTCTTCCTCAAGTCGGAGTGGGCACCGGCGCAGGAGCTGTTCGGGGTATTGCCGCTCGTGCTGGGCACGCTCAGCGTGGTGCTGTGGGGCCTGGTGTTCGCGATCCCGATCGGGCTCGGCGCCGCGATTTACCTGAGCGAGTACGCGCAGCCGCGGGTCCGCAAGGTCGTGAAGCCCGTGTTGGAGGTTCTCGCCGGGATCCCCACGGTCGCGATCGGCTTCTTCGGCGTATCCCTCGTCACGCCGCTGCTCCAGGACGTCTGGCCGGGTGAGTTCCTGGGCGGTCCCCCCGGCTTCTTCAACGCCGGCGCGGCCGCGCTGTGCGTTGGGCTGATGATCGTTCCGATCATCTCGTCGATCTCGGATGACGCGATGAGGTCGGTTCCGGGTGGGCTCCGTGAGGGGGCCTACGCGCTCGGGGCGAGCAAGATGCGGGTGGCGCTTCGCGTCGTCTTTCCGGCGGCGCTGTCGGGGACGGTAGCCTCGATCGTGCTCGCGTTCTCGCGCGCGGTCGGCGAGACGATGATCGTCATCCTCGTCGCAGGCAACACTCCGAACCTGACGCTCAACCCGGTCGAGCCGATCCAGGCGATGACCGCGTACATCGGCGTCACCGCCACGGGTGACATCGCGACGGGGACGATCGAATACGACACGGTCTTCGCGGTTGGGGCGCTCCTTTTCGCCATCACTCTCGTCGCGAACCTGATCAGCATCCGGTTGGTTCGCAAGTACAGGGAGGTGTACGAGTGAGCGACGAATTCGAGCCCAAGACGGAGCGGGTGCGTCTCGCCGTGGCCGGCGCGCGATCTGCGACCGCGGCGGGATTGACCGACCGGCCGAAGGGAGAGGCAGTTCGGAGCCGCGTCTTCCAAGCCTTGATACTGCTCGCGGTCAGTCTCGCGCTGATCGGCCTGGCGGCGCTGCTGATCGACGCTTTCGTCGAGGGAAAGGGGAGCCTCTCACTCAACCTCTTCACTGAGCCCACCTCCCGGGACGCCGACAACGCTGGCTTCCGGACCGCGATCCTCGGCAGCGTATGGCTGATCGGAGGCGTGATCCTGCTGGTTGTTCCGCTGGGGGTCGGCGCGGCGATCTATCTCGAGGAGTACGCGAACCGGGAACGGTGGTGGAATCGCCTCATCGAGCTCAACATCCAGAACCTCGCCGGGGTTCCCTCGATCGTGTACGGGATCCTGGGGCTCGCGTTCATCGTCCGCGGACCGCTCGATCTCGGTTTCGTCCTGGCCGCCGGCTCGATGACGCTAGCCCTCCTTGTGCTCCCGACCGTGATCATCGCCGCTCGGGAAGCCATCCGAGCCGTTCCGCCATCGATCCGCGAGGGGTCGATGGCCCTCGGGGCGACGCAGTGGCAGACGATCCGCCACCAGGTGATGCCTGCGGCGGTGCCGGGAATCCTCACGGGGGTGATCCTGGCGATCTCGCGAGCATTCGGCGAGGCAGCCCCGCTGCTGTTGCTCGGCGCGGCGACCTTCGTCACGGCCGATCCCAACGACCCCTTCAGCGGCGATTTCACCGCTCTGCCGGTGTTGATCTTCGAGGAAGCGAAGCAGGCGCAGCCTGAGCTTCGGGAGCTCGCTGCGGCCGGAATTATCGTGATGCTGGCCGTGTTGCTGGCGATGAACTCGTTCGCGATCTGGCTACGAAATAGATACGAGCAGAGGTGGTAGGTGATCTAGAGTGACGGAGCACATGACCGAGCAGGAGAGACGCACGGAGGAGGCCGCAGCCGCGGCCGAGGGAACCGACCGCCCCGGCCTCAGCCAGGGGATCGCGGTCGCGGAGGGCGCCCGGCCCAAGAAGGGGATTACGCGCGAGAAGGTGTTCGAGCTCAAGGACGTCAAGGTCCTGTACGACGGCAACCCCGCCGTTCGCGACATCAGCTTCGATGTCTACAAGCACAACATCACCGCCATGATTGGTCCGTCGGGGTGCGGGAAGAGCACGTTGATCCGCTGCTTTAACCGCATGAACGATCTGATCCCGGCGGCGGAGGTCCAGGGCGAGATCCTGTACCACGGCGAGGACCTGTACGGCCCCAACGTGGACCCGGTGCAGGCGAGGAAGCTGATCGGGATGGTGTTCCAGAAGCCCAACCCGTTCCCGAAGTCGATCTACGACAACATCGCGTTCGGCCCGCGCACCCTCGGGATGAAGGGGGACATGGACGAGATCGTCGAGCGGGCGCTGCGGCGCGGAGCGCTGTGGGACGAGGTCAAGGACCGCCTCAAGGACAACGCCTACGGGATGTCTGGTGGCCAGCAGCAGCGGCTATGCATCGCGCGCTGCATCTCGGTCGAGCCGGACACGATCCTGATGGACGAGCCGTGCTCCGCGCTCGACCCGATCTCGACGGGGAAGATCGAGGACCTGATGCTGGAGCTCAAGGACGACTACTCGATCGTGATCGTGACCCACAACATGCAGCAGGCGGCGCGGATCTCCGACATGACGGCGTTCCTGATCGTCGAGCTCGACGCCACCGAGCAGAACCGCTGGGGGCGGATCGTCGAGTACGACGAGACGGAGAAGATCTTCACCAACCCATCCGACAAGCGGACCGAGGACTACGTGACCGGGAAGGTCGGCTAGCAGCCCCAGGACGCGGGAGCGAGCGAGCAAGATGACCGGTCATGTGACTGCGAGCGAGCGGGAGCAGAGGAGGCTGCGTTTGTAATGCCGGAAGAGACCCGGATCCATTATCAGGAGGAGCTCGAGCAGCTCGAGCGCAGCGCGCTCGGGGGGCTCGACCTCGTCGTCCAGACCCTCGACCGTACGATCGAGGCGGTCGAGCACCAGGACGTCGAGCTCGCCGAGCTCGTGATCGCGGACGACGACCGCATCGACGGCCGCTACCTCGAGGTTCACCAGTCGATCCTCACCCTGCTGGCGACCCAGGCCCCGGTTGCGACTGACCTGCGGCTGATCTCGGCGCTCCTGCACGTCATGAAGTGCATGGAGCGGATGGGGGACCAGTGCGTGAATATCGGCAAGCTGATCCCGATCGCCGGCCACGAGCCGCCCGCGGACGCGAAGATGCTCGGTGACATCGTCACGATGGGAAGGCAGGCGCGCAGCCTGATCACGCAGTCGAAGCGCGCGTTCGCCGATCGGGATGTGGGAATGGCGCGCGACCTCGTGCGCCAGGACGACGTGATCGACAACCTCAACCGGGAGTGCTTCCACCTCGCGCTCGAGATCGGCGACGACGCCGACGCGCGCGAGTGGGCGATGACGATGATGCTCGTGGCGCGCGCGCTCGAACGGGTCGGCGACAACGCCGTCGACATCGGCGAGCAGGTGGCGTTCGTGGTCACGGGCCTGTTCCGCGAGTTCGAGGACGCCTCGCACCCCGGCGAGGTCGCACCCCAGCCCTCGGCTCAGTAGTCGGCTACTGACCTCGGCTCGGTAGTGGCGCCTACGCCGCGGCCGGGACCGATTCGGCCGACTCGGGGTCGAGCAGCGCGCGGGTCGATGCGAACAGCTCGTCCGGCTGGGGGCCCTTCGGTGGGTGGACCTCGAGCAGGATCGGCGCGCGGTGCTCGCGAAGCAGGGGCGCGACCTCCGCCCAAGGCAGAGTGCCCCTGCCCGGGGGCAGGTGGAGGTCGAGCCGGAGGGGATCCACGTCGGCCGCGGTGGCGCGGTCCCACCGTGCCCCGAGGTTGTCATGCACATGGAAGAGGACGGCCGAGTCGAGGGCCGGCCCGACCATGTGCGCGAGGGAAGTGTGCTTGAGCCCGGCGACGATGTGCGCGTGGCCGAGGTCGAGGCAGAGGCCAAGCCGCGGGGAGCCGATCCGGTGGGCGAGCGCGCGCAGCACCAGTGGAGTGTCCGAGAGCCGTTCGGGCCGCGGGTAGAGGGGGGCGAGGTTCTCGATCGCGATCGTCACCCGGAGCCGCTCGGCCCGCGTCGCGAGGCGGGCGAGCGAGCTCGTCTCGGCGAGGAGGCGGTCCTCGCTCGAGGCGTGGTCGGGGAGGGCGTGGGCGTGGTAGACGACGTGGGAGGCGCCGATCTCGGCGGCGTACGCGAGCAGGCCCTCGAAGGCGCGGTCCTCCGGGGGCGCGCCGGCGCACAGCTCGCTCGGGGCGTGCACGATCGGCTCGAGCGCGGTCGTGCCGAGGGCGGCGCGCAGCCCGCTCGCGTAGCGGCTGAGCTGGCGGGTGTCCCGCAGGACCGACGGTGGAGGGGAGGGGATCTGGGTGAGGGTGAAGCCGGCCGCCTCGAATGACTTCAGCAGCGCGGGCGCCGCCCACCACTCGGTCGGGACCCCGAGGCCGAGTCGCCCGCGAAGTGGATTCGCTCGGTTATCCATTGACCCGATCCCAGGCTAGGCCCGTCCCGGATTCCGGCGTGAAATTCCGGTGAACTCGATGTGAAGCTCGTTGGAATCGCTGGTCCGGGGGTTCTGACAAGATGGCGCCGCCTCGATGCTGTGCGCGGCGATCGACATCGGATCCAATACGACCCGAGTGCTGGTCGCCGGGCCGCGCAAGGGCCAGCTCCGCACCGTGATGGAGCAGCGCGGCTACACCCGGATCAGCAAGTCCTCGCGAAAGAACGGCTCGATCGTGAAGGACAAGATCGCGGAGATCGCCGACACGGTGGCGACCCAGGTGCGGCTCGCCGAGGAGGTCGGAGCCGAGGCGATCAGGACCGTGGCGACGGCGGCGATCCGGGAGGCCGACAACCGGGACGAGGTCGTGGCGGAGATCGAGCGCGCGGCGGAGGTCGAAATCGAGGTGCTGAGCGAGCACGAGGAGGGCCGACTGGCGTTCATCGGCGCCACGAAGACGCTCGGTCACCCTGCGCGTGGCCAGATCGCGGTCGTCGACGTCGGCGGCGGGTCCACCGAGGTGATCACCGGGACGATCGACCGGGGGGTCGCCGAGGTCCGCTCGTTCTCGATCGGCTCGGGCTCTCTCGCGGACAGCTTCCTCTCCAGCGATCCGCCCACACCCTCCGAACTGAGGGCCGTCCGCGAGCACATCGCGGAGTTCTTCGAGGGCGAGGATTTCCCCGAACCGGAGCAGGCGGTGGCGGTCGGCGGCAGCGCGACGTCCCTGCGCAAGGTGGTGGGTGCGGTGCTCGAGTACGAGACCCTGGAGCGGGCGATGCGGATATTCGCGACCGACGAGGTGGGCGACGTCGCGCGCCGCTTCGAGCTCGACCCGACGCGGGTGCGGATCCTCCCCACCGGGGTCCTGCTGCTCGAGAAGGTCTCGGAGCTGCTCGGCCAACCGCTTCAGATCGGCAAGGGAGGGCTCCGCGAGGGCGTGATCCTCGACCTCCTAAACGGCACGATCGCCGACGACAGCGGTGGTGCAAGCGGCGCCGAGCTCGCCTGAACGCTCCCTCGGGCGACGTTAGACTCGCGATCCAGAGACGGCGGTGGCCAAGGCGCGCGAGATACCCGGACTGTCGGAGCAGATCTCGTTTGCAGCGGCGGCGGCGAAGATCGTCGAGGTGCGGGCGCAGGAGCTCGCCGATCACGCGTCGGGGGTGCTCGACATGAGCGACATCGAGCGCGTTCACGACATGCGCGTCGCCACGCGGCGGCTGCGCGCCGCGCTCGAGGTGTTCGAGCCGTGCTTTCCGCGCAAGCGGCTGCGCGCCGATCTCGGCGAGGTGAAGAGGCTCGCCGACGCGCTCGGCGAACGGCGCGATCGCGATGTGGCGATCG
This sequence comes from Solirubrobacterales bacterium, assembly GCA_050697195.1. Taxonomy (GTDB): domain Bacteria; phylum Actinomycetota; class Thermoleophilia; order Solirubrobacterales; family 70-9; genus DASPWW01. The sequence continues at coordinate 5,886 of JBOGZL010000066.1, forward strand.
CCGCGCTGGGGCAGCTCTCCGTGAAGATGCCGGCGCCGGATCGAGCGGGGATCGAAAGCCTCACCCAGCGCCTTCGCGACGAGCAACGGCAGGCGAACGAGGAGCTCGCCGGGTTCGTCGCCCGGGATCGGCTCGAGTCGCTGCACGAGCGCCTCAACGAGCTCGTCTCGGATGCGCGCGCGGTTGCTCCCGACGCGGGGGACGGAATGCCGAGATGAAGGCGAGGCGGGTAAAGAAGCTCGACCCGGCGGGTCCGCTGGCGGAGAACGCGTCGCGGATCGTCCGGGTGCGGCTCGAAGAGCTTCGCTCCCTCGCGCCCGCCGCGGTCGACGGGCGCGAGGTCAAGGCCCAGCACGACATGCGGATTGCGGCGAAGCGGCTTCGCTACGTGCTCGAGGCGACCGAGTTCTGCTTCGGGAGGGCGGGGGTGACCGGCCGCCGTCGCGCGCGCGACCTCCAGGAGGTGCTCGGTGAGCTGCACGACTGCGACGTGATGCTGCCCCGAGTCCGCGAGCATCTCGCGGAGCTCCACTCGCGCGACGCCGAGGCGATCCGGAAGCGGGCCGGCGACGCACCCGACCTCGACCCCGAGCTGGTCGGTCGCGCGCCTCACCGGACCGCGTACCGGGGGCTGGAGTCGCTCGCGGTCTACATCGAGGCGCGGCGCGCGTTGCTCTTTGACCGCTTTCGCGACTACTGGCGGGCCCAGGAGAAGAAGGGAACGTGGGACCGGCTCGAGCGGGCCGCGAATCGCCACATGGAGCGTGCCCGCGAGCGCCGGCGGGCCGCGCGGCGGGCGGAGCGCGCGAGGGAGGAGCTCGCCGAGGCGGAGCGGGCCGAGCAGGATGCGCTGGAGCGCGCCCGACGGGCCGCCGCGGAGCTCGCCGAGGCCGGACGCACCGCGCCTGGCGTCACAGGCTCTTCACAGCGAGATCACTAGAGCTTCACCACCGGCCAAGGTTCCCGGGGGAGCATCGGCGCCGAGGCGATGCGAGTCGTTCGAGTGGTCGCGATCCTGGAGGTCGGCGGCGCGCAGTTGGCGATCGCGCGCCTCTCTCGCGAGCTGCGCAGGCTAGGCGTCCGGACCCGCGTTCTGGCGGGGTCGGCGACGCAGCACGGGATCGACCTGCTGAGGAGAGCCGGAATCGAGGTCGAGGTCTGGTCGGATGAGCACCCGCTCCCGAGCGCCGTTGCGCGTCCGGAGCTGCAGTACGCGTGCAGCGAAGGGTTCGCCGAGTGGCTCCGCCCGCGGCTGCGGGAGGCAGACCTCGTCCACGCCCACATGTTCGGCGGCTGGTGGGCGGCTGCGAAGGCGGTCCCGATGCGCGTGCCGCTCGCGGCGAGCGAGCACAACGCGGTGCGTTGGCCGGGGGCTCCCCGCCACAACGAGATGCGCGACGCAATCGAGCGCGTCGATCGCTTCTTCGCCCACGGCCCGGCAACCACCCGGATGGTGCTCGCGCTCGGCTATCCGCGGGACCGGTTGCGCAGTGGGATCTCGCCGATCGAGGCCGGCCGTCCTGGTCCGCTTCCGGGATTGCCCGCCTCCCGGATCGTGTTCGCGGGCAGGCTGCACGAAGAGAAGGGCCCCGACGTGCTGCTCGACGCGCTGGGGAGGCTGCCGGAGCCGCCTCCGACCCTGATCCTGGGCGACGGTCCGGCGCTGGCGACGCTCCGGCGGCAAGCGGCGGCGCTCGGAGTGGGACGCCGAGTGAGGTTCTGCGGGTGGCGGCCCGATGTCGGCCCGTGGCTCGCCGGCGCGTCGCTCTGCGTCGTGCCGTCGCGCCACGAGGCCTGGTCGCAGACCGCGGTGCTCGCGATGCGGCTGGGGGTGCCCGTGGTGGGGACCGCGGTGGAGGGACTGCCCATCACGCTCGGCTCACGACGCGGCGTGCTGGTCCCGCCCGACCACCCCGACGCGCTGGCCCGCACGATCGACGACGTGCTGCATGGGCGGAGGCGACCGGACCTTCGGCGGGCCCGCCGCTACGCCGCCGCGTACACCTCTGCCAGGGTCGCGAGCGTGTACGCGCGCGAGTACGCAACGCTGCTGTCGCCGCGCCTGCCCGAAAGCTTCGCCCCGCGCCGCCTCACAGCCCCCGCTCCCGCAACAGGGCTTGCCGCGGCGGGGTGACCGACCACCGCCCCCCGGCCCACCGGATCGCGGTGCCGTCGGTCAGCCTGGTGGCGGTGCGCCCGAGCGGGGGCCGGCCCCACAGGGTCAGCTCGAGCGGCCGCCCGGCCTCGGGGACGTCGCCGAGCCCGGAGGCGACGTGCTCGGCCGGGTAGGTCGGGACTATCGAGCCGCGGCGAACCCATACCGGGATCCGCTCCGTTGGCGTCTCCGCGATCACCTCGCGGCCGCCCTCGGCCGGCTCGCCGCTCCAGGTGTCGATCCACTCGCCGCGAGGCAGGTAGACGCGGCGCACGTCGGCGTCGGGTTCGAGCACGGGAGCCACCCACAGCGCGGGGCCGTATCCATACGCGTCGGCGAGCGTCCAGCCGCGCGGATCGTCGGGGTCGGCGAGGCACAGCGGCCGGATGATCGGGAGTCCCGTCCTCGCGGCCGTCGCGGCCGCGGCGCGCACGTATGGAACGAGGCGCTCGTGCAGGAGGACGTACGCGCGGTAGACGTCGAGCACGTCGCGGTGATACCGCCACGGCTCCTGGGCGAAGCGCCCGTGTGCCTGCATCAGCGGCGTAAAGCATCCGAACTGCGCCCAGCGCAGGAGCAGATCGGAGGGGCAGCGATCGGTCAGCCGCTTGCCCAGATACCCGCCCACGTCGTGCGACCAGTTCGAGATCCCGCTCGCGGCGGCGGTGAGGGTCGCCGCGACCAGCGCGCGCAGCGACCAGAAGTCCGACGCCTGGTCGCCGCCCCACGTGACCCCGAGACCCTGGGTGCCGCTCCACCCGCTGCGCGCGAACAGCACCCCGCTGTCGGGGTGGACCTCGTCGAGCGCCTCTTGCATCGCGCTCAGGTACAGCCGGGGATACGCCCACGCCGCCTCCGCGCCGTCTCGCCCGTCGGCGAGCCTCGCCTCCGGCGGCAGGTAGTAGCCCTCGCCGTCGTCCGCCTTGATCCCCTCGACGCCGAGCTCGAGGATCCGGCGGGCGTGGTCCTTCCACCACCGCCGCGCGGCGGAGGACGACAGGTCCACGGGGGAGCCCCGCCCCATCCACCACAGGCCGAGGTACGGACTCCCGTCGCCGGCCCACACGAAGTGCCCTGCGCTCGCCCCCTCGTCGTAGTTGTGCGCGGGCGCCCGGTGTAGTCGCTCCGACTCGGAGTCCGGCGGGCGCTGGCCCTCGGCGGAGTCGACGTTTACCCACGGGGTCGTCCACACCACGGTGCGCACCCCTGCGGCGCGGAGGCGGGAGATCAGCCCGGGGGGGTCCGGGAACTGGTGCGGGTTGAACCGCCACGTGTTGTACTGGGTCTCCCACGGGGAGTCGAGCACAAGCGCGTCGAGCGGGATCGCGTGCCGCTCGTGGCCGTTGAAATCGTCGAGCACGTCGCGCTCGTGCTCGTATACGTCGCGGCTCTTCCAGAACCCGTACCCCCATTCAGGCAGCAGCGCGGGGCGCCCGGTGAGGCGGAGGTAGTGGCGCAGCCGCGCGACCGGCGTCGGATCGCAGATGAAGTGCAGCCGCAAGGGGCCCGCGGCGGCCCGGGTCGAGATCGTGACGGGCTCGCCGAGCCCGAGCTCGACCCCGGGTCCCCGCGTCTCGATCCACACCGCCCAGCCGCGGTTCGAGAGCAGCCACGGGACCGGCGCGTAGTCGCCCTGCGGGATCCCCCCGCCCTCGAGCAGCTCGGGCGGGCAGTCCGGCCCGGTGTAGCGACGATCCGCGCCGAGCTGGAGGGTTCGGCCGCGCTGGTCGAACCCGATCCGGTGGCGCGCCCCGAGCCCCGTCAGGCGCTCCTCGGGAAACCCCACCCATCCGGCGCCGATGCGGAAGGGGTCTCCCTCGGCCCACAGCTCGACCACCACGCGGTCGCGCTCCGGAATCGATACGTCCACCCGGCACCCGCGCCCGCCGTGCATGCGGCCGTCGAGCCTGAGCCAGGCCGGGCTCGCCTCGCGGGCGGTCACCCCCTCGAGTGGCTCGGGCTCGCCGCGCTCCTCCTCCGGGATCACGCCCTCGGTGAGCGTGATCAACCGGTCCGCGCCGCCCCCGGACTGTGACCAGAAGCGGATGTCGCGGACGACCGTCTCGCCGGCGCGGACGATGCTGATGCCGACCGGCTCGGAGCGCAGCTCGACCTCCAGCCGACCAAGCGCGGCGCTCGACGTCACGGCGCTTGCCGGAACCGCGGCGGACACTCGGCTCAGCGTCGCACGCGCCAAGACGCGCGCGGTTTTCATTCCGTGAAGCCGGATTCACGTCCCGTTCACTCCGCCTTCCCCGTCCGTTAACCCCGGCTTGCCCCCCGCGGGCGATGCTGGGGTCGACAAAGCGATGCAAGCGAGAGAGGGAGCACCGATGATTCCCAGGGCGGACCTTCACTGCCACTCGACCGCGTCCGAGCTCTCGAAGCTCGGGGTCCAGCGCGCGCTCGGCCTGCCGGAGTGCGCCACGCCTCCCGAGGAGGTCTACGACCTCGCCAAGCGTCGGGGGATGGACTTCGTCACGATCACCGACCACGACACGATCGACGGATGCCTCGAGCTCGTCGATCGCCCCGACACCTTCATCTCGGAGGAGCTCACCGCATGGTTCCCGGGCGAGGCACAGGCGGTGCACGTGCTCTGCTACGGGATCACGCCAGAGGACCACGCGTGGCTCCAGGCCCACGCCCGCGACCTCGAGGCATGCGCCGCGTATCTCGCCGAGAGGGAGCTCACCCGCGCCCTCGCCCATCCCTTCTACGCCGTCGAGGCCCCGCTCATGTCCCGTCACCGACGTCGCCTCGCGGAGCTGTTCGACGTCTGGGAGGTGCGCAACGGCTCCCGCGCGGCGGAGCTCAACATGCCGGCCGCCGTCTACATGGAGACACACGGCGGGACGGGAATCGCGGGCTCGGACGACCACGCCGGCGTGGACATAGGGCGGACCTTCACCGAGACCCCGCCGGCGTCCACGCCGGAAGAGTTTCTCCGCCACCTGCGGGAGGGCCGCGCCGAGGCGCGCGGCGACCAGGGGAGCGCGGCGAAGTGGGCACACTCCGCGATCGCGCTCGCCACCCGCGCGCTCCTTCCCGACAACGACCGTCATCCCTCGGCGGAACCCGCCGCGCCCGGACGCGTAGCGGAGGACGCGGCGGGCCCCGATGCTGGGACGGTGCTGCGAATGGCCGAGCGCGCCGTCCGCGAGGGCGGTGAGCGCCACGGCGCGGCGGGTGGCGACCTCGGCCCCGATGACGCGCGCGCCCTGCTCGGCGCGTGGCTGGCGACGGTGGGGCTCGAGGTCCGCGGTCGCGAGCTGATCGAGCTCATGCAGTCGGAGGGGTTCAGCCACGGGGAGCTGTACCGGCGCGCTCGGCACGCGCACGAAGGGCAGCTCCGCGGGGCGGTCTCGGGTGCGCTCGCGGCGACCACCAGCCGGGGCGGATACGGCGCCGCGATCCAGGCGCTGTTCACGTCGTGCGTCCCGGTCGTCCCCTACATCCCGGCGGCGACGTTCCTGGGCAGGGAGAAGGCGAAGCTCAGCTCGCGGGATGGCGAGCCGCGGCGGGTCGCGGTGGTGGTGGACGCGGCGGGATCGATGCATGGCGTCACCCACACGATCGAACAGATCAGGCGCCGCGGGGTGCCCGGGTTCGACGTCGAGGTGATCGGAACCGACGCGAACGTGGACCGCCGGCTTCCGGCCGCGGCCGAGGTCGAGGTCCCGTTCTACGCCGGGCTCGAGGTCGGCGTGCCGAGCGTCGCCGCGCTCGCGGAGACGATCGCCGCGGGCCGCTACGACCTCCTCCATCTCGCCTCGCCCGGGCCGGCCGGGATCGCGGCCGCCGCCTGCGGCCGGGTCGGCGGGCTGCCCGTCGTGGGCAGCTATCACACTGAGCTCGAGGCCTACGCGGCGCTCCGATCCGGCGACGCCGCGATCGCTCAGGGCATGCGCCTGGGGCTGGGGATGTTCTACGGCGGGTGCGGGGTCGTGCTCTCGCCGAGTCCCGCCTCCGACGCCTCGCTCGCCGCGCTCGGGGTGGACCGGTCCCGGGTCATGCGCTGGACACGCGGCGTCGACACGGAGCGGTTCGACCCCGCGAAGAGGGATCCCGCCGGATTCCCCGGGGAGGTGCGGGTCCTGTACGCCGGCAGGCTGACGACCGAGAAGGGGGTCGACCTCCTCGCCGAGGCGTTCGTTCGCGCCCGACGGCGTGATCCGCGGCTTCACCTCCTGCTCGCGGGCGGCGGCCCCGAGGAGGAAGCGCTCCGCGGCCGACTCGGCAGGGACGCGACCTTCCTCGGTTGGCTCGGCGGCGACGACCTCGCGCGCGCGTACGCGAGCGCGGACGTGTTCCTCTTCTGCAGCCGCACGGACACCTTCGGCCAGGTGATCCTCGAGGCGCAGGCAAGCGGCCTGCCGGTCGTCGCGGTGGACGCCGGCGGTCCGAGCTCGTTGATCCGCGATCGCGCCACCGGGTTGCTGTGCCCGCCCGATCCGGCGCTGCTGGCGAACGCCGTGGCGGACCTGGCCTCGTCCCCCCGGCTTCCCGACCGGCTCGCCGAGCGGGCGCTCGAGTCGGTCCGGGCACGCACCTGGGAGGGCGCGCTCGGGGAGCTCGCGGCCGGCTACGCACGGGCCTTGGACTCGGTCGGTGCCGGCGGAGCCGCACCCGCCGCTCCGCGCACCCACGAGGTCACCACCTCGCTGCGCAGGGCCGCCTGAGCGGGGTCCGGATGCGATTCCGCCCCCGGCGTGCCGACAGCCCCACGGGCGATGCAAATAGGCTTCGGCCTCGGCTTCTCTCCCAAATTGCGAGGTCGCGGTCTTGCCGGAGGTTCCCGCATACGTTCAGGGCTCTCCCCTCATCGGGGAGGCGTATGAGCTCGCCGCGGATGCGCACAGCGGCCCCGGTCGCAAGAAGGGGACGGACCTCGCTCATCCGATCGCGGTCGGGATGCTGCTTCACGAGCGCGGCTATGACGACGAGGTGATTGCCGCGGGGCTTCTCCACGACGTGCTCGAGGACACCGACGCGGACGTCTCGGAGATCGCGGAGCGCTTCGGGCCGGGCGTCGCGGCCCTGGTGACCGTGTTGACCGAGGACGCCTCGATACCCGAGTACGAGGACCGCAAGGCCGAGCACCGCGAGCGCGTCGCGGGCGGCGGGCAGCTCGCCGCGGCGATCTACGCCGCCGACAAGCTCGCGAAGATGCGGGGGATCCGCGAGGACGGCGTTGACGTTCCCGACGAGAAGCTGGAGCACTACCGGCAGACGCTCGTGGAGCTCCGCGGCGCGCATCCGGAGCTCCCGTTCCTCGCCGATCTGGAGGGGGAGTTGCGAGCAGCGGATGGCCGGCGGGAGCGGGTCGGCCGCCGCTAGCATGGACCTCGCGCGCGAGGCGCTCGATGGCAAAACTGGCTGACTCCGACCGAAGCACGCTCGTCGGCCCCGAGCGGGCCCCGATTCCGGTCGCCGACGCGCCGCGCACCGACCTCGACGAGGCCTCGCTCTACTTCAATCGCGAGCTCTCGTGGCTCGACTTCAACGACCGCGTGCTCCAGCTCGCCGAGGACCCGTCCGTGCCCCTGCTCGAGCGGGTCAAGTTCTGCGCCATCTACCAGGACAACCTGGACGAGTTCTTCATGGTCCGGGTCGCGAACCTGCACGAGCAGGTGGAGGCCGGGAGGGACGCGCGTGGGGCGGACGGGATGAGCGCGTCCGAGGTGATCGCGACGATCCACGCCCGCGTGGTCGGGCTGCGGGGCCGGCTGGCGGATTGCTTCGAGCGCGATCTCCGTCCGGCGCTCGCCGAGCATGGACTCCGATTCATCACGGTCGCGTCCGCCGACGCCGCGGAGCGGGCCGAGCTCGAGGGCCTGTTCGAGAACCAGATCTTTCCCACCCTGACCCCGCTCGTGGTCGGCCACGGGAGGCCGTTTCCGTATATCTCGAACCTCTCGCTCAGCCTCGGCGTCGTGCTCAGAGATCCCGACCAGGAGGCCGAGGTGATGGCGCGCGTCAAGGTGCCGAAGGAGCTGCTGCGCCGGTTTCTCACGCTCGGCGACGGCCGCACCTTCGTCTCGCTCGAGGACGTGATCGCGAACAACCTCGGCGCGCTGTTCCCCGGAATGGAGGTCGTCGACCACGCGCTGTTCCGGGTCACTCGGGACACCGACTACGACGTCTCCGACGAGGCGGTCGATCTCCTCCAGGCCGTCGAGGACGAGCTCCGCCGTCGGCGTTTCGGCGAGGTCGTGAGGTTGGAGGTCGAACGGGACATCGACCCGCGACTGCGGGAGCAGCTGATCACCGCGCTCGACATCGAGGAGGGCCAGGTCTACGAGACCGAGGGGCTGCTGGGGATGGACGACCTCTGGGACGTGGCCGGGGTCCCCGGATTCGACGAGCTCCGGTATCCGGCCTTCTCGGGAGTCACGCAGCCGCGCCTCCACGGAGAGGACGGCCGGCCCGCCGATGTGCTGGGCGCGATGCGGGAGGGCGACATCCTCGTCCACCATCCGTACGACTCATTCGAGACCTCGGTGGAGCGATTCGTGATGCAGGCGGTCGAGGATCCCAACGTGCTCGCGATCAAGCAGACCGTGTACCGCACGAGCCCGGACTCGCCGCTGGTCCCCGCGCTGATCGAGGCCACGGAGCGAGGGAAGCAGGCGGTCTGCATGGTGGAGCTGAAGGCGCGCTTCGACGAGCAGGCGAACATCCGCTGGGCGAAGAAACTCGAGGAGGCGGGCGTCCACGTCGTGTACGGGATCCCGGCGCTGAAGACGCACTGCAAGTGCATCCTCGTAGTCCGTCGCGAGGGCGATCGGGTGCGCCACTACGTCCACATCGGGACCGGGAACTACAACCCCAAGACCGCCGCGCTCTACACCGACCTCGGCCTGTTCACCTGCGACCCCGAGATCGGCGCGGACGTCGCGGAGATGTTCAACTACCTCACCGGGTACGGGCGCCCGAGGCGTGCGCGCAAGACGCTCGTGGCGCCGTTCAGCCTCCAGGAGGGGATCACGTCCGAGATCGAGCGCACGATCGAGGCGCACTCCCCAGAGCGGCCGGCGCGGATCCGGATGAAGATGAACTCCCTTCTCGATCCGCCGTCGATCAAGGCTCTATACCGAGCGTCGCAAGCGCGGGTGGCGGTACAGCTGAACGTTCGCGGGATCTGTGCGCTGAGACCGGGTGTGGCGGGCGTCTCGGAGGGCGTCGAGGTGATCTCGATCGTCGGCCGCTTCCTCGAGCACTCGCGGATCTTCTCCTTCGAGCGCAACGGCGAGGAGCGGATCTACATCGGGTCGGCGGACCTCATGCCACGCAACCTCTACAACCGGGTGGAGCTCGACACGCCGGTCGAGGACGCGCGGCTGCGGGCGGAGCTTCGCGAGGTGCTCGACCGCTCGCTCGCCGACAACACGAACGCTTGGACCCTCGGCTCCGACGGCCGGTGGACCCGCCGGTCACCCAAGAACGGCGGCAAGCCGCGCTCGGTCCAGCGCGAGCTTATCGAGCGCCATGTCTCCCAAGCGGCCGAACCCGCGCGATGACGGCGCTCTCGCTTGTCCCCCGGGACCGGGTCTTCTTCGACCTGTTCGTGGAGGCGGGGGAGAACGCGCTGCGATCGGCGCGCCTGCTCCAGGAGATGCTCGAGAAATGGCCCGATGATCCAGGCGGGCTCGCCCGGGACATCCTCAAGGCGGAGCAGGAGGGCGATCGGATCACCCACGACATCGTCCAGCGGCTCAACACCACCTTCGTCACCCCGATCGACCGCGAGGACATCTACGGCCTCGCGACCAAGCTCGACGACGTCGTCGACTACGTCGAGGAGGCAGCCGACTTCCTCGGCCTGTACCAGATCGAGGCGCCGATGGAGCAGTCGCAGGCGATGGCCGACGTGCTGGTCCGCTCCTGCGAGCAGCTGAACGGCGCGCTCGCGGACCTCCGGGGGTTCAAGAACCTCGACCACTACTGGATCGAGATCCACCGGCTCGAGAACGACGGCGACCGGATCTCACGCGACGCCGTGGCGTCGTTGTTCGCGAACGGGATCGACCCGATGGTCGTGATCCGGTGGAAGGACATCTTCGCCGTGCTTGAGCGGGCGATCGACGCGACGGAGACGGTCGCCCACATCCTCGAGGGCATCGTCATCAAGAACGCGTAGATGGACAGCGACGTCGTCCTGGTGATCGTCGTCGCGACGGCGCTCGTCTTCGACTTTACGAACGGCTTTCACGACACCGCGAACGTCGTCGCGACCTCGATCTCGACCAAGGCGATGTCACCGCGGATCGCGGTCACCTATGCGGCGCTGCTCAACTTCGCCGGCGCGTTCATTTCGCTCGAGGTGGCGGCGACCGTCGCCGAGGACGTGGTCGAGGCGGGCGCGGTGACGCCGACGGTCGTGTTCGCCGGACTGATCGGGGCGATCGCGTGGAACCTGATCACCTGGTACCACGGGCTTCCGTCGAGCTCCTCGCACGCCCTGATCGGGGGTGTGGTGGGGTCGACGATCGCCGCGGTGGGAACCGGCGCGGTGCTGTTCGACGGCGTCGTGGGGGAGGTGCTGGTTCCGGCGGTGGTTGCGCCGATCGTCGCGTTCGTCGTCGGCGCGATCGCGATCGTGGCGTCGTACCGGATCGTTGGGCGGCTGCGGCCCGGACCGGTGACCCGCGGGTACCGGCTCGGGCAGACGATCACAGGGGGGCTGCTCGCGCTCGCCCACGGGACGAACGACGCCCAGAAGACGATGGGGGTGATCACGCTCGCGCTGGTCGCGAACGGGACGTTGTCGGCGGACGCGGGAGTCCCGTTCTGGGTCGTGGTCTCGGCGGCGGCGGCGATCGCGTTCGGGACCTACAGCGGGGGGTGGCGGATCATCCGGACGATGGGGACGCGGATCATCAAGATGGACGCCGCGCAGGGCTTCTCCGCCCAGGGCGCGGGCGCGGCGGTGATCCTAGCCTCCTCGCACTTCGGCTATCCGCTCTCGACCACGCAGGTGATCTCCGGCTCCGTGATGGGCGCCGGGGCCGGCAAGCGCGTCTCCGCGGTGCGCTGGGGGGTGGCCGGGAACATCGTCGTGGCGTGGCTGCTCACCCTGCCGGCGGCGGCGGCGATGGGGGCGGCGGCCTACGGCCTGACGAGGATCTTCGGGACCGGCGCGGTCGGTCCGGTTGTCGTGGCGGCCGCCGCGGTGGCCCTGATCGCGACGATCTTCGCCCGGCGCGCGCGCCAGGGCGCACCGGTCCCAGCGGGCTGATGTTCTTCGTCGCGTCGATAGTCGACTGGGAGGCGCTGGGGGAGACGGCGGGGGCCGCGCTCGTCGCGGGGGGCGGGATCGCGATCGCGTTCTCGCTCGCGATCTATGGGGTGGCGCGGTCGGTGGAGGCCCGCCAAGCGGGAGCGCCGCTCGTCGCGGGCGCCTCCGCGGTCCTCGCCGTGGTCGCTTTGGTCGTGTGCGCGGCGGCGATCACGGTCGGGGTCGTCGTGATGGCATCGGGGTAGGACTAAGATCGCCCCCATGCAGACCGCCCGCAACATCGCGATCATCGCCGCGCTCGCGCTCGGCGTCGCCGCGATCCCCGGTGGCGGCACGGCCGCGGAGACGGTGCTCGCCGCGCTCGTCATGGGGTTCCTCGCGGCGATCGGCTTCCTCGTCTACCGCCTGTACAGGGAGAACCAGCTCACGCTCTCGACGCTGCGCGACCCCCAGCGGGCGATCCTGTACGGGGCGGTCGGCGTGCTCGCGCTGATGGTGGCGGGGGCCGACGAGCTGCTGGACACCGGCGCCGGGACGCTCGTGTGGATCGCCCTGATCGCCCTCTCGGCGTTCGCGATCTTCCGCATCTGGACCGAGGCGAACACGTACTAGTGACCCAGCGACGCGGCACTAGTCACTGCCTCTAGACACTGAGCGCGCCACGCGTGCGCTCGGGGGCGGGATCGTCGCGGCGTGTCCAGACTCGGATGGCGAGCGCAGCGCGGGCAGGCCTCGGCCGAGCTCGTCGCCGTCATCCCCGCGCTCCTTCTCGCGGTCCTCGTCGCGGCGCAGCTCGCGGTGATCGGATGGGCCCTGTGGTCGGCGGGGTCCGCTGCGCGAGCCGGCGCCCGTGCCGCGCACGTCGGCGGCGACGCCGAGGCCGCGGCGCGCAGCGCCCTGCCCACCCATCTCCGCAGGGGGGTCAGGGTGAGCGACGAGGAAGAGGTGGGAGTGCGGGTGCGTGTGCCGGCGCTCGTCCCCGGCGTGCCGCGGATCCCGCTCGAGGCGAGCGCGGCGCTCGATCCGGACCCGTCCGGTGGGTGAGCAACGCGGCCAGGCCTCGGTCGAGCTGCTCGCGGGGATCCCCGCGCTCCTGCTCGCCGGCCTGATCGCGCTCCAGATGCTCGCGGTCGGATACTCCGTCACGCTCGCCGACGGCGCCGCCGAGGCCGGCGCGCTCGCGGTCGCCGCCGATCGTCCCGCGCGCCCCGCGGTCCGCGACGCCCTCCCGGGATGGACCAACGGCCGGGTGCGGATCGACGTCGACGGGGGCCGTGTGAGCGTCGAGCTTCGGCCGCCCTCGCCCCTGCGCGGACTCTCCAAGCGGCTCGCCGTCGACTCCTCGGCGTGGGTGCGGCGGCCGGCGGGCGGGTAGATGAGCGGGTTCCCCACGGTGCGCGACTTCCTCCTCGAGCCGGAGGACGCCGTGGCTCGGCCGGAGCCGGCCGGGAGACACGAGCGGTCGGGGCGACCCGCCGTGGTGGTCTCGACTTCCCTCCACGGTGCCGGTGCCGCGCCCGCTGTCGCCGCCGCGGTCGCGGTCGCGGTTTCGACCGGCGCGGCTCGGGCGGCGCTCCTGATCGAGCTCGGCGCCCCGGCTCGGGGTCGGCGCCCCACCGTACTCGCCTCCAATGCCGCGCGTGAGCTAGAGGACTCGCTCCGCGCCCGCGGCGAGCCCCTCGAGCGGGCCGCGGCGCGGGGAAACCTGTGCCACCTCCGCCTCCCGGAGGGGGAGGAGGGGCTCGACCTGGTCGCCGAGCTCCTCGACCGCCCGCCGCCGGCCGCGCTCGCGATCGTTCACGTCCCGCCCGAGCTGTGGCCGGACGCCGTCGGCGACGCCCGCCTGGGCCCGTCTGCCGGCCTCATGTCCGCCGAGCTGCCCGCGGACCGGGCGCTTGTCGCGCTTGCCGTGCGCGAGCTTCGCGAC
>JBOGZL010000067.1:0-23516 GCA_050697195.1 Solirubrobacterales bacterium
GGTTTCGGGTGCGAGGTTATGAGACATCCCACTAGCCGTGCCCGCCGGCTGCCGCCCCCTGCCGGGGGACCCCGGCGGCCGCCCCCTGCCGGCGGCCTCCGGGTCGGCTGCTGATCTCGATCTCAGCGGCTCTTCCATCCCCCTAATCGCCACTTAGAACACGCCTGGGTCCCCGAAGTCGCGGCGGCGTCCGGGACGGCTCCTAGCCTCCCGGCCGCATGCCGCCCCTGGTCAGCTTCGACGAAGCCCTCGCGCTCGGGGAGATCGCCGATCACGAGGGGATCATGGGCGTCGTCGAGCGGGCCTGGGAGGTGCGCCGGGAGCGGTTCGGGGACTCGACCGACATGTGCTCGCTCGTGAACGCGAAGTCGGGCGGGTGCGCCGAGGACTGCGGGTTCTGCGCCCAGTCCCGATACGCCGAGGCGGATACCCCGATGCACGCGATGATGGAGCCGGACCAGATCCTCGAGCACGCCCGGGCCGCCGAGGCCGCCGGCGCGCACCGCTTCTGCATGGTGACGCAGGGTCAGGGGCTGTCGAAGCGCGACTTCGCGAAGGTCGTCGAGGGGGCGAAGCTCGTCTCCGAGCACACGAACCTGAAGCGGTGCGTGTCGGTGGGGCATCTGTCCGCGGAGCGCGCGAGCGAGCTTGCCGACGCCGGCGTTCAGCGGGTCCACCACAACGTGGAGACGGCGCGCTCCTACTACGACGAGGTCACGACCACGGTCCGCTACGAGGGACGGGTGCGAACGATCGACGCGGTCAAGGAGGCGGGGCTGGAGACCTGCGTCGGGGGGATCCTCAACCTCGGCGAGTCGCCCCGCCAGCGCGTGGAGATGGCGTTCGAGCTATCCGAGGTGAACCCGACGTCGGTTCCGATCAACCTCCTCAACCCCCGCCCGGGCACCAAGTTCGGCGACCGCGAGCTGATGGACCCGTGGGAGGTCGTGAAGTGGGTGGCGATCTTCCGGCTGATCATCCCCGACGCGCTGTTCCGGCTCTGCGGGGGGCGGGTGGAGAACCTCGGCGAGCTCCAGCCGCTCGCCGTCAAGGCGGGCCTCAACGGGGTGATGATGGGCAATTTCCTCACAACGCTCGGCGCGGAGCCGGCCGACGACCGGGAGATGTTCGAGGAGCTGGGGCTGAACGTGGGGCGCCAGGAAGACAACGGAGCCAACCCGCGACCCGACAACCGCTCTGGGTGGCTGAGCGGGGAGGCGCCCGAGACGCCGATCGACGAGTTGATCGACAGCCAGCACGAGGCGAACTTCTGGGACCCGGCGAAGCACCTCCGAGTCGTGCGCAAGAAGCACAGGCCGCCGCCGTACCCGAGTGAGCGACCCGCGGCCGAGAGCACCGACCCCGCCGGCTGGGGCGACTAGCGCCGCCGTGATCGACATCGTCGAGCGCCTCGAGGAGCTCCGCCAGTCGGGGCTCCACCGCCGCCTGCGGCTCGTGGACGGGCCGCAGGGGCCCACGATCGTGCTCGACGGGCGCGAGGTGCTGCTGCTGTGCTCGAACAACTACCTCGGGCTCGCCGAGCACCCCGAGGTGCGCGAGGCTGCGGCGGACGCCGCGATGCGCTGGGGGGCCGGGTCGGGGGCCTCGCGCCTGATCTCGGGGAACATGCACCTGCACCGCGAGCTCGAGCAGCGGCTCGCGGAGTTCAAGGGGATGGAGTCCGCGCTGCTCTTCGGCTCGGGTTACCTCGCCAACACGGGGACGATCGCCGCGCTCGCTCGCCGCGGCGAGGTGGTGTTCTCGGACGAGCTCAACCACGCGAGCATCATCGACGGGTGCCGGCTCTCGCGCGCGGAGCGGTTCGTCTACCGGCACTGCGACCTCGACCACCTCGCGTGGGGGCTGCGCAAGGCCGCAAATCGCGCGGCGCTGATTGCCACCGACGGCGTGTTCTCGATGGACGGCGACCTCGCGCCGCTCGGCGAGCTGGTCGAGCTCGCGCGGCGGCATCGCTGCCGCCTGCTCGTCGACGAGGCGCACGGGACCGGGGCGCTGGGCCCGGAAGGGCGCGGCGCGATCGCCGAGGACGGCCTCGCCGGCGAGGTCGACGTGATCGTCGGCACGCTCGGCAAGGCGCTCGGGAGCTACGGCGCGTACGTGTGCGCCTCGCCGCAGATCGTCGACCTCCTGGTCAACGCCGCGCGGCCGTTCATCTTCTCGACCGGGCCTCCACCGCCCTCGGTCGGCGCGGCGCTGGCGGCGCTGGAGCTGCTGGAGTCGAGCTCCGACCTGGTCGATCGCCTGCGGCGAAACGCCGACGTGATGCGCTCGGAGCTCCGCCACCGGGGGCTCGACCGCCCCGGCTCGAGCACCCAGATCCTCCCGATCGTCGTCGGCGAGGCCGACACGGCGATGGCGCTGTGCGAGCGCGCGCTGGAGCGCGGCGTCTTCGTCCAGGCGATCCGCCCCCCCACGGTCCCGGAGGGAACCTCGCGCCTGCGCCTGACGGTGATGGCCACCCACGAGGCGGCTGACCTGCGGCGCGCCGCCCAGGTGCTCGCCGACGTCGCCGCGGAGCTCGGGCTCGGGGCGAGCGGGGCGCAAGCCCTCGACGAAGCCGCTTGAGCGACCTCCCCCGCGGGATATTCGTCACCGGGACCGACACCGGGGCCGGGAAGTCGGTGGCGGCGGCGGCGGTATGCGCGTCGCTCGCGGTGCGCGGGGAGCGCGTCGCCGCGTTCAAGCCGGCCGTGACCGGCCTCGACGAGCCCGCGGACGGGTGGCCACCCGACCACGAGCTGCTCGCGAGCGTTGCCGGCGCCGGGCAGTCGCCGAACGAGGTCGCCCCGTATCGCTTCGGGCCGCCCGCCTCCCCGCACCTCGCGGCGGAGCTCGCCGGGGCGCGGATCGAGCCTCGGAAGCTGCTCGACGCCGCCCGCGTCGCCGCCGAGGAGGCGGACGCGCTCGTGGTCGAGGGGGTCGGCGGGCTGATGGTGCCGCTCACACCCGGCTACCTCGTCCGCGACCTCGCGATCGACCTCGCGCTCCCGGTCGTGGTCGCGGCGCGGGCGGGCCTCGGGACGATCAACCACGCCCTGCTCACGATCGACGCCGCCCGATCCGGAGGGCTCCGCGTCGCCGGCGTCGTGATGACTCCGTGGCCGGCGGAGCCGAGCGCGCTCGAGCGCTCGAACCGCGAGACCGTGGAGCGGCTCGGCGGCGTCCCGGTCACCGGCCTGCGGCCGACCGACCCGGAATCGCTCGCCGAGGCCGGCTCCGAGCTGCCGCTCGACGAGTGGCTCGCGGGCGCCGGCGCTGAAACCTAGGCGGACGGCCGCGAGCTCGCAAACGACCCCAGGATCCGTGCGATCTCCTCGACGTCGTCGAGCGCACCGCTCGCGATCGCGACCACGAACTCGTAGGCGTCCTCCTCGTCGGGGTCGAGCTCCAGCCCGTTCTTGGCGCAGAATACGTACGTCGCGAGCCACGCGAGCCGCTTGTTGCCGTCGACCAACGGATGGTTGCGGGCCAGCGAGTGCATCAGCGCCGCCGCCTTGGTGGGTAGGTGGGGGTAGGCATCGCGGCCGAGGACGCTTGCGCTCGGCCGGTGGATCGCGGCCTGCAGGAGCCCGAGGTCGCGCACCTCGACCGGTCCGCCTGTCGCGAAGCGGGCTGTGCGCAGTGCCTGCTCGACCGTGAGGTAGAGGGTCACTCCCCGAGCCTGCGCAGCAGCGACGCGAATCGCTGTGCGCCCTGCTCGGCCAGGCGGTCGGTGAGCTCGTCGTCGCCGGCGCGCACGATGTAGTCGTCGACCGCGGCGAGCGCGACCTGCTGCATGCTGCGACCCTCCTTCTCCGCGCGGCGGCGCAGCGCGTCGGCCTGCTCGTCGCTGAGACGCAGCGTCATAGCCATACCCGCGCGCGGATGATACCAGTCTGATACCGACGGTCAGAGCCAGCGCGTCATCAGCAGCAACCTGCCGCCCGGCGGGTCCTGCACCTCGTCGAAGCCCAGGCGCTTATAGAGGGCGAGCGCCTCGGCATTCGCCTCGTTGACGTCGAGCTGCACGCGGCGGCAGCCGCGCTCCTGTGCCCGTTGGAACGCGGTCGCCACCAGCGCGCGGCCGACGCCGAACCGCCGCGCACGCTCCTCGACGTAGATGTCCTCGAGCCAGCAATCCGGGGCGTCGTACCAGAGCCCGTGGCGGTAGCGGAGCTGGCACACGCCCGCCGCGGGCCCGCCGTCGGCGGCGGCGAGCAGGAACTCGGTCGCCGGATCGTCGAGCAGTCGCGCGACGCCGGCCGCGAAGCGCTCCGCGCTCGGCTCGTCGCGCTCCCACCAGTCGCGAAACGCGACCATCAGCCGCGTCACCTCGCCGGCGTCGTCGGGCGCGGCGACCCAGGTCCGTGGCTCGATCCGTTCGTCTTCGCCCGGCATCGGGCGGGACGATAGTCGGCGGTGGCCGAGGGCTAACCGGCGGGGTGCTCGGCCGAGGCGATCTCGCCGCCGCTCGCGGCGGCGACCGCCGTCTCGGGCTCGGTCGTCTCGCGCCGCGCCCGGATCAGCACGCAGCCGAGGATCGCCCCCGCGAGCGCGACCGCCGCCGAGAGGCGCATCGCGCTCGTGAGCCCGTCGATGAAGGCGTCCCGGGCGGCAGCGGAGGCGGCCGCGACCCGGCCCGGCTCGAGCCCGTCGCCGACGGCGCCCTGGAAGATCGCGCCGGTCGCCGCGACGCCGAACGTCCCTCCGACCATCCGCATCATCGAGAGCAGTCCCGAGGCGATTCCCGCCTTGCTGTCGTGGACGGCGTTCATCGCCGCGGTGGACATCGGCGACATCGTGAGCGCGATCCCGATCCCCATCAGCACGAACGAGAGGAGCAGATCGCCGTAGGTGGTCGCCGCGTCGATCAGGGTGAGCCTGTAGAGCGAGACCGCGACGATCGCAAGCCCGATCGTGATCAGCCACCGGGCCCCGATCCGGTCGGTGAGCCGTCCCGCGATCGGGGCCACGACCACGACCATCAGCGTCGAGGGAAGGAAGCGGACGCCGGCCTCGAGCGGGCTGTACCCGAGGATGTTCTGCATGTACAGGGCGAGGAAGAAGAACATCCCGAGCATCGAGAAGGAGACGATGAACGCGACCACGATCGCCCCGACGAAGCTGCGGTCCGCGAACAGGCCGAACTCGACCATCGGCACACGCACGCGCAGCTCCACGGCGACGAACACCGCGATCAGGACCGCGGCCACCGCGAGCAGCGCGACGATCGGTGCGCTCCCCCAGCCCCATGCGTTGCCCTCGATCAGCGCGAGAACGAGCGCGGTGAGCGCGGTCGTCAGAACCCCGACCCCGAGGTAGTCGATCCGGGGCTCCACGGTCGGGTCGCGCGACTCCCGGACCGCGAACAGCGCCGCGACGACGGCGGCAGCCGCGACCGGGATGTTGAGGTAGAAGATCGCCCGCCACGACACGTGCTCGGTGAGAAAGCCGCCGACGACCGGCCCGATCGCGAGCGCGAGCGCGGACACGCCGGCCCAGGTGCCGATCGCACGCCCACGCTCCGCAGCCGGGAACGCATCGGTGATGATCGAGAGGGTGGCGGGGAGCATGAACGCGGCGCCGACGCCCTGGACGATCCGGCTCGCGATCAAGAAGCCGCTCGAGGGCGCGAGCCCGGCCGCGGCCGAGGACGCCGCGAACGCGATCACCCCGAAAACGAACATCCGCCGCCGCCCGAGGATGTCCCCGAGCCGGCCCGCGGTCGCGAGCAGGACAGCGAACGAGAGCGTGTAGCCGTTCACGATCCACTCCAGCCCCGAGATGCTCGCGCCGAGGTCCTCCTGGATCGACGGCAGGGCGACGTTCACGACCGTGTTGTCGAGCATGATCATGAAAAGCGCGAAGCACATCGCGCCGAGCGTCCACCACTTGGCGTTCTCCTCCGTGATCAGGTGGCGGTAGCGCGTCACCGGCGCAGCCTCCTCGCGTGCGATCGGCGCAGCTCCGCGATCTCGTCCCGCTTCAGCAGCACCTCGAGCGCGGCGTCGAGCCTGCGCCGCTCAGGAGCGCTGAGTGTGGTCACGAACCGCTCCAGCCCTGCGACGCGCGCCGCCATCACGTGATCCGTGAGCTCGCGCCCGGCGGCGGTCAGAGATACCCGCCGCACGCGGCGGTCCTCGGGATCCTCCGCCCGGCTGGCGAGATCGCGCTTCACGAGGTCGTCGACCGCCCGACTCGCGGACGGGACCGAGACCCCGAGCCGCTCCGCGAGCAGCTTGACCGAGGACCTCTCCTCGTCCTCGTGGCCAGCGAGCGCCATCAGCGCCTTGAACTGGACGAGGCTCAACCGCGTCTCGTCGATCGCGCGCATCACCTCGCCACCGCTCGAGCCGAGCGCGTGAAGGATCAGCGCCCCGAGCCGGACCGCGAGCTCGTGGTCCGCGGCGGTCGGTTTCGAGTGTCGCCCGGCGCCCCGCTTCGACTTGGTACCGGTTGCAGCCTCCACTCCATAATGGTTGCAGATATGAAAGTATTTCGCCAGCGAAAACAGTGTGAGATCGATCACGGTGGCGCCCGTCCGACGTTCGACCGGTTTCCGCCGCGCCGCGATCTATCGTCCGCGGCGTCGATGCCCACGACAGGCGAGCTCGATCACCGCCATCTCTGGCATCCGTTCACTCAGCAGCGCGAGTGGCGCGAGGAGCAGCCTCTGATCATCGACCGTGCCGAGGGCACCGAGCTGATCGACTCGGAGGGGCGGCGCTACATCGACGGTGTCTCGTCTCTGTGGTGCAACGTCCACGGCCATCGCCACCCGCTGATCGACCGCGCCCTCCACGCGCAGCTGGACCGGATGGCGCACTCCACCCTGCTCGGGCTCACCCACGGGCCCGCGGCGGAGCTCGCGGGACGGCTCGTGGAGATCGCTCCGCCCGGCCTGGACCGCGTCTTCTACTCCGACTCGGGCTCCGCCGCGACCGAGATCGGGCTGAAGATGGCGTTCCAGTACTGGCAGCAGCGCGGCGGCCAGCACGTCCGCCGGACTTCGTTCGTCTCCCTGCGGGACGGCTATCACGGCGACACCCTCGGCGCCGTGGCGGTCGGCGGGATCGAGCTCTTCCACGGGGCGTATAGCCCGCTCCTGTTCGGGACCCACACCGTCGACGCGGGCGACGTGGGGGCGCTCGAGCGGGTGCTCGCCCTCCACGGCGAGGAGATCGCGGCGGTGATCGTCGAACCGCTCGTCCAGGGGGCCGCGGGGATCCGGGTGCAGCCGCCCGGCTACCTGCGCCGTGCCCGCGAGCTGACCGAGCGCCACGACGTGTTCCTGATCTGCGACGAGGTGGCGACCGGGTTCGGGCGCACGGGGACGATGTTCGCATGCGAGCAGGAGCGCGTTGCGCCGGACTTCCTCTGCCTCGGGAAGGGCCTGACCGGGGGCTATCTCCCGCTCGCCGCCACCCTGACCACCGAGCGGGTGCACGACGGCTTCCTCGGCGCGCACGAGGAGTACCGCACGTTCTTCCACGGTCACACGTTCACCGGCAACCCGATGGCGTGCGCCGCCGCGATCGCGAACCTGGAGGCGTTCGAGCGCGAGCACACCCTGCTCCGCCTCCAGCCGAAGATCCGTCTCCTCGGCGAGCTCCTGAACGAGATCATCCTGATGCCGGAGGTCGCCGAGGTGCGCGGCCGCGGGATGATGGTCGGGGTCGACCTCGGCGAGCACGACTCTGCGCTGCGGCTCGGACACCGCGTGACGCTGGAGGCGAGGGCCCGTGGCGCGATCATCCGCCCGCTCGGCGACGTCGTCGTGATGATGCCGCCGCTCGCGATCTCGAAGCCCGACCTGCGCCGCCTGGTTGCGATCACCGCCGACTCGATCCGGGCAGCCGTCGCATCTGCGTACGGGCCCGTCCCCGCGGACGCCTCGGTCGAGGCGCTCGCGGCCTGAACCTCGCCCCTTCGACGGTCGATATTGAGGTGTGATGGAGGCGCCATTCGCGCGTAGTAAGGGCGTGGAGCAGACGGTGGCGGCCCCGGCCGCACAGATCCCGAGCGACGCGGAGGCCGCGTTCGACGCCCTGTACCGGTCGAGCCGCGACGACGTCTACGCCTACGTCGCCGGCCTGCTCCGCGACCGCGCCGCCGCCGAGGACGTGACCGCGGCGGCGTTCGAGCGCGCGTACCGGAAGCGGCGCCGCCACAACCCGCGCCGCGGCACCCATCGCGCGTGGCTGTTCGGGATCGCGCGCAATGCCGCGCTCGACGAGCTGCGCCGGAGGCGGCGCCACACGGAGCTCGCGAGCGACCCCGCGGACCAGGCGGCGCAGTCGCCGGAGCACGGCGCCGACACCGCGCTGCGGCGGGCCGCCCTGCGCTCCGCGCTCGAGGCGCTGAAGCCGCGCGAGCACGAGCTCGTCGCGCTGAAGTTCTTCGCCGGGCTGTCGAACTCCGAGATCGCCGGCGTGATCGGGGTCAGCGAGTCGAACGCCGGAACCCGGCTGCACAGGGTGATCGAGAAGCTGAGGAGGGCGTGCGATGAACCCGCATGACGAGAACGAAACGACGATCGAGAGCCTGCTGATCGCCGAGCGCCCCGAGCCGCGTTCGGAGTTCACGGCCGAGCTCGACGCCCGGGCGGCGGAGCGGTTCGTGAAGCCGCGCGCGCCGAGGCGGAGGGCGTTCAAGCTCCGGTACGCGCTCGGCGCGGCGAGCTTCGTCGCCGTCGCGGCGATCGCGGTGAGCGCGAGCGGCGTCCTCGATGAGGCCGGACGCCCCGAAGACGTGGGGCGCTCCCCCGGCGTCGCCGATCAGCTCGAGAAGCCGTCGCCCGCGAACGATCGCTCTGGCGAAGCCGCGTTGCGTTTCCAGGGCGACCCCGCGCGGCCCGCGCCGGGCGATGAGCGAAGGATCGCCCGCACGGCCGACCTCGCGCTTTCGACGAGCCCCGAGAGCGTCCGCGACGTCGCCGACGGAGTCGTCGACGTCACCCACCGCTACAGCGGGTTCGTCGTGTCCTCGAGCGTGTCGAGCGGCGACGGCGAGACCGCGAGCGGCGAGTTCGAGCTCAAGCTTTCCGCGCGCACCCTGCAGCCGGCTCTCGACGACCTCTCCGAGCTCGGGCACGTGAGGTCCCTGACCGAGGGGACCGACGACATCACCCGTCGCTTCACGACCGGGCGGGAGCGGATCGAGGACCTGACCGCGAAGCGCGAGCGTCTCCGAGCGAAGCTCGACGCCGCCGACCCGGCTGACGAGCCCGCGATCCGCGTCGAGCTCCGAATGGTCCGCGACTCCCTCGCCACGACCCGGACCGAGCTCGCCGGGGCGAGCGAGCGAGTGCGCTTCGTGCCCGTCCACGTCTCGATCGTCGCCGACGCGGCCGAGGCAGACACCGGGTGGACCATCGGTGACGCGCTCGACGACGCCGTGCGGGTCCTCGAGGTGGCGGTCGGGATCACCTTGATCGCGCTCGCGGGCTCGGTCCCGGTCGCGATCGTCGCGGCGCTGCTGTGGCTCGCCGCGCGGGCCTGGATGCGCAGCCGCCGGGAGCGTGCGCTGGACGAGCAGCCGGGCTAGGGACTGCCTACTCCTCGTACGGCTCGAAGTCGGCCTTGCGGGCGCCGCACACGGGGCAGAACCACGTGTCCGGGATGTCGTCGAACGCGGTCCCGGGGGGGATCCCGCCGTCCGGGTCGCCCTCGTCGGGGTCGTAGATAAACCCGCACGAGGTGCACATCCACAGCTGCTGCGTCTCGGTCCCGGTGGTCACCCGCGCGCAGGTTACCGGAGGCTGGGAGGGTAGATTCCCAGCGTGGACGAGCCGGCGACGCCGCGGCCCGCGGCGACGATCATCCTCCTGCGTCGGGGAGGCAAGCACTCGGAGCGTGGCGTGGAGGTGCTGCTGGTGCGGCGAAATCCGGCGGCGCGGTTCATGCCCGGGGTGTGGGTGTTCCCTGGCGGAGCGCTCGAGCCGAGCGAGCGCGACGGCGCTCTCTCGCCGGCCGACGAGGAGCGCGCGCATCGCACCTGTGCGGTGCGAGAGCTCGCCGAGGAGGCCGGGATCGCGCTTCCCGACGACACCGAGCTGCGCCCGTGGTCGCGCTGGATCACGCCCGAGGTCGCCCCGATCCGCTTCGACACCCGCTTCTATCTCGCCCTTGCTCCCCCCCACTCTCCCCCGCGGGCGGACGGCGGAGAGACGGTGGACGCGGGGTGGTTCGCGCCCCGGCGGGCACTCGACATGCACGCCGCGGGCGAGCTCGAGCTCGTGTTCCCGACGATCAAGCACCTCGAGGCGCTGCTCCCGTTCGCGAGCTCGCGCGAGGTTCTCGACGCGGTCGGCGACCGGGTGGAGCCGGTGCTCCCGAAGGTGATCGGCGAGGGAGAGGGCCGGCGGATCGTGATGCCCGGCGAGCCGGGCTACGAGGAGGCCGATCAGGGCTAAGATCGCGGTGCCGTGACCAGCAGCCTGCCGCAGGACGTACGCGAGGTCTTCGAGCGCTTCGTCACCTGCGAGTACACGACGGTCGACTCCCGCCAGCAGCCGATCACGTGGCCGGTAACGCCGTACTACCACTCCGGCGAGCCGACGATCGACACCACCACAGGTCTCGGCTACCCGAAGAAGGCCGAGGACGCGCGTCGCAACCCCCGCGTCGCGCTGCTGTTCTCCGACCCCACCGGATCCGGGATCGAGGGCGGAATCCAGGTCCTCGTCCAGGGCTCGGCCGAGGTCGACGACCGCGACCTCGCCGCCAACCGGGAGCGCTACTGGCGGGAGTCGATCGAGAAGCTCCCCGCGACCAGGGACATGCACCCGCCGCGCCTCGTGCGGGGACTGTTCAGCTGGTACTACACGCGCCTGTACGTCAAGGTCAGGCCCGAGCGAGTCTTCGTGTGGCCCGGGGGCGACCATCGCGAGGAGCCGACGATCCTCGACTCCCACGTCGAGGAGGTCCGGTCCGGGCATGCCGAGGAGCCCCCCGCGGCGCACGCCCCCGCGGGCGGCGGCGCGGTCGCGTGGAGCCGGCGGATCGAGGAGCTCGGGAGCCGGCATCGGACGGCTGCTCTGGGGTGGGTGGCGCCGGACGGCTTCCCGGTCTCCGTGCGAGTTCCGGTGAGGTCCGACCCCGTGCGACGGCGGATCGCGATCGAGGCCGACCCGGCGGGGCTGCCGCTGCTGGAGGGACGAGCGTGCCTCACCGCGCACGCCCACAGGCCCGATTTCCGTGCCCAGGAGAACTTCCAGGTCCGCGGCGACCTGCGGCGCGAGAACGGCGGCTGGGCGCTCGTGCCGCGCAGGACGGTGGGCGGGTTCGAGCTTCCCGAGGGGGCGGTCGCCCGCTACCGCGAAAACGCCCGCAAGATGGTCCGCTTCTGGCGCAACGCGCGCGCTTACAGGGCGCGCCGGTAGAGCTCGGCGAAGTCCTCCTCGGTCGGCTCGCGCGGGTTGACGAGCGTCGACCCCTCCCCCATCGCGTCCTCGGCGAGCTGCGGGACCGACTCCTCGCTCACTCCGACCTCGGAGAGCCTGCGCGGGAGCCCGAGCCGCCCGGTAAGCTCGCGCACCCAGCCCGCGAGCGCTGCGCCCACGTCCGCTCCCGCACCCTGCCCGTCGACGCCGACGAGCGCGGCGATCTCCCGGTAGCGGTCCGCGAGCGCCTCGGACACCGCGGCGTTGAACTCGATCGCGACCGGGAGGTTGATCGCGTTCGCGACCCCGTGGGGGACACCGTGCCTCGCGCCGCACGGATGCGACAGCGAGTGCGTGATCCCGGTCGCACCGAGCCCCGTGGGGACGATCGCGAGGTTCGCCGCGATCAGCATGTTCCCGCGCGCCTCGGTGTCCGAGGTGTCGGCGACCGCGCGCTCGAGGTTGTCGCGGATCATCCGGATCGCCTGAAGCGCGTACGCGTCCCCGTACGGGCTCCACTCGGTCGAGGTCACACCCTCGATCGCGTGGGTGAGCGCGTCCATCCCCGTCGCCGCGGCGATCGGCGCCGGCAGCGTCGCGGTCGAGTCGGGGTCGAGGATCGCGAGGCGGGGTGCGAGCGGGAAGTCGAGCATGATCACCTTGATCCCCCGCCCGGGGTCCTTCACCACCGCGACCGGGCTCACCTCCGAGCCCGTTCCGGCGGTGGTCGGGATCGCGGCGAGCGGCGCGAGCGGCAGCGGCGGCCCCATCCCGTCGCGCTCGCGGGGAAGCACGTAGACGCCCTCGTAGTCGGCGATCTCCCCGCCGTGGGTGAAGAGCAGGTTCGCCGCCTTCGCGGTGTCGATAACCGAGCCGCCGCCGAGGGCGATGAACGCATCCGCTCCCTCGCCGGTCGCCATCGCCGCGCACTCGGCGACCGCGCCGGCGTCGGAGTCCTGGGGAACGCGGTCGAACACCCCCGCCACCTCGACCCCGCCGCCCTCGAGTCCCTCCGAGACGCGCTCGGGGAGCCCCGTGGCGCGGATGCCCTCGTCGGTGACGAGCAGCGCGCGCGTGGCGCCCTCCTTCGCCAACTCGAACCCAGCACCGGCGAGCAGGTCGCGCCCCGCGACGACGCGGGTCGGGCTCACGAACTGGCAGAAGTCCTTGAACCCGGACCACCGGGTGGCGCCGAACGCCTCCACCGATGTCAGACGTTGATCAGGTCGGTCCGGCCCTGCTCCTCGAGCTGGGCCTTGTAGCGCGGGAACACCGGCTTCGTCATCGGCACCAGCTTGAGGATCTTCGCCACCGGGCCCTTGGCCTTGATCTGGCCCCGCGCCATCGCGACCGTCACGTTCACCTGACCGAGCCAGAACTTGTGCGCGGTGTCGGCCTCCATGCTCATCACCACGTCGGGCTCCATCTCGGAGTGCCCGAAGTCCACCTGGCCCGGCTGCTCCGGCTGGAGGCGGACCGTGATCTGGGAGTCGGGGTCGCGGAACTCGTAGCGCACGATCGTGTCGGCCTTGCGGAACTTCGGGCCGAGCTCCTCGTCGTCCGCGAGATCCTGGAACAGCTTCCCGATCGTTCCGTAGACGTCGTCGGCGTCCTTGAAGTAGGTCAAATTCCTCTCCCTCTGTCCCTGGTTGGCTGGCCAGATCTTTTCAGAACTGCGACATCACCTCGCCGGCGAACCACTCCATCCCCTCGGGCATCAGCGGCGCCAGCAGGCTGACCTGGAGCACGACCAGCCCCACCCCGGCGTCCTCGAACCGACCGAGTTCCTCGACCATCTCGCCGGCCGACGCGCCGAGGTTGCGACGGCCCTCGATCAGGCTTTCCTCCTCGCGCCCGGATGGCACCATCCCGCGAACCACCGACAGCTCCAGCTCGGCGGGATCGCGGCCCACCTCGTCGCCAAGCTCGTCGAGCTCGGAGCGGATCTCGGGGACCTCCTCGGAGTAGACCTCGAAGCCGTGCCACCCGTCTCCGTAGCGCAGCGAGCGGCGCAGCGCGGGGCGGGTGTTGCCCCCGACCCACAGCGGCGGGACCGACTCCCGTGGCGAAAGGCCGAGCACGACCTCGTCGAAGCTCACGAACCTCCCGTCGTGCGCGGCAGGGTCGTCACGCCACAGCGTCCGCAGCACGGCCAGGTACTCGTCGGTGCGCGCCCCGCGCTCGGCGGGGTCGAGCCCGAGCGCCTCGAACTCCTCCCGCATCCAGCCCGCCCCCACGCCGAGGATCAGGCGATCGCCCGAGAGCAGGTGCAGGGTCGCGGCCTGGGACGCGACGAGGATTGGATTGCGGTACGGGAGGACGAGCACGCTCGTGCCGACGCGGACGCGCTCGGTGCCGGCGGCGACGTACGAGAGCGTCGAGAGCGGCTCCAGCCACTCGATCCCGGGATTCATCCCGATCTCCGTCCCGGAGCGCGCGTACGGGTACTCGCTGCGGCGCGCGTAGGACATCAGCGCGTGATCGGTTGCCCACACGGAGTCGAACCCGAGCCGCTCGGCCGCCTCGGCGACCGGCATCAGCAGCTCCGCGCTTTGGTCGAGCCCGACCGTGGGAAGCGCAACCCCAATCTTCATGGAGCAAGCCTATGGCTCAATGGCGGCAAGTAGGGAGGTGGCGAGGCGGTGCCGCAAACCCCACATTCCACACCTTGCCGCCGACGAATGTGGGGTTGACGGCGCATATGACGGTCAACCCAACATCGGATGTCCCCGGACGATCGAATGTGCGGTTTGCGGTCCGATCCCCTGCCCTACCCAGCTATTTCGGGCATCCGGCCCATCCGCGCCCGGGCCTACGGGTCCGCGAACAGGTTCGGCGCCCGCTTGCCTCCGAACTCGGCCGGGAAGTCCTGGGCGACGATGCAGGGTGCGAAGTCCTTGTTCACGTCCGGGGAGCCGCCGTCGCCCGCGAGCCGCTGACCGCCGCTCGGATCGCAGTCGAAGTTGGGGAAGATCCCCGACCTCGCGGACGCTTCGTTGTTGAGCCCGCTCGGCGAGAGGTAGGCGTTGCCGCGGTTGGTGTCGAGGCGCTCGGGATAGAACGAGAGGATCTCGGGGCTCAGGTACGCGAGCTGGCGGAGCGCGTGCCGCGCCGCCGGCTGGCCCTGGACGTTGCTCAGCGTCCCGCCGAGGGCGGCGCCCGGGTTGCTGAGGAAGTCGGTGATGCTGGTCTTGTAGAAGTTCAGGTAGCGGACGACCGGGTTGAGGTTCGCGAGGAACGGGTCGAGCGCCTCGAGCACCGGGCCCAGTCCCCTGACGACGCCGCGCAGGGCCGGAAGGCCGCGCTTCGACGCCTTCACCAGCTCGCGGAGGTCGAGGAACAGGCTCCGCAGGTGCGGTGAGAGCTCGCGCACGCTGCGCAGCGTCGGCGAGACGTCGCGGGCGACCGGGATCAGGTCCTGAACGAGGGGGCGGGTGTTGGACTTGAAGCGGTCGAGGCGGTCGAGGGTGAGGCGGGTCTCGCGCTGGAAGGTGGGGAGGATCTGGAACGTCTCGGCGAGCGCCTCGTCCTCCGAGGCGAGCGCGGAGAAGGTGGCGTTGGACCCCGTGATCACCCCGGCGAGCTCCCGATCGCGCTCGGTCAGCGCCTCGAACGTCTCGCCGGTGTCGCGCACGACCCCCTTGAGCGCGAACTTCTGGCGGCGCAGGATCTGGAGCAGGTCGGAGGCGTCGGTGATGAAGGGACCGAGGTTCCCGAACGAGTCGTTCAGGTCCAGGCCGCGGTCCTGGATCGCGACCGCGGCGTTCGCCTGCCAGCGCTGGAACGACAGCCGCGTCTCCTCGTCGAGGGCGTTGAAGATCTCGTCGATCTGGGTCGCCTCCTGGACCTGGGAGGAGGCCAGGTGCCCACCCTCGGGGATCGACTCCGCGCCGTGGGCCTCCGCGTCGGTTGCCCCTCCCTGCGCGCCGAGCGCGATCGGGACCCCTTCGGCGCCCGGCTCGGTTCCCCCTGTCAGCTCCACGAACGTCTCCCCGAGCAGCGTCTTCTGGCGCAGGATCGCCTTCGCGTCCTCGGAGATCGGGGCGAACTCGGGATCGATCTCGAGCGTCGCCCGGGTGGCACTGCCCTCGGGGGCGAGCTCGAGCTCCTTGACGGCGCCGACGCTCACACCGCCGATCCGGACGTCCGACTCCATCGCGAGCGTGGTCGCCTCGGGGAAGTCCGCGGTGAATTCGTAGCTCTTCGGCTTCAGCGGCGTGGGCCCACCAAACGCGATCCAGAAGAAGAGCAGCAGGGCGAAGCAGCTCAGCGCGAACCCGATCGCGACCAGGATCCGCCCCATCGACGGCGCCTGCTTCTGCATCAGCCGCTCACCCCCCTCATGGCCCCGCGCACGGCCCCCCGACCGCGAACAGCGGAGCCAGGTTGGTGATCAGCGGCGCGAGCGGCGTCTCCGAGAGGATGTTGGCGGCGTTGTCGCAGCTCGCGGTGAAGTAGATCCGCCGGAAGGGCCCGTGCGCGTCCTGGGCGCTGAACACGCTGTTGCCGTTGTGGCCGAGCCACGCGGCCCAGTACAGGTAGCCCTCGTCGCGGCCCTCGGCGCCCGGCGCCTCGGCGCCGTTCGGGTTTCGGGCGGCCATGTTCCCGAGCCGGTTGATCTTGCGCCCGATCGTCGTCAGCCTCGGGGCCGCCTTCGAGTACCGCCCCGCGGCGACCTTCAGGTCGCGGACCGGCTTGCGCGCCTTGCGCACGAACGGCCGGATCTCGTCCTGGAGGACGGGGGTCGCGTCGTCGGCGAGCTCGCGCACCCCGGCGTTCATCTCGTCGAGGTTGCGGGCGAACGGGCGCAGCTCCCCGGCAGCCGGGCCGAGCTGAGCGGCGAAGTCGCTCACGTCACGCAGCGTGCGCTCGGAGGTGCGCAGCGTCGGATCGAGCAGCCGCACGGCGCGCTGCACGTTCGGGTCCTGCTCCGCGATCGCGCCGAGCGCGGAGTTCGAGGCGCCGACGAGCTCTGTGAGGTCCTCGTCATGGCGGCCGACCGCCTCGGTGACGCGGTTCAGGTTGTGGATCAGGCGCGCGAGATTCTCCTTGCGCTTGGCCACCTCGACGTTGAGGCGCTCCAGGTCGTGGTTCAGCGGGCCCAGCGACCCGAGCAGCTCGCCGAGGTCGCGGTCGCGACCCTCGAGGCCCTTGCCCGCGCCGACCAGCAGCAGCCGCAGGTACGCCTGGGTGTCGGAGTCCAGCGCCTCGAGAATCTGGTCGAGGTTGGTGTCGGGCGCGGTGTTCTCGACCGGCAGCGTCTCCCCGTCGGAAACCTCCCCGGACCGCTTGCTCCCCGGGTCCATCTCGAAGAACATGTCCTTGAGCCCGGTCGTCGGGCGCATCAGGATCGTCGCGTCGCGGTACAGGGGCAGGAACTCGCGGTCGACGGCGAACGTGACGACGCCGTGGCCATCCTCGAGCTCGACCGACTCGACGTCGCCGACCCGCACTCCGGCGACTCGCAGAGTCTGGCCCTGTCCGGGAACGACCGCCTGGGTGGTCTCGAACTCGGCCTTGAGCTCGAACGGCCGCTCCTCGATGACCGGGATTCGCAGCCGCTGCTCCTGGAGGATCACCCAGGTGGTGATCAGCGCGATCACGATCAGCACCGCCACCGCGATGAAGTCCCGCAGGTGCTTTCTGATCGCGACCGTCATCGGCTGCCGCCCCCCAGCGCCCTGATCTCGCGCTGGTAGCGGGGGAAGTCCTGCTTCAGGAAGCGAATCCACGGCTTTCGAACCTCGTCGCCGAGCTCGCCCTGCGCGATCCTCGCCGCCGCGGGGGCGCCGAACGGCTCGAGGACGCTCTGCACTCGTTCGGTGAGGCCGGCGATCGGCCCGCCGACCTCGGTCGGGCTCGCCGCGCTGACCTCGGACTGCTCCGGCGCCGGACCGAGCTGGGAGCGCAGGTCGGGCGGCTCCTGGCGCTCGCACGGCGACCGGGGCCTGAACGGCGTCTTCGCCGAGTCGGCGAGCTTCGGGGCCGAGCCCTGGATGTCGAGCGGGACGACGCCCACGAAGTCCTCGACCTCGCCGGGCGGCGGCGGCGTGACCACCGTGTTGCCCGCGCCGCCCGCCGCCGTGCGGATGTACTGGCCGTTGGCGTCCCCGGAGCGGCTCTCCGATGCGATTCCCTCGATCCCGTACGCCGTCTCCTCCGCCACCGTCCCGGCGGCTTCGTGCGGGTAGGTGCCGAGGGGGTCCGGGGACACCGAGACCTCGTCGTGCGACCACGGGATCACGACCTCGTTGAAGCAGCTCGCGAGCGCCCGGCTCCGGTCGAGGAAGGGAAGCGTGCGGCGAGTGAGCTTCGCCAGCCTGGGGACGGCGGGTCGCAGGTCCCTGGTCAACCCGCGAAGCTCGCGCTTTGAGGCGAGCCGGCGGACCTGGTGGATGAACGGGGTCGCCGCGTCGAGGGTCGGGGAGGTGCTGCGAACGCCGGGCAGCGCCTCGCGCGCGAACGCGCGCAGGGGCGGGAAGGCGGCATTCAGGTTCGCGAACGCGGGCTCGGCCGCGTCGAGCACCTCCGGAAGGGTGCGGATCGACCGCTCGAGTGCCGCGTCCTCGGCCGCGAACGAGCCGGCGAAGATGCGGAAGTTCGTCACCAGGTCCTTGAGCTGGTCCTCGTTTCGCGACAGCCCGACCGCGACGCGATCGAAGTTGCGGATGAACCCGGACAGGTCGTGCGGCTCGGTGCCGAGCAGCGCCTGGTTCACCTGCGAGGTCGACTTGAACGAGCCCGACGAGCTCCGGTAGAGCTCCTGGAGCCCTTCCGCGCCCCCGTGGTCCGTGAGCGCCGACCCGAACTCCTCCAGGAACACCTGCAGGTCCTCACGGACGTCCGACTGCAACGTGCTCAGCACCTGGTCGAGCTGGACCGAGACCGAGCTCTGCTCGAGCGGGAAGGTGTGGCCGTCGGAGACCTCGGGGGCGCCCGGCGAGCCTGGGGTCATGTCCACGAACAGGTTGCCCTCGAGAAAGAGGCGGGGACGGAGCTGGAACGCGGCGTCGTCCTTGATCGGGCGCGCCTCCTCGGCGATCTCCATCGTCACGACCGCCGCCTGCTGGCCCTCGCTCTCGGACACCGCCGCGGACTGCGCCGCGTCCTCGCCGAGCGCCGCGGCGAGCTCCTCGTCGCCCGAGCTGAGCGCGCGGACGTCGGTGACCTCGCCCACGTTCACCCCGGCGACCCGGACGGGAGACGCGGGCCTGATGTTCTGCGCCGTCGTGAACGTCGCGTGGACCTCGTACCCGTCCGCCCACGGAACCTTCTTGGTGAACGCGAACACCCCGGCGAGCACGATCACGAACACCGCGATCGCGCCGACGACGACGTCGGGAAGGCGCCTGTTGCGGCCGCGCCTCACGGGTTCGGGTACCTCCCGTCCACCCGGGTGTCGCGGAACTGCCTCTCGCCGCCCTGGGTGTAGAACAGGGTGGTGGGGCCGCGCGAGCCCGGGATGTCGGAGACGCCGAACCCGGGGTTGGACGCCGGCTGACCGGGAACCCGCAGGTCGCCGAGCGCGTACCCGGTCTGGCCCGGCTGGCAGTCCGGGAACTCCGGCCCCCGCTGGCCGGTCGGCGCGTAGGGGTTCGCGTGCACGATCGGAGCCTCGTAGGGCCTGAACTCGCCGCCGCTCGGCGGATCCGCGACCGCGCCCGCGCGTCCGTTCGCCTGCACGCCCGAATACCCGGCGAGCGGCGTGTCCACCTCGACGTCCCCGGGCGGGAAGCCGATGATCGACTGCCGCAGGCTGTACCCGACCTGGTCGCGATCGCTCAGCGCCTCGGGGATGAAGGTGAACCAGTAGTTCCAGTAGTTGCACACGGTCTGCGCGGGGACGACGTGCTTGGCTACCGGGGCGGCCTCGTCGAACAGCTCCTTCAATCGCTCGAGCGAGAGCTTCGTGGTCGGAAGGTCGACGAGGTTCTCGGTCTCGACGAACACCCGACGGAGGTCCTCGTTCATGCGCGGGGTGCGGCGAAGCACGGGTGTCCCGACCTCGATCGCGTCGTTGAGGCTTGGAAGCGCGACCCTGAGGTCCTCGACCCCGGGGTTCAGCAGCCGCGACAGGGTCGTGAAGTCGCGCAGGAAAGGGCGCTGGCGGGGGAGTGTCTCGATCCCCGTCTCCAGCGTCGGGACACCCTCCGAGATCGTCTCGCGAAGCGCCTCGGCGTCGGACGAGATCGCGGCGAACGCGATCCCCGCGTTCGTGAACAGCTCCGCCTGCTCGACCGCGACCGGGGCGACGATCCGCGCCGCGTCCCCGAGCTCGGGGAAGAAGCGGCGGAACGCGGTATCGCGTGCCGTGAGCGTGCGCGCGACCGGCCTCAGGTTCGCGAGCAGCGGATCGAGCGACTCGATCGCCTGGTTGAGCGAAGTTCCGCGGCCGGCGAGCGCATTCCCGAATCCCTCGAGGTTGGTGCGCGCGTTCTCGCGCGTCGGGGCGTCGAACGTGTTGTTGATGTCGTCGAACTCGGTCTGCTCCACCGTCTGCTCGGCGCCGAACACGTGGCCCTCGGGCGCCGGAGGGCCGTCGCCGCGCTCGATCTCGAGGTACTTGAGCCCGAACGCCGAGCGGTACCGAACCCGGAACGTCGAGTCCTGGGGAAGAGGCTCGGCGGCCTTGTCGAGCTTCAGGTTCAGGCGCGCGATCACCTCGCCCGGATCTGCCGTTCCGAGCTTCTCCTCGGCGGCGC
The DNA here is from genome assembly GCA_050697195.1 of Solirubrobacterales bacterium. GTDB lineage: Bacteria > Actinomycetota > Thermoleophilia > Solirubrobacterales > 70-9 > DASPWW01. The sequence continues at coordinate 20,086 of JBOGZL010000067.1, forward strand.
TGGGATCGGTGGACGCCGACGCGTCGTCCTGGGGCCGGATCGCCTCGATCGACTCCACGACCCCCACGCGGTGACCGCCGATCCGGACCTCGTTGTTGGTGGTCAGCCGCGACGCGTTCGGAACCTCGACGGCGACCTGGTAGGTGGGCACGAACGGGAGCCCCGAGTTCGCGTTGTAGGCCAGGAACACGGCGACGACCGCGATCAGAGTCGTGATCGCGCCGACCATCGTCGGCGAGGAGGCGATCGTCTGCGCCGGGCTGCGACCCCTCACGAGGTGGCCTCCGAGCGGATCGTGGATGTCGTCTGCGCGTGCATCAGTCTCCAAGCAAAAAGTCGAGAAGGCCGCCGACTCCCCCGCCCGCGCCGCCGCCGCCGCCGCCGGGCGCGGGCAGACCGACGTCGGGTAGCCCCGGCTTCTTCGGCGGATCGAGGATGTCGTCGAGGGCGCCGTCGGGGAGGTCCTCGACGCCGTCGGCCCCGGGGGGCAGCGCGCTCGGGGGGACGATCGGCTGGGCCGGTGGCGCGCCGCCGCCGGAGGATGTGCTGCGTCCCGCCGCTCGACTCGAGGTCGGCGAGCCGGCCGGGTCGCAGAGCTCGGGCGCGTTCGATCCCTCTGGGCACACCGAGGGGTCGTAGGGCGGAAGGGTGAAGCTCTGGTCGGCCCCGGCGATCCGCGGCTGGTTGGGGCCGAGCCACGACACGCACCGGGCGGCATCGAGGAAGTTGTTCGTCTCGCCGCCGGTCTCGGTCGGGGCGCTCCCCTCCTCGCCCCCCGTCGAGAAGTGCCCGCACGGCCCCGTCTCGAACGAGAACAGGCTGAAGTGGAGCAGGTGGCCGACCGCATCGAACTGGTTCAGCGCGCCCGGCTGGTAGTAGGCGTAGTTGAGGAGCCCCTCGAGGCCCGTGTACCCGGTCGGCGCCCTGCGGCCGCTGTCGCTCGCGGCGCGGGCGTCCTCCTGGACCGCGCGGCCCGGGTCGTCCAGGTCGACGAGGAAGTCGGCGATCACCTCGGAGACGGACGGCGCGCGCTTCCCCGTCCGCTTGAGCTGGCGGATCTCGTCGCGGCCCTTGCGCAGGGCGCGCTTCCCGACCACCGACGCGTCCCCGAGGCTGTCGAGCGAGACCCGGGCGGAGTCGCTGAAGCCGGGCAGGTTGAGCGCCAGGCGGTTGAGCTGCGGGGCGGCCCTGCGGAGGTCGGCGAGGAGCGGTGTCTGGGCGCGCGCGAGCCGTCCGAGCTCGGCCATCGTCGGGCTCAGCTCGGCGAGGAAGTCGTCGAGGATCTCGAAGTCGCGGGAGAGGTCGGCGCGGCGGTCCGACGCGGCGGCGGCGGTGTCGCGGGCCTCCTGGACGAACCGGACGACGTCGCCCCGTCGCGCCGCGAGCTGGGCCATGATCGCGTCGGAGTCCACGTTCAGGTCGCGGATGATCCGTCCCTGGTCGCCGAGCACGTCGGTGACCTTCTGGAGCTCTCGGAGCGCGGGTGCCCCGCGCCGGATGGCGGCGTTGAGGTTCTCCGCGTTCCCGGCGAGCGCCGTTCCGAACTCGTTGATCAGGAGCTGGAGCCGGCGCTTGAATGGCTCGCGCAGGGTGTTTTGGACGAGGTCCGGCTGGACCGTCTGAGTCGTCTGCTCGACGGGGATCTCCCCGCCGTCGGGGAGCGGGTCGCCCTTCGGCTGGCAGTCGATGAAGTACTCGGCGATCAGCGACTGCGGCTCCGAGGAGCACTCGGTCCGGTCGCCGAACTCGGACAATGGACCCGAGACCTCGACCGTGAGCAGGGCGCGCTTCTCCGCGTTCACGTCGAGGTCGGTGACCTGTCCCTGGGTGACGCCCGCCACCCGGACCTCGGATCCCTCGACGATCCCGAACGCGTTGTCGAGCTCGATCCGGTACGTGTGGGCATCGTCGGCGCCGGCCGACGCCGCGAGCCCCGCGGCGCCGCAGGCGAGCACTGCCGCGATCAGCGCGAGTCGCCTCATGGGCCCGTCGGGACCTGGCTCTCGTCGCAGTTGGGCCCGCCGTCGCTGGGGCCGAACGGGGCCGACCCGTCCCCGGGGTCGCGCTCGAGCGCTCCGGGGCAGCGCCGGGTGTTGCCCGTGTCGAGGAGCTCCAACTGCTCCGTGACCGGCTGCAGGTTCGCCGGGTCGAGGATCGGGAGCCCGGGCGGGCTGAGGCTGAACGTGTTGAGGGTGAGCGCGATCCGCCCCACGCCGCCGTTCGCGTCGGTCGTGCCCGAGTGGCCGAAGTCGTCGAACCACCCGACCAGCTCCGGGGTATAGGGCCTGAAGAACGCGAGCGTGGAGCTCCCGTTACGCAGGGCGCAGGTGGACTCCCCGAACGCTCCGTGGGTGAAGTCGTCGTCGGAGGCGCTTCCGAAGTCCGACTCCGGTTCGTCGCCGCACTCCGGGCTCCCCTCGCCGATCGCGCGCCGTTCCAGCGGCACGGCGAGTCGCGTCAGCTCGACGAGGTCGTTGTCCCTCCCCTTCCGCTGCACGATCGCGTCCAGGTCCCGGACGGCCGGCACCAGGTCGTCGGCCGCGCCCCTGAACTCGCGGAAGAACGGGCGCAGCTTCACGGCGACGGGCTTCGAGGCGTCGACGAGAGGATCGACGTCGTCGAGGGCCGCGCGCAGGTTGACGGCGGTGGTGTTGAAGTTGCGCATGAAGCTCGGCAGCTCGCCCACCGCGCGCGCGAGCGACTCCTTCTGGCGCCCGATCGCGCCCATCATCCGGTTCAGGTTTCCGACCAGCCCCGAGACATCGTCGCGCCGCGCCGCCAGCGCGCCCGAGAGCCGCGAGGTGTCGACGATCAGGCGCTCGAAGGTGCGCTCGTCGCGGGTCAGCTCGCCGAACAGCTGGCGCGACGTCGAGAGGAACGGGTTGAGGTAGTGGAAGCCCCGATTCGCCTGCTCGCCGACTCCGTCGTAGGAGACCTCGAAGCCCCTGATCACCTTCTTCAGGTTGTCGACGGTGCGCTTGTCGAGCGTGTTGAAGATCTGGTCGAGGTCGACCTCCGAGACGGTGTCGGACTGGTCCATCACACCGCCGTCGGGGATCTGCGCCCCCGCGGTCTCGTCGGGCGGAAGGGTGAGCTCGACCTGGCGGTTCGCGATCCCCGAGAGCGAGAAGGAGCGGATCGTCGCGGTCGTCCCGGTCTCGAGCGGGGCGTACTCGTCCTCGACCGTGAACGTGACCAGGGCCTCGCCGTTCGAGCCCAGCGCGATCTCCTCGACCGACCCGGCCGGGGTCCCCGCCACCACGACCTGCTCGCCGCCGACGAGCTGGCTCGCGTTCTCGAACTTCGCCGTCACCTCGTAGCCGTCGCCCCCGCCCCGGACGAGCACCAGGGCCGCCGCGATCGCGGCGAGCAGCAGCGCGACCAGGGCGGCTACCCGCCCTACGACAGTAGAGGTTGCCAATTGCGCCCGT